>JAQGNS010000331.1 GCA_028291705.1 Nevskia sp.
ATGGGAATGTGGTGCAGTAAAAAGACCGGGGTCTGACCCGCCGGGACTCGGCGTCCCCGTCAGACCCCAAACCTGGAGCCGAACGTTGCGGCCGCCAAATTCATCCTTCAGACGCCCGTTGATCCGCGCTGCCTGCGCTCCTTGTAGCGAACGGCATCGGCCGATTCGAACTCATCCTTTGCGCCGCCGCGCTGTTTGTGGTCGATCAACGGTACGTGGCCCAGGCTCCTGCTGTGTTCGTGTATCTCGGCGCTGCAGCAAGCGGCGTCCATCAGGTCGTGCAGGTTCGTTACGCGCGCTGCCGTCATTGTCGCCAGCGGCACGACCGTCTGGCTATCGTGTACCGATGCGCTGGTCAGCAACACGCTCACCGGCACGCCGCAGTCGGCCGTATCGATGTGCAGCTTGTAGCCATTACAGGAATTCTGGTGAGTAGACCGAGGGAATTTCGCCCTGAGACTCTCGCAGAACCGTACATGAGACTCTCGCCTCATACGGCTCCCGTTATCCAACGCTACCCACCAATGGGCGCCAATAGACGAATAGTCCCGGAAGCTTGCCCTTCATCTTGCAAAGCCAGTCCAGGCTCAACACGTCAATTCAACCAAAGCCATCCACTCAAGATGGCGAAAATTCCTCCCACCAATAGCCACGCCTTGCTCGCGGGCCCGATGCGGCCGCCGTCGCGCAGCAGACGCCATGCCGCAGCGGCGAGAAACACGGCGGACAGCACGGCAAGAATCATTTTGGCAAGCACGCGTTTACCCCATCTGATTGAGCCAGCGTTGCTGTCGCCACGCAGGCGCGCTGGTAGGAAACAATTGAGTGCCAGGCTGAAGCAGGCACAGATATTCGGCTGCTGCGATGCGCTGGCGCAGATAACCCTCGCGCAACACTTTCTTGCAGTGCTGCACGCTCAACCGCTCACCCATGAAATAGCGCACGCCAGGCTGGAACCGCTGCTGGTTGACATCCCACCATGCCTGGATTTTCACCCGATCTGGCCAAGGAAGACTGTCATCTTCGTCCATCGCAACGTTGTCGTCGTTCGGATCGTCGTTGGGACCGGATTCGACGTTTTCGGGTGGCTTGCGCTCCAAGTCGAGATAGGCCAGGTCGAGGCCGGTGATGAAGGTGAATGACTCGCCGGCCAGTCGGCACAACATCGATTCCTCCATCTGCTTGATCAGCCACGGCACATAATGGGAATCGCCGGCCATGCCCGCGCCCTGAATTAGGTAACGTATATGCGACGCGTCTTGCGCCACGACCTTGAGTAGCGCATTGGCCTGCCCGGCATCGATGAGTTTGAGCACGAGCGCAAGGGAACGCGCTTGAGCCGGCCCTGCCTGCAGGGCAATGCTTTTCAGTATGTCAAGCGCCTTGCCCCGCTCGCCCAGCAGCGCGGCCGAGCGGGCCGCCCAGAAGCGGCAGGCGGCATCCTCGTCGGCCAGCGCCTTCACGCATGCGGCAAGCAGATCGCGCCGCCCGCATTGCCCGGCGACGCGCAAGCCGCGCGCGCGCAAGCTGGGATCGGCATCGGCCAGTGCCGCATCGAGCGCAGCGCCGGGATCGACCCGGTGCATCGCGCAGGCGGCAATGCCGACCTGGTGTTGAAACACGCTGTCCGAAGCGAGCAGATTTTTGATCGTACCTTGCAGATGTTGTGCCGAGACCCAGCCGAAGGCGGAGATCAGGCCGGGCAGCGATTCGGGAGCAGCCTCAACCAGCGCCAGCAGCTTGTCGAGCCCTAACGAATTTCCGTCCTCAATTGCCCGTACCGTCGTCGCGAACACTTCGCCGACTCCGAGTTTTTCCAGTGCCGATTCGCAGAGCTTCCAGCCGAATTCACCCGCCACCGCTAGACTGTCGAGGTGCGCAGCCAGTCGATCATCCAAACGACCCAGGTGATGTAATTTCAAATGCGGAGCGGCCAGCAGCACAGAGCGCACGTTGCGAAGGATCGCCGATTCTTCGATGTGTTGGTGAATGATGGTTGGTATCCGATCACTGGAGGTGGCTAGCATGGTCGGGTCGCCTTTGATTTGCGTCTTAGTGAGTAACGATTCGCGCCAACGAAGTCTCGCGGACTACACCTACGCCGCTTGTTTGGAGCCAAAAATAATTGCGTTTGGTCCTCTGCCAATCTGACAATATAAATGTGCCGATGACTCCTATCACATGCTCTGCACTGCGTGGTTCATTCATTGACCTTTCCACTAAGGAGATCGGCGAGATGAGAGAGAGTCAGCCGATTGGTCTCAATCCGAAATTCGAGAAGTTCGCGGAACGATTCGTGGATTGCCATGTCACCTGGATTCCCTTCCAGCACAACGAGTTCGTTCGGCAGCAATGGTTCGTGATGTCCCTCAAAAAAGACCCGCGTTGAAGTGTCCTTATCGTACCCGATCAGGACTATTGGGAAATCACGACCATCTTCGCGCCCTGCCACGCCGGCAACCGTGTTCCGAAGCAGTCCCTGATAGCCAACATCGAGCAGTTCCAAGGAGCCAAAGAGGCTGTAGGAAACGCAAAAATTCGGGATTCCGTCACACACTAACAGGAACTCCCGGTAGGAATCGGGCAAGAGACAATTTTGTGTAGAAAACCATCGTTGGAGTTCTACCAACCGCATCGAGTCGATAGGCGGATTCACGATGGATCGCTCCTCGACCTGCAACAATTCGAAGATTCGGTTCTGCTGTTTCACCAAGGTCTGGATCAAATTTCGCATAGTAGGCGCTATCAATCCGCACTCTTTCAATTAAAAACACCAAATTACGCCAAATCATCCACATTCCTCTTGCTTGAACTCGGTCACCATCGAAGGTCCATTACTCATTTGTCTTCCCAAAGATTCGTTTACCGTACTATCCAGCATCTTAAGAGGACCATGCCATTTCCCTCCAAATTGCAGATCTTGAACGTGATCTGCGCTCCAGCTGTTAATGGCCTTAGGGTTATCCTCAAGTTCCTTGGCCATACAGGGATGCATGTGATCGGAGGAATCTCCCTTCGGATGCGCTTTAGGAGGAAGCCACTCGCGTTTAATAGTCTTTCCCTGTGCCTTGGCCTTCAATAATTCCTTGAAAGCCTTCGCACCCGCATTGCCTAATTCACGTAAACTGGACGCTAATCCGTCAGGCTTGGAAATCCCGGGCCGGCGGGTCAACCCGCTCATTTTGTTCATAGCCTCTACCTTGGCACGGGCCTGCGCCTTCTGGCACGGCGTCCAGCTAGGATCACAACGCACCGTCACGATACCGCTAGACATTCCCTCCATTTCCGGAAAGGGAGGAGTCTGTCCAGGAGACGAAGCATGGTTATGAGTCGTCAGGTCAAAATGCCGAACGACATTCTCCCCCTCAATCTTTACATCCATAGACCAAGCATTGAAATACACCTTGCCCATATTCGTGCTGGTGATGACACCTTTCTTCGGTGCACAGCCTGCCTCATCTCCCGTGCTTTTCTTGAAGTAAGACTTGTTCTTGAGCATTACCTCCTGACCCGAGATCTTGACTGTGCTTGATCCATCGACGCAGTCCGATGCCATACCTGTATTTGGAAATGGGATCGGTACGCCGGGCGGCGTAGCTGGTGTTTGCGGAGGCGTGAAACAGACATCGGGAAAGGCGCAGATTGTCTTGCCCGCTCCCGCCTTGCAGGATATCTCCATATAATTGGCGAAAACTTGGTTTGACATTACGGAACTCCGAAGTTCAACACGACTGCGAAGCGTTGGCCTTTGTCGTTGGCAAGGTGAGTGAGGATGTGAGGTCCAAGAGAGTAAGCCTTGCGGCAGGCGGCGTCAGCCAGCGCAAAAACGGCAACACCGACTGCAGCGCCAGCTTCACCGGTGCATTCGGCGGGGTGCCAAATGTCGAACGCCTCCTTGCGCTTGCGCAGTGTGCGTGAAAGCGCCAGCGCTGCTTCCTTGAAGTAATACTGCTCCCCCGACAGATCCGTAATGCGGTAGTCGAGATCGTGCATCTCGCACCCGGCATCGGCGAGTGCGCCCTTGATGGCGAGCGTCAAGCCCTCGGCACGCAGCGGCTCGCCGGAATCGATGTGCGCCTTCTCGACGCCGAAGCCGATACCGGTGCACAGCAACTCTGCCTTTCCACCCCACCGGCCAAGCAGCAGCGCGCCACCAGCTTCGCCCGGCATGAAGCCGTTGGAATTGCGTGCGGTGAGCAAGCGCCCTTCGCGCTCGTAGACGCTGAGTGTGGGCCAAGTGAGCAGGCTGTCGACGGCGGCGACGATCACATGTGGGACCTTGCTTCCATAGATCAGCTGGCGCGCCTGGACGAGCGCGATGGCTGCGCTCACACGGCCATGGGCGACAATAGCAGATCCGGGAGCGAAGCGCGCGTCCAGTTCCTGCTGGATGTCGAGGAAGAGTTGATCGTCGAGTCCTTCGAGACGGCCGGGGCGCTCGCGTTCGGCCACGCACAGCAGCAGCGGCATGCTCGTCCATTCCTCGCGCGGAATGCCATCGAGACATTCGGCGATCGCCATCGCCGCCATCTTGGTGAGCTTGGTGCGGCCCCGCCATGGCTTTTCCAGCGGCACCTGGTGCGCCATGATCCATTCACCGCCGGAATCGATAAAACGCGTTTCGGTCGGGTTGCTGACCTTGGCACGGATCGCGGCGCAGCTTGCCGGTGCGGAGAGGCCCACGCTAGTGACGAGGCCGGTTTTCTTGATGGCGATGGGTTGTGCAGGCATGGCTCAGGTCTACGTCGCCGGTTCGGCCCGCACCATGACTACCGGAATCGGGAAGGCCACTTCCTCGCGCTGTTGCCACCACTCCCTGCCCTTGCGGCCGACCAGCACCTGGGCGATCTCGAACATGTTCTTCTTCAATGGCCGCGCCACGCGCCAGGTCATGCTGAAGCGCTCGTAGTCCGGCTCGAAGACGATGGTGTCGAGGGTCGCTTGCAGGTCTTCGCGCTCGCCTTTCTTCGGAAAGATGTGCACCGGCGCTTTGAAATTGGGCAGCATGAAAGTACGCGAACCATCTGCCGTCAGGTTGCCTAACGCGACCTCCTGCCCACCGACCGGGATCGACAACTGCTGGTCGAGCGGCGCGGCCTGGTAATACTGCTCGTCGAAATCGGGCGGCAGAAACGGGAAGTGCTGGTCCAACCACTGCTGATCGTAGGTGCCGGCATAGCGGAAACGCGGTTCCCAGGCGCGGCCGATCGGGCCGAAGGCCATCGGGATGAAGTCGCCATCCGGTACATCGACCGGTCGATTGATTTCTTCCGTATTCGGCAGCGGCGAGCCGTCGACCCACTCGCTCTTCAAATGTTGGTGAAAGCCGCGTCCGATGGGATTGCGCATGAAGGCCGCATGCTTGGCCGGATTCTCATGATGCATATCCGTGCCGCCGAAGGCGAAGTCATAGCTGATCGGCTTGACGGTGAACGGCTCCGGCGCGCTACCTGTCACCGAAGCGAGCTTGGCCTGCCAGTGGCGGTCACCCACCACGGCGAAGGTTTTCATCCACCGGCCAATACGAAGCCCCACTGCAATGCGAGTTGTCGGCCGTCCCTGCGGCGCATGGGCGCTACCCTGCAGCAGCACGTCGCAGCGATGCTTATGTGGCGCGAAGTCGACTTCGCAATACGGTGCAGAGAAGCCGGGCGCGCCGGTAAACGTATCGGCCATGATGAGCGGCAATTGCTGATCGTGCAGGCGAACCTCTTCGCCGGCTCGCGGCAGGCGGAAGGTCCCCTTGATTACGACAACCAGCAGTTCGCGGCCCGATGGCTCCATGCCCATCGTATAACCGGCGAGCATGCGCGTTGCGTTAATCAGCTCCAAGTGTTTCTCCCTCAGTTAAGCTGTACCGACCCGCCCTTGATGCGATTCACACCCGACGAACGACTGAGCACATAGCTACCCTGAATCAGCACCTTGCCCGCCTTCGTGAGCGTGATGCTGGCCTTGCCGCAACGCAGCACCAACTGTTCCTTGGCGCTGACGATCAGACGCTCGCCGTCGGCATCGACCTCGACTTGACCAGGGCGATCAGCTAGCAGCCAAGCTTCATCTTCACGCAGGACACCCATGACAATAGGCCTACTGAGATCAGCACCCTCGAACATCAGAACCACTTTGCGTCCTATGTGAGGCCCATGCAGGTCAACCACCGTTCTCGCCGCGAGCGCGGCCGAGCCGTGCTGGCCGGGAAAGAGAACCAAAGGCGTGCGCCCTTCATCCTTCATTCCGATCAGTTCGCCAATCACTACCCCTCCAGGCAGGGCAGCATGGGGTAACCTGGCCGGTGGAGCCTCCACCAGCGGGCGAAGTAAATCTGCGCCAGTCTGTTCTTCGACCACCGCACCCGCTTCGTTCTCGATCAGATCCCTGCCGCTCATGTGAACCTCCGCGCCGGATACTTCGCTATCAGTTCTGGAGAATCTTCGAACCCTT
>JAQGNS010000348.1 GCA_028291705.1 Nevskia sp.
GTGCCGCTGAGCTGGACCGAGGCATGGTCGCCGGTCATGGCGAACTGGATGTTCAGGTCGGTGGAGAGCTTGCCGCTGGGCAGTTGCACCGGCAGCTTGGTCGGCGAATAGGACATCAGCTGCGGCAGGTCGAGCTGATCGAGCTTGAGCATGACCTCCGAGTTGAAGGAGCCGTTGAACGGCTTGGTCTTGCCCTCGATCAGCAGCGGGCTGCCGTCGATCTGCGCCTGCAGCATCGGTTGGGCGAATACGTCCACCTTCGACGGCAGGTTGGCGATGAAGGGGATGCTGAGTTCGATCTTGTCGACACTATGCTTCTGGCCGAGCAGGCGATCGTCGAAGTCGACCAGGCCGTCGTCGAGGTGGATGTTGGCGACCGAGAACAGTGTCGGCTTGCTGTCCTTCTGCGGCGTCGGTGAGGGCTTGGAGAATTGCTCCACCAGGTCGGTGAAATTGAAGGTTTGCGCATCGGTGCGGATGATGTGGACCTGCGGCTTGGCCAGGAACACTTCGCGGATCACCGGCTTGAGGCGGAACAGTGAAGTCCACGAACCGCGCACCAGGAATTCGCCGATGTCGATAAAACTGCCCTTGCCGTCGCGTTCGCCGATGTGGAGCTGATCGACTTCGACGGTGAGGGTGTAGGGATTGAGCGAGATCTTGCCGATGGTCACCGGCCGCGCCAGCAACTGGCTCAGCTGCTGCTCGGCCTTGTGGTGGACCAGCGGCGGCACCGCGAAGAAGCCGAACAGGCCGAACAGCACGATGAAGATGACGATGCCCATGACCCATTTGCGGGTGCGGCGCGCCTGCGCGAAGTCGCGCAGCCTGGCCTGGGCGCGGGCAGGGAAGAGCTGGTTGAGAAGTGACATTCCGGGTCTGCTTCCTTGGCTCGTTGCTGTTGCGCCCTGCTGGGCGGTCATGTGACGGGCAGGTCAATCCGATTCCCCCTGCTGCCCGGATTGTATCGTCCCATGATGAAAATGGCGCGTACCCGGCGCGTGGCAGCCGCCGGGGTATCATGAATGCCCGATGGAGACGGAAACAGGGCTGCGATGAACAGCGGCAAGACACGACGGTCCGGCAGCCATCAGGCGATTGCGGTGTCACCGCTGCAACAAGTACTCGAAAGGCTCCACAAGCAGCTGTCCGAAGACCGCAGCGGCAAGCTGGCGAGCTATATCCCGGAGCTGGCGCAGGTCGATCCCGAGCCTTTCGGCATCACCCTGGTGACCATCGACGGCATGGTCTACCAGGCTGGCGACTGCGAGCGGCCGTTTACCATCCAGTCCATCTCCAAGCCCCTGACCTATGGCTATGCCCTGCAAGCCTGCGGCGTGGCGGCGGTCCTGGCCAAGATCGGAGTCGAGCCGACCGGTGATGCCTTCAATTCCATCAGCCTGGAGCCTGGCACGGGACGGCCGCGCAATCCGATGGTCAATGCCGGGGCGATCGCCACCTGCGGCCTGATCCCCGGCGCCGATCCGCTGGAGCGCTTCGAGCGGGTGATGGCGCATATGGGGGGCTTTTGCGGGCGCCAGCTGGAATTGAATGAAGCGGTGTACCGCTCGGAGAAAGCCACCGGACACCGCAACCGCGCCATCGCCCACCTGCTGCGCACCTTCAGCATCCTCGAAGGCGATCCCGAGGATCCGCTCGATCTGTATTTCCGCCTGTGCTCGGTCTCGGTGACCTGCCGCGACCTGGCGACGATCGCCGCGACGCTGGCCCACAACGGCCTCAACCCGCTCGACTCGGTGCAGGTGCTGGATACCCAGAACGTGCGACGGGTGCTGAGCGTGATGGCCTCCTGCGGCATGTACGACGCCTCCGGCGCCTGGCTCTATGACGTCGGCATGCCGGCCAAGAGTGGGGTGGGCGGCGGCATCATGGCGGTGCTGCCGGGCCAGTTCGGCCTGGCGGTCTACTCGCCGCGTCTGGACGAGCGCGGCAACAGCGTGCGCGGACTCGGTGTGATCAAGGCGTTTTCGGAGGAGTTCCAACTGCACCTGTTCCACGGCGAGCGCGGACTGCCCGGTGCGATCCGCGCCGCCTACAGCGGCGCCGTGCTCGGCTCCCGCACCGAACGCAACGAGCGCGAGACCCGGATACTGGAAGCGCATGGCGACAGCACGCGGATCTTCGAGCTGAAAGGGCGGCTGAGCTTCGGCAGCATCGAACTGCTGATCCGCGAGATCGGGCATCTGCCTTGCGGGGACATGAGCGTCACCGTGCTCGACCTGCAAAGAGTGACGGCGATCGACGACGCCGCGACCGTGCTGCTGGCCGAGGCCTGCGAGGGCTGGCACGCGGAAGGACGGCAGATGGTGTTCACCGGCGCCGATCGCGTCGATGATTTCCGCAACCGTCTGTCGCAGCGCCTCGAAGCGCAGTTGCCCGCCACGTATCTGGAGCTGATGTTCCGTTTCGTTGATACCGACAGTGCGCTGGAGTGGGCCGAGGGCATGATTCTCGAAGCCAACGGCGGCAAGCGCGATCCGCTGGCCGAGGTGCCGCTGTCCGCGCAGGAG
>JAQGNS010000350.1 GCA_028291705.1 Nevskia sp.
GAGGGTGTTGGTGGTCTTCGTCGGCAGCGTGCGGGACCATGTGGTGACGAAGTCGCCGGCCTGGTCCATCGCCACGGCCGCCGCGGAGTCGGTGGCGCCGCCCGGGCTGTTCGAGATCACGAAGGCCGCGCCCGAGGGCGTGCCATTGGCATCGTAGCGCTGGCCGTAGAGGGTCGCGACCAAAGCGCTGGAGACCTTGCGCCAGGTCACCACAAAGGCGCCGGCATCGTTCATCGCCACGCGCGGCGCGTCGTTGAAGGTAGGGCTGACGACAGGCGCCGTCACGGCGAAGCCGTCATCGAGCGGCAGGGCATTGGCGCTGTAGCGCCGGGCCTGGATGGAGCCGTCGAGGCCCACCCAGGCCACCACGAAGTTGCCGCCGGTGCTGCGCGCCACCGACTGCGAACGCGCCGGATATTGATTGCTGACCGGGGTGGTCGTTACCGTGCCCACGGTCGCCGGCGCTGCCAGCGGGTCGCCGCCGGCGGCATGGGCTGGCCCGGCAGCGGCAAAGGCGAGAAATACGGCTGTGGCCAAGGGCGCACGCTTCCACTGCGGCGCCACGGATTCCCTGTGCATGCGTATCACGGCATCCCCTCCGGTACGTTTCGTTATGTAAGGACTATAGCGCAGCTTTATCGCGGCGGTGTCACGGGCGAGGGTGGCGCTATCGGCCGTTTTGCGGGCAACGATGCGGCCGGAATCGGGGCGGACCATGCCCCTGCATCCCGGATGCAGAATGGCCTGCACCCCAATAAATGGTTGCGGATGAACGGCCTGCGTCTACTTTCTGCTGCAAGATGGGGCTCGCGGCGGCAAACAGCGTGAACCCGGACGCCGCGACTTGTACACCCTCATCAGGTGTGGATAAACGCCTTGAATAGGCACCTCGGAGCCTCACATTTATGGAAAGAGTCCGCATGAAAGGTCAAGGATGATTCGCTCGCTGACCAGGCCATGCACAGTCCTGGCCCTGGTCCTTCTCTATTGTTGTGGCGGCGTTGCCGAGGCCAAGGACGCTCCGGCGGCGAAGCACGGCGCGCACAAGTCCGCGCCCGCCCACCCCGCCAACAACCATCGCGGCAGGGCTTCCGTCTACAGCCGCAAGCTCTCAAAAAGGCCGATGGCCGACGGCACCCCGCTGGATCTCGAATCCAACGCCGCCGCCAGCAAAACCTTGCCGCTCGGCTCCCGCGCAAAAGTCACCAACCTGCACAACGGCAGAAGCGCCGAAGTGGTGATCAAGGACCGCGGGCCTTTCGTGAAAGGCCGCATCATCGACCTGTCCCCGAAGACCGCAAGGGCTCTTGGCTTCCACACCGGCACGGTGCCGGTGGAGGTCACGCCGATCGACGACAAGCAGGCGCAGGCGGAGCACATATCGAAGCCGGGAGCCGTGGTGGTCAGCGATGCGCAATGGCTGCATGCGCCGCCGCCCATCCAGTGATCGCGGTGTTCAGTGGAAGCAGGGCGGGCTGGCCGAAGGCGTAACCCGCCGCCCCGCGTCATGCGACGCGCGACTCGAAAGAAAAGGTTGCACCGATGCCCCTCAGGGCTTCTCGCGCTCGGTGCCGCGCACCACACTGTCGCGACCAGGAGTGACACTTCGGACAGCATTAGCCGTTTGATCGTGCGCCCGTAAGGCCGGCCTGGCGGGTAGCAACCAGGAAGCGCACCGGCACCCTTGCGGCGCCCGTTGATGCGCTCCCCGATTGCCCCCTGACCGGTATGAGCCCTTTGATTATCGGCAGGCGCGATGGCCCGCACAGGCAAGGCGGACGGACGTAAGCGCCGCGCCGCCAAGCGGTGGCGGGGCGGGGCACCGCAGTGCAGCAAAATTCAGACAGGATGCAGGAATGAGCTCAGGCCCAGGGCATGCAGCAGGCTCATCACCGCATGGTGAACATCCCGGTTGAACAGGAACAGCAGCAGCAGGGCCAGCAGCACCAGCAGGAAATCGGAAGAACGCGGACTGCTCCAGGAGCGCGCCGCCTTGCGTGGTCGCGGATACACCGGGGCTGCCCGCGCCCCCTCGTCAAAAGCCTGCCGCCGCTCCCGTACCGCCACGGCTATCAGCTTCGCCGAGCGCCAACGCATATACAGCGCGCGGGCCTTGTTGTCGTTCCCCTCTGCTTCCGCAAAGGCCTTGGCCATCAGCGGCTCATCACGCACGCCGTTCTTCAACTCCTCCAGCACCGCGGCATAAGCGGCTTCGTCGTTGTCCGGTCGGGTGGAAGACGGCATGGTGGGCAGGATCGGAAAGGCGCGTCAGATATGACGAGCAGCTTACCGGGGCCCCAGGCAGCGAGCCACTCCCCATCAATAAAGCGCCACCCGTAGTCACTCGTAGGATGTGCTGAGCGCAGCGAAGCGCATCGTTCACCGCGAAAAATGCCACGATCAAAGCGCCTGACTCAGCACATCGCAGAGTGCGTCGCCAACGAATTCCTTGGATACAGCCGTATGAAACATCGCGCGGCGGAACGCTCTATTCATTCCACCGCGCGATGCAGTCCAGCAGCCCGCGATCAAGCCGCCGCTTCAACCCCCAACAACTGCACATTGGCAATCGCCGGATCGCTGAACCCATCCCGGCCGGTCTCGACATGCCCCGCCAGCCGGTGCTGGAAGCCGCTCTCCGCATTGGAGGTCACCACCAGGTCATACCAGCCGAAGCTGCCCTGCAGGTTCCAGTGGTGCTCCACCCGCTGCCCCGGCGCCAGCACCTGCGCGAACTTCTCGCCGCTGTAGGTGTTCTCCACCGTTACCTGGCAATGCGCGCCGCCGCGGTTGACCAGGACCAGCTCCAGGTTGCCGCGCAGGCGGTCATAGCGATTGGTGATGCGCAGGTCGGCGCGCGGCGCACTCAGGTCACCCTTGAACTGCCGCAGGAAACCGTTGGCGCCATACACCGAAAGATCGTACGCGCCCGCCACCGCCCAGGAATCCGCCAGCGACTTGCCGGCCTCCACCGTATAGCTCCACGGCCCGCTCGCGCCATCGGCGGCGCGCACATGGAAGCAGGCGCCGGCCAGGCCGGTGTTGACGAAGTCGATCCAGAAATTGCCCTGGTCCGACCAGCCCGCGGCATGCAACTCGTAAGGCAGGGCGCGGGCAGGGCGCAGCCCACCCTCCTGCTCCGGCAACGCCTGGTGCGCGGGCGGCACCGCGTCGAAGTCCGGATGCCGCAGCAGGTCGGGCGGGGCGAAAGAGCTGGTATCCGGCAGCGTCACGCTGCGCGAATCCGGCTTGGTGAAGTCGAACGCGCTGCGCAGGTCGCCGCATACCGCGCGGCGCCACGGCGAGATGTTCGGCTCCGTCAGCGGCGCCTTCACCGTACCGAAGCGCTCGCTGATGAAGCGGATGATCGAGGTATGGTCGAACACCTGCGAGTTGACCCAGCCGCCCTTGCTCCACGGCGACACCACCATCATCGGCACGCGCGCGCCCAGGCCATAAGGCCCGGCGGGATTGCCCGAGCTGCCGGCGAAGATCTCGTTGGTCGTTGCCACCGTCGACTTGCCCTGCGTCGCGGAAGGCGACGCATACGGCGGCACCACATGATCGAAGAAGCCGTCGTTCTCGTCGTAGGTGACGAGGAATACCGTCTTGGCCCACTCGTCGGGGTTGCGGGTCTGCGCGTCCAGCACCTGCGACACGTACCAGGCGCCGTAGTTGGCCGGCCTGTTCGGGTGCTCGGTGTAGGCTTCCGGCGCCACCACCCAGGAAACCTTCGGCAGCGTGTTATTGGCCACGTCGGTGCGCAGGATGTCGAACAGCGTGCCGCTGGCCGAGATGTTGGTGCCGGTGCGCGCCTTCTCATATAGCGCGCTGCCCGGCTGCGCATACTGGAACTGGTGGAAATACAGCACCGAGTTGACGCCGTAGTAGCCGATGTCGGCATCGACGGTCCACCCCCAGAAGCCCGCGCCATCGAGGCCCGAACCGGCAACCTCGTAGATC
>JAQGNS010000374.1 GCA_028291705.1 Nevskia sp.
TGCCGCCGTTTTGCGCGGCTTCGAGCACGGCGGCGATGCGGTCGGCGAGGTCGACCACCGCGCGCTGATGCCCTTCGACCAGGGCCTCGTAACCCGGCTGCACCGTCTCCGACACGCTGCTGCTGCAAGCCGCGGCGATGGCGTTGTCGCCGGCGCGGCGCAGGGTCCATAGCGCGTCGATGCGGGCATATCCGCCCAACGCCGATTCGAAGCGCTGGACCTTGACCGTAATGCGCCAGGTCTCCAGCCCCTGCCCCTTGGGGGCGATGGCGTTGGCCAGGCCGTAGACGTCATGGGCGCCGAGGCGGCGGCCGAGTTCGGTGGACAGGGCCTCACGCATTTCGTCGCCGAGCGGCGCCTGCCAGCGCCGCGTATCCACCGGCACCAGCTCGCCGGTACCGGTGCGCACCACCATCTGCTGCGAGGCGACCTGCGGCGGCAGATCGACTGGCTGCACTTCGATCTGGAACGGTGCCGTGGCGGGTGCCTGCGCCGCGGGCGGCGGCACCAGGGTGTAGAACCGCGTCGGCGTGTTGCTGCAGGCGCCCAGCGCCAGAGTAAGTGTGGCTGCAAGTGCGGCTGCGAGCGCGATGGAGGCGGCTTTTCTGGTCGTGGTCATTTCATTTCCTGCCTGAATCGCTGCCTGAATCGCCGGCCGGTTCCTGCTCATTGGACTTGCCGCGGATCAGCGATTCCGGATGTTGTTCCAGATAGTCCGCCAGGGCGCGGAACGAGGCGGCGGCACGGCTCACTTCCTCGAGCGTGCGGCGCGCATCCTTCTGCAGCGGCGCATCCGGCGAAGCCATGCTCTGGTCCAGCGACTGCATCGCATGCTGGGCATCGCGCAGGGTCGCTTTGGCTTCCGGCGCGACTTCCTTGTCGAGCTGGGCCAGCAGGCTGTTGGCGCTCTTCAGGGTCGCGTTGAGATTCTTGCCGATGTCGCCGAAGGGAATATCGTCGATCTTCTTGACGATGCTCTGCAGCTGTTCCTGCAACTGCTCCATGCTGCCCGGCGCGGTGGGAATAACCAGCGGCTTGGCGTTCTCGTCGAAGCTCACCGCTTGCGGGTTCTTGACGAAATCGAAGGCGATGAACAGCTGGCCGGTGATCAGGTTGCCGGAGCGCAGCTGCGCCCGCAGGCCGCGCTCGACCATGCGCGCCCACATCTGGTTGGCGGTGGTCTGGGTGCTCTTTTCCAGGGCCCGCATGCTCTTCATGGCGGCGCCGAGGCGGTCGGGATAGACGTCGGCTTTGACGTCGGTGAAGAACCTCTTCTTGTCCGGATCGAATTGCAGCTCGATCGATTTGACGGCACCGAAGTTGACACCGTGGAAATCCAACGGCGCGCCGGCGGAGAGGCCGCGCACCGACTGCTCGAAGTGCATCAGCACTTCAACCGCCGGGCCGTCCGGTGGCGCCAGCGCGGCGCCCTGGTCGGCGAACAGGTGGAAGTCAGCCTTGTCGACGGCGGGCTCGCCCAGGTCCTGGTCGTTGAAGGGCTGAAAGGCGACGCCGCCGGCGACCACGGTGGCGAGGGACTGCGTGTTCACCTTGAGGCCGGAGGCGTTGAGCGACAGGTCGATGCCGCTGGCATTCCAGAAGCGCGTGTTCTCGGTGACCAGCTGGTCGTGCGGGGCGTCGACGAAAACCTGCACGGTGACGTGCTTGCCGTCCTCGTCGAGATCGGACTCGACCACCTTGCCGACCGCGATGCGGTGGTAATACAGGGGCGAGCCGATGGCCAGCGAGCCGGCATCCTCGGTGTGCAGCATGAACAGCTTGCCCTTCATGTCGTGGGTGACCGCCGGCGGCTTCTCCAGACCGCTGAAATCGTTCTTGTCTTCCCCGGACGAGCCGATGTCGACGCCGATGTAGGCGCCGGACAGCAGGGTATCGATGCCGGATACGCCGTTGATGCCGATGCGCGGACGCTCGACCCAGAAGCGCGAATCCTCCACCGCCAGGCTGGAAGCGTCCTTGTTGAGGTCGACGATCACCACGACGTGGCTGTGATCCTTGCTCAGGGTGATGCGCCTGACCTTGCCCACCACCACGTTCTTGTAGCGCACCTCGGTCTTGCCCGCCTCCAGGCCCTCGGCGGTTTCGAAAGTGATATGAACGGTCGGACCCGCCTCCATGTAGGTGCGCACCACCAGCACCAGGCCGGCGATGGCGGCCACGATCGGCACCAGCCAGATCAGCGAGAAGCTCCAGCGGTGCTGGCGCCTCACCTCCGGCTCGGGCAGCTCGTCTCGGTCGTGTTCGGTCATGGCTGGGCGTTCGTTCCCGGGTTGGACGGCGGATTCATGCGCCGGTTCCTTCAGCGGCCCGCGGTCGCGGCCTGGCGGATGATCGCACGTCCCAGATCATGCGTGGGTCGAAGCTCATCGAGGCCAGCATGGTGAGAACCACCACCGCGCAGAAGGCGACGATGCCGGGACCGGCCTTCACTTCGGCAAGGATGCCGAACCGCACCAGGGACAGCAGCAGCGCCACCACGAAGACGTCCAGCATCGACCAGCGGCCGATGAATTCGACCATGCGGTAAATGCGGGTGCGCTCGCGCTGCCAACGCATGGAGCGCTGCCGGCTGCTGATCAGCAGCAGCATTAGGCAGGCCATCTTCATCAGGGGCACGGCGATGCTGGCGGTGAAGACGATGACCGCCAGGTCCCAGGCGCCGCCGTTCCACAGCTCGACCACGCCGGTCAGGATGGTGTTGTCGTCGGCGCCGAACAGGGTCGAGGTGTGCATCACCGTCAGGACGTTGGCCGGGATGTAGAGAATCATGGCGGCGATGAGGAAGGCCCAGCTGCGCGCCTGGCTGTCGGGTTTGCGCCGCTGCAGGGACTGGTCGCAGCGCGGACAAAAGCCGGCGGCGCGGTGCGCGGTGTCGCGCAGCACCAGACCGCAGCCATGGCAGGCGAGCAGGTCGAGTTGGCTGGCGCGCAGCGGCGAGGCGCGCCCGCGGCCACCGGAACCATGCTGCGTTTCGCCCGATGGCGGCGCCGGGGCCGGTCCGTCGGCCGCCTCCACCGGCAAGGGCTGCAGCAGCGCCGCATCACCGCCGGCAGCGCGCTCGATCTGTTCGGCGCGCTCCCACAGTTCTTCGAGGCCGCGCGAATTGAGCAGGGTCAGCAGCAGGGTCAGGATGGCAAAGGCCCACATGCCGGTTTCGGGTGTGGAGGTGGCCATACCACCCAGTTTCACCACGGCCACCAGCAGGCCCAGCACGAAGACTTCGACCATAGTCCAGGGCTGCATCTGCCGCAGCGCGTGCATCACGCCGATGAAGGCCAGCGGCACGCGGTTGCGGCGCAGGGGGATCAGCACGTAGGCGTAGAGACAGATCTGCAACAGGGGGAAGAAGAACACCGTGGCCGCCGCGACCGGGGCGATGGGGCTGACATTGGAATCATAGGTATCGACGATCATCTGCCACAGCGTCGCCTCGCTGACCTTGCCGCCGACACTCAGCATCATCAGCGGATAGGCATTGGCGATGACGAACATCACCAGGGCCGCCAGCGTCACCGCCAGCATGGCATGCAGATCGGCGCGGGAGCCGCGGTAGAGGTGCGCGCCGCAGCGGCGGCAGCAGGCCACGCCGCCGTGCTGCAGCGGTGCGCGCCGGTACACGGCGTCGCAGAATTCGCAGATGACCAGATTCGCTGTCGACATGGGCCGCGGATATTCCTGACCTGGAAGCTGCCTGATTGAACGGCACAACAGCGGATGCCGCGATCCGCAGTCTAGCAATCTTGTGCCAGCGGCCGCAGGGCGCCGATCCCTGAAAGAAAAAAAAGCCCGCCGACGCATCCTTGCATCGACGGGCCTACAAGAAACTTTCGGCATCCATGCCGGGCCGCTTCGCTTCGATCAATCTCCAATGCAACCGCCCGAAAACCAGGGCGCGCCTTCCTTGGCACGATTACCCGGCAATGCGGCAGACTTTGAATGTCTCGCGCTTTGCCGCGTCCCTGGCGGGGCTTCCGCCGGAACCTCCTGTCCCGACGGGACCATCGCACCACCCAAGTCCTGCAACGACCCAGACCTTGGTCGCAATGAAACAATGCCGTCCTTGGCGAGGCTTCACGGCGCGAGCACCGTGAAGCCCCGTCCGGATCATCCTTGATCCGGCAAAGCGGATGCGGTTAGCCGCCGCTGGGCTTGAGGCCGGAGCTGTCGACGCTCTTCACGCCCTTGACCTTCTTGGCGACGTCCTCGGCATGATCGACGGCGTCCTGGCTCGCTACTGTGCCGGACAGGGCGACCACGCCGTTGCTGGTCTTGACGCTGATGTCCAGGCCCTTGGTCACGCTGTCCGCCAGCAGGTCGGATTTGACCTTGGTGGTGATCCAGCTGTCCGAGGCGAACTTGCCGGTCTTCTTGGCGGCGTGGTCGGTCTTGCTGGCGACGGTATCCGCCACCGAAGGCGTGCTGACCTGGTTGTCCACCGACTTCACGCCGTCCACCGACGAGGCCAGTTCCTTGGCTGCCGAAGCGGCATCGGAAGAGGCCGAACCGGTCAGGGTGACGGCGCCGTTGGTGGTGGTGGTGACGCTGATCTTCGAGCCTTTCAGGCGCGAATCGTCGAGCAGCTTGGCCTTGACCTTGGTGGTGACGGCGGTGTCGGTGATGGCCGCACCGATGCCGTCGCTATGCGGCGTCGCATCGTCGGCATAGGCGGTGGCGCTGAGCGCCCCGGCGCCGCCGAGGCAGGCGCTGAGGCCGGCCGCGATCAGGGTGGTCCGGAAGAGGTTCTTGGCATTCGTTTTATTGTTCATTTTGCTTTCCTTAGCGAGGTTCGGATTTATTTCGATTTGAGTAAGGCGGCCGCGCGTACGGCCGCGTCAGACAGTGGGGCGACGGCCCGCGATCAGCGAGACCGCGAACAACACCAGGAAGATCAGAAACAGGATCTTGGCGATGCTTGCGGCGGTGCCGGCGATGCCGAAAAAGCCCAGGGCGCCCGCAATCAGGGCGATGATGAGAAATACGACAGCGTAGTGCAGCATGGCTTCCTCCTTCGTCTTTCCAGTCAGGCGGATTTGCCTGTCAGGCGGCGGCGAGTGCCGGTAAATTGTCGAGCAGCCGCTCCAGTGCATTGAGCAGGCGCTCCTGCGCCTGGAGCACGTCGCGGAACTGCGGATTGACGGGATGCACCAGGCCATCCCAGTGCATCTGGTCGCCGCGCGAGCGCAGCTGCGTCAAGCGGTCGGCAATGATCTGGTTCCTGCGTACGAATTTATCGACGGTCATGTCCATGGCCTCATTAAAAAAGGAAACTTCAAGCGTCCTCGAGATTCCGCTGTGAAGCGCTGCGTAAGCCGCGTTGCAGTGCGGCCTCCGGCTTGCGGGTCAACAAAGCGGAAAGTGCGGCGAGAACCAGGCTGGCAAGCACCAGTCCCCAGGCCGTGGGCCCGGAAATTCCGGCGACGCCGCTCATGCCCATGTAGCCGGACATGCAGGCAATCAGCAGGAAGATGACAGACCAATAAAACATCGCTTCGACTCCTTCGGGCTAGATCGCCCAGGCACAGGCTTGCTGCTCACCCTGCAACAGCGGGGTGACAGAGGCGCAACCGCGGTTGCGGTGTTCGATCACAAAAGCGGGCAACGGGGCGAAGCCGGCATCACGCCGCCGATCCAGCCGTGTCTCCGGATCCAGGGCGCGCAACTGCTTCGGCATCCTCAGTTCGGGCGCCGGCGCGGTCTGTACCCGCGGCGTCGCGGCGGCTACGCCAGGATGATTGAGCCGGTTGGCGGCTTCATGGCTGATGGCGCCAAGTAAGGTGAAACCCAGCAAGATAGGCAGTATGTGTATGCGCATGTCCCTGTCCTTTCCTTAGGTGTCCGTTTTGTCCGTGTCGCCCCGGCAAGCGGGACGACGCGGCGTTCGGTAACTACAGTGCGAGCCCTGTGCCAGCTTTTCGGGCCAGTTGAATTTTTTGATTAATCTTTTATATTTCACTAAGTTATGATGATTCGATGAGCGGCACCGGCAGAGCGCGGGATGCGCTCGGACGGCAACCGTGTAAAATTTACCGGCAACAAGGATTCCGATCGTGTAAGCCCTGCCTGGAACGGTCCGGTGTGGGGTCATGGAGTCCTTGAATCGCCACCATGGCAGGGATGCTCAGATGCGGGAGTCACAGCTCGAGCCACTGCGGGTTCTGTGGGTCGACGACGATGCGGAACTCACCGGCGGCCTCGTCGATTACCTGGCGGGCGAAGGTTATGCCGTGGACTGCGTGCACGACCTCGCCGCCGCCGCGCGCGCCCTGGAGCAGGCCAGTTATGACCTGGTGCTGGTCGATCTCGATCTCCCCGACGGCAGCGGCTTTTCCCTGATCCGCGATACGCCGCGCGAGCGGGCGCGGGAATTCGTGGTGATCACCGGGCACGGCAGCGTGCGCACCGCCGTCGAAGCCCTGCGCCACCAGGTGTTCGATTACCTGATGAAGCCGGTGGAACTGGCGGAACTATGCAATCTGCTGGCCCGTGTCGGCCATGCGCGCAGCGTCGCCGCCGCGGGTGGCGGCGCTGACCCAGCGTCCGGCGGCGGCACGAGCGGTACCGCTGCGCCGGCCGGCACCCACGCCTCGGAACTGCTGCCCGGCGCCTCCGCCGGAATGCGCCAGGTGCAGCAGTTGCTGAGCCGCGCCGCCGGCACCGACATCACCGTGCTGCTGCAGGGCGAGAGCGGCACCGGCAAGGAAATCGCGGCCAACTGCCTGCACCAGCTTTCCAACCGGCGCGGCGGCCCCTTCGTCGCCTTCAATTGCGGGGCGGTTTCGCCTTCGCTGATCGCCAGCGAGCTGTTCGGCCACGAGAAAGGCAGCTTCACCGGCGCGCTGCGCACGCATAAAGGCATCTTCGAACGCGCCGAGGGCGGCACGCTGTTCCTCGACGAGATCACCGAAATGCCGGTGGACCTGCAGTCCTCGCTGCTGCGCGTGCTGGAAACCGGCACGGTGACGCGTGTCGGCGGCGACCGCGAGCTGCCGGTCAACGTGCGCATCGTCGCCGCCACCAACCGCGAGCCGATGCAGTACGTCGAGGAAGGACGCTTCCGGCTCGATCTCTACTATCGCCTGCAGGTGTTTCCCGTTGCGCTGCCGCCGCTGCGCGAGCGCCCCGAAGACATCGACCTGCTGGCCGCCTATTTCCTCGCGCACTTCGACTCGCGCCCCAACAGCGGCACGGCGGAGGCGCGCAGCTTCTCGCCGGCGGCGCTCGAGTGCCTGCGCCGCCACGACTGGCCGGGCAATGTGCGCGAGCTGCGCAATGTGGTGGAACGCGCTTGCCTGCTCGGCGGCGCGAAAATCGAACCGGAGCATCTGCTGCTGCCGGAGCGTGCGGTGACGACCAGCGCGGTTTCGCCCGATGCGCCGGATGCCGCGGCGGCAGCGGCAAAACCGGGCGGCGGCAGCCTGCTGCGCGATGCCGAGCAGGAATTGATCCTGCAAACCCTGAACGCTTGCGGCGGCAACAAGACCCGCGCCGCTGCCCAGCTCGGCATCAGCCTCAAGACCCTCTACAACAAGCTGAAACGGTTCGAGAGCCGCGACGCCGGCGGCGCCAAGGATGCGGGCGCGGCAGGCGCGTCTTGAACATCGTCCTGCTGGAAGACGATACCGACGCGCGCGAAGCCATGGCGGCCCTGCTCAGCCTGGATGCGCACCGGGTGGACCAGGCTTACGACGCCGCCAGCTTCAGGCAGGTAACCCGTGACATGACCGGCGAAGCGGTGATCTTCGACCTGCAGCTGGGCGACGACGGCAACGGCCTGGCCCTGGTGATGGATTACCAGGCGCGGCGCCAGGCCGCCGGACTCGGGCCGGCCAAACTGATCGCGCTGAGCGGCAGTGCCAACGCGGACCATCTCATCGCCAGCACCCCACCGCAGTTCCCGGTGCACCATCGCTTCGTCAAGCCGGCCGACCACGGCCAGATCCTCGCCGCGCTCGGCGGCTGAGGCGCGCCATGCTGGACCTGCCCGCCGCCGATGCTGCCGCCGCTCCCGCGCACTGGCTGCAGGCACCGCTGCCGAACGCGCCGCTGTGGCTGGCGCGGCAAGACCGGCTGATTCGCGGCGAGCGGCATGAATCGATTCCCGTTTCCCCTGCCCTGCTCGCCCACCTGAACCGGCCGGCCGCCGTGGGCGAAGTGCTGATCGCATACGACACCTCCGGGGAGGCCTGGCGCCTGCGCCACGCCGGCGACTCCGGCGCGGAGACGCGGTTGTGGCTGGCACAGGCGTTGAACGACAGCCGTGCGCGCCTGTTTTCCGGCCTGCGCAGTGTGCTGGCGATGCAGTTGACGGAGTGCGTGCTGCACGAGTTGCGCAATCCGCTCAATGCCCTGTCCCTGCATGCCGATCTGATGGCCCGGGTGCTGGCCGGCGGCGGCGCGGTGGAACGCGCGCTGCCGAGCGTCGAGGTGATCAGGCAGCGGGTGGGCGATTTGCGCCGGCGCCAGGACGCGGCGGTAGCGCTATGGCTGGGCGATGCCGCGCAGCCGGAAATGGCCAGCGCCGATCTGCGCGCCGTGGTCGATGACAGCTTGCGCCTGGTGCGCGGTCACCTGGCGCTGCAGGAAGTGCGTCTGCGCAGCGAAGCCCTGGACCTGATCGGTACGGCGCGCCTGCGCGGCGGCGGCGCGCAAACCCGGCTGGCGCTGATGGCCTTGCTGCTGATGGCTTGCGCCGGCGCCGGGCAGTACCGTGGCGCGGACGGCGGCGCCGAAGTGCTGGTGCAGGCGATCGGCGACGGCAACAAGCTGATCCTCGAACTGCAGGCGCCACTCGACGGGCAGACGCTGGGGCGTGAACTGGCGGATACCGATACCGCCGGACTGATGGCGACGCTCGCGCTGCTGCTGGAAAGCGCGGGTATTGCCGTCGAAGCGGACCCGGTGCAGGCGGTGACGCGCTTGTCGCTGGCCGGCTGAAGCACCGCGCCGGCGGCACGGCGCTACACTGGAGCGGCATACCAGGGGATGGGCACGATGGACGGACCAATGACCCCCATAGCGAATCCAGGTGGACCACGCAGGCTCACCACGGCAGTGACGGCGAATGCGCCGGCCCTGCTCAGCGTGGACCTGTACCTGATGCCCGCCGGCACGATCGAGGCGCCGCCTTCCACCAGTCATGTGATCAGCATGCACACCGGCACGCCGGTGCAGGCCTGGTGCCGCTGCGAAGGACTCAGCCAGCGGCGGCTGCAAACGCCAGGCGACATCGACATCGTGCCGGCCGGCGCCAGCGGTATCTGGCGGGACGAACAGAGCGCCACCATCCTGCTGCTGCGGCTGACACCGGCCCTGCTGTTTTCCGCGGCACGCGAGCTGGATCTGAACCCGCACCACACCGCCCTGGCGCCCCGGCTGCAACTGCGTGACCCGCGCATCGAACACCTGGCCTGGGCACTCAAGGCCGAGCGCGAGGCCGGCTATGGCGGTGGCCGCCTCTATGCGGAGAGCCTGGGTACGGCGCTCGCGGCCCACCTGCTGCGCGCCCATACCCTGCCCGGAGCGGGCAGGTTGCGGGGCGACCGGGGACTGCCGCCGCGCAAGCTGAAACAGGTGCTCGATTTCCTCGAGGCGAATCTCGACCGGAATCCCGGCCTGGCCGAACTGTCGGCGGTCGCCGGCTTCGGCATGTCGCATTTCAAAGTGCTGTTCCGCCGCTCCACCGGCATGCCGCCGCATCAATACCTGCTGCGGCGCCGTGTCGAACGGGCGCGCGACTTGCTACTGCAGGGGCGTCTCGATGCCAGCCAGATCGCGCTGGAAACCGGCTTCTCTCACCAGAGCCATATGGCGCGCTGCATGCGCCGCGTGCTCGGCGTCAGCCCCTCGGCACTGGTCCGCGCCGGCCGCTGAAACGCAGGCCGCCGGCCGAATGTGCCGAGGCGCGTCCGTCCGTGTGCGACGGCCGGATACGGGCGGCGCATGCTGCCGTCTCCATCGGAGACAGACATGCCCAGCCGGGAACGTGTTGCGCAGTTGCTTGAAATGGTCGAACGCGGCGAGTTCGTGGAAGCGCTGCAGGAATTCTATGCGGCCGATGCCAGTACGCAGGAGAACGGTGATGAACCGAGCCGGGGACTGCCGACGCTGATCGAGAAGGAGCGCCGCACGCTTGCCGCGTTCCGCATCCGCACCTTGCCCACCGAATCCTGCCTGGTCGACGGCGACCGCGTGGCGATCCACTGGCAGTTCGAATTCACCGATGCGCGCGGACGCACCATGCGCTTCGATGAACTGGCGAGCCAGTTATGGCGCGGCGATCGGATCGTGCAGGAACGTTTTTACTACGATCCGGCGCAACGCAACCGCTGGCCCTGAGTTCACTTCGGCGTCTCACGCGCCGCCACTTCGATCGGCAGGTGCGGGGAGTGCGCGGCGCTGCTGCCGAGCACGGTGATGAGTTTTTCCAGGTCCACCGGCTTGCCCACGTGAGTGTTGAACCCGCTTTCCAGCGCGCGCAGCTCGTCTTCCTTGCGCGAGAACGCGGTAAAGGCGATCAGCGGCACCCCCGGCGGCGTGGCGCTTTCGCGTTCGCGTAGGGCGCGGACGCGGCGCGCCAGGGCGTAACCGTCGGTATCGGGCATGCCGATATCGGAGATCACGATGTCCATGCGCTGGAAGCGCAACCGCTCCATCGCTTCGGCCACCGATGCGGCGGTCACCACCTGCGCGCCTTCCGCGGTGAGCAGGGACTCCAGCACCGTGCGCACATCGGCTTCGTCGTCCACCACCAGCAGGCGCAATCCCTCCAGCCGGTAGCTCCCGCCGTTGCCGCCGGGGGCCGCGGCCGGCTCCGGCAGGACATTCGCCACCGGCTGAACGGCTTCTGCCCCCGACGGTTCCAGGGCGCGAATCGGGAAGCGCAGGATGAATTCGGAACCATGGCCGGCGCCGGCGCTGCTCACCGTGGCCTGGCCGCCGTGCATTTCCACCAGGTGCTTGACGATGGCCAGCCCCAGGCCCAGGCCGCCGTACTGGCGGGCGCTGGAGACACTGCCCTGCACATAGCGCTCGAAGATGTGCGGCAGCAGTTCCGGCGCGATGCCGATGCCGGTATCGAGCACCCGAATCTCCAGGCGCTCGTCGACCCGCGCCGTGCGCACCCGGATATACCCGCCGGGCGGCGTGAATTTGACCGCATTGCTGAGGACGTTGATCGTCACCTGGCGCAGACGGTCGGCGTCGCCCACCATCCATAGAGGCGCATCGCGCAATTCCAGGTCGAGCTGCACGTTCCTGGCGACGGCCGCCGGGCGCGTCACGTCGACCGCGGCCTGTACGATGTCGGCGAGATCGACGCGGCGCGTGCTCAGCGACAGCTTGCCGGTGATGGCGCGGGATACGTCGAGCAAGTCGTCGATCATGCGCGCCAGCGAACGCGCGTTGCGCTCGATGGTATTGAGCTGGGTGCCGATCTGCGCCGTGGGTGCGGTATCGCGGCCGCGGATCAAGCGGCTCAGGAACTGCGTCCAGCCGAGGATGGCCTGCAGGGGCGTGCGCAGCTCGTGCGAAACGGTGGAGACGAATTCGTCCTTGGCCTGGCTTGCCGCCTCGGCCTCGGCACGCGCATGGCGTTCCTGCCGCAGCAGCTCTTCGCGCTGTCCTTCGAGCACCTGCCGCTGGCGCAGATCGCGGATCACCAGGTAGCAGAGGAAGGCGGCCAGCAGCACCGAAATGAAACTCGGCACCAGGATCGACACGCGGGCACTTTGCCGGGCGTGCGCAAAAGTGGCGTCGAGGGAATCGTTGGCATGCGCCTGGCTCAGGCCCAGGGCCGCGGCGCTGTCGCGCAAGGCATCCATGCGCTCCCTTTGCCGCTGTACCAGGGGGATCAGGTTCTCAAGCGTGGCCGTGTCGCGCATCTGCCCGCGCATCAGCACATAGGTCTGGGACTGGTCCAGGAAAGTCGCGACGTCGTGCTCGAAGTCAGCCAGTTGCTGCGCCGCGGCGGCATCATTCTGCAACTCGCGGTGGAGCTGCTCCATCTGCGGCGGCAGTTCGCGCCGCCCGCGCTCGTAAGGCTCCAGGAAAGCGGGATCGCCGGCAATGAAGTAGCCGCGTACGCCGTTCTCGACGTCCTTGACGAAGGACACGATCAGGTCGAGCCGGCGCTGGGCGGTCAGGCCGGAGCGCAGGCGCTCCTGCTCGTCGAATACCGTCTGCGACGACTGCAGTGCGATCAGCGCGTTGAACGCCAGCACCAGTACCAGGGCAATACCGGCGAGCACGATGCGGTAGGACAGGGGTGTCCGCAGCAGCGCTTGCCTGATCATCAGGTTTGCGCGAATCCATTCGGGCAAGGCACGCAGCTTCATGACTTTGGCGGCCAGTGACGTGAACAAATGACGTGAGTGATTGATTGATGCAGACGGCAGATATCCTTCGGAGTCCGCCACAGCCGGAAGGGTTCCCTGCGCCCCCTCCATAAGGGGTGTGAAGCCCTTGTTGTCGCGCCGGACCTTGGCTAGCTTAGATGCATCAATACTCCAACCGCTACCCGGGGCATCCCCCCGATGTGGATTCTCGTACTCTGCGACCAGCAGGGCCGGGAATTGCAGGGCCTGCCCCTGGAAGGCGCGTCGCTGACCGTCGGCCGCGGCTAGAATCGTGATCCGATATTTGATTCCAAGGCGGTTTGTGCGAACGCACAAGATTTCCGCTCTCAAGGGGCCGGGGTTCGTTAGTGGGTTTTCACCACTTCCCCGCCCTGATCCGGTACGGGAAGATGCGCCAACGCCACTCATTGAACGATGGCAATTGGACAATAGGGATTTTGGGGTTTAAGGCATCGACCGGAAACGGCCGATGCCTTTTTTACAGGCGCGCCCCGGTGCGGTACGCAACCCGCCGCGTCAGGACTGCGTCAGGCGCTGCTCGAGTTCACTGACGCGGGCTTCCAAGGCACGCAAGCGTTGCTCCAACTGCGACGGGACTTCATCCGCCGCGGCGGCATGGGACCGCACGTCGGGCGCCACCAGCTCCATCCCCGGTGTCGGTGTACCGCAGAGCAGGTGCGCCTGCCGCGCTTCCTTCTGGCCCGGCGCACGCGGCAGTTCGGTCACCAGCGGCTGGGCGCGGTCGTGCAGCGAGGCCAGCACCACCTGCAGGCCCTCGGCATCGGCGGGGCCGCCCAGCGCATGCGCGTTGGCGCGCAATTCGGAGCCGGTTTGCGGCCCGCGCAGCATCAGGGTCACCAGCACCGCCAGCTCGCCCGCCTTGAGCAGCATCTGGTGCTGCATCTGGTGGCGCCACTTGATCACGCGGCCGCTCATGCCGTCACGCACCGCCAGGCGATCGCGTTCCAGCCGGTTCAGCGCGGCGCCGGTATCGCCCTCGCTCAGGTTCATCACCGGGTTGCGCACCGTTTTCTGGTTGGCGGCCAGCATCAGGGCATTGACGGTCATCGGGTAGTACTGCGGCGTCGTGATCGATTTCTCGACCAGCGCGGCAAGCACCCGCGCCTCGGCGGGGGTCAGCAGGAGTTCGGACACGGGCTCGGCATGGATGGCGGACAGGCGCTCATCCTAGCGCGTTCCGCGCAAGCTGGACGCGGCGCCGCCAGCCCCTCTCAACGACGGCCGCGGCCGGGCTTTTCCGGCAGGCCGTCGAACAGCTCCGAAGCGCGCTCGAGCAACTGCGCACGCCACTGGGTGATCTGGTTGCGGTGCACATCGAAGCGCTGCGACAGGTCGGCTACGCTGGCTTCGCCCTGCAGTGCGGCTACGGCAATCTGCGCCTTGAACGATGGCGTGTGGCTGCGCCGCGGCCGCCGCTTGTCGCCGGCGAGGTTTTTCTTGTGCAGGACGCCGCCGCTCTGGATGTATTCCTGCGTGGTCGGACCGCTCGGCGCTTCGCCCTGCTCGATGCGCTCCATCAGTTCGCGCGCCAACGGTGATACGTCCACCAGGCGCAGCCTGGCGTGACGCCGACCGAAGTCGGGGGCTTCACGGTGGCGCTGGCCATCGAGGTAGAACTGGATCGGTTCGTCGCCCTGGAACAGGCGGGTGAAATGGACGTCGCTGTCCGCCACGCTCAGATGATTGATGGCCGAGCCGGCGCCGCGGCCCCGCCGCGAACCATCCATCGAGACGATGACCAGTTGCGGATCATCCAGGTCCGGCTTGCGGGTGATGACGCTGTCGCCCCAGCCGCGGAAGAAGAAAGGCACCTGCCTGTCGCGGCAGGCATCGCGCACCTGCCGCGCCCACTCGGGATGCGTCGGCCGCGGCACGGCGCCGCGCTCGCCGCCGAGCAATACCCAGTCGAGCGGTTCATAGCGCCGCAGCGGATCGCTCTTCGGCATCCATTGCGGCTGATTGTCGGCATCGAGCCCCAGGTACTGCTGCACGATGCCTTCCAGCGGCCACAGGATGTCGCGCGTCGGCAACTCCACGGACTCCACATTCACCGCGCCAAGCAAGGGCTCCAGCACCACGTGCCGCCAGGCGGCCGGCACATCGAACAGGTAGGGCACGCGTTCGGCGTAACTGGCGGCGTCCTCCGCCGCGATGCCCAGACTGAGGTTGTCGGGCAGCTGGGCGCGGCCGAGCAGCTCGCGCATGCGCCGCTGGTAACGCGTGGTGATGTGAAAGAAATGCTGGGGGTGATCGGCGATCACATCGATCACCTGGGTGATGAACGTCGCCGGTACCCCGGGCTGGAACAGGTCGGCCAGCGGCGCCACTGTCACCTGCTGCGGCGTGGGCCAGCGGGCCGGCTCCGTCAGCGCCGCCTGCACCAACACCGGCTGATGCCGTGCGGAGGCATGCATCGACCGGCCGGCATTGACGTGGAAACGCGCCAGGCGCTCATGTGCGACGCAGGATTTGCAGGCATCGGAAACCGGCTGGCAGCCGTACACCAGGTTCCACGGGCGCTCGTTGAGGGACAACGCCTCGTCGCGCTGGCGCAGCAACTCATGATCCGTAACCCTGATCGCTGGATAACGCGTCGTCATCAGCGCTGCTTTCCCCTTGGAGCCCTTAACCCGGTCAGGCCTGTCGACGACCGATCCGGTTCCCCTTCCCCACTAGCAATACAACATCCGCGCCAATGTATCGTACCGGACCTGTGAATGATCTGTCATGCCTGTTCAATATAAGCTTAAAAGCCAACAAAATGATTGGCTTGAACGCCAAATCCAGTGCGTCTGCGGGGCCGGGGGCTGAAGTGGGAACCCGCCCGTGGAATTCGCGGTCTGAAGCCGGGATCGCGGCCGTGGCCGCAACGGCAATGGAGTGCATCATGGCGAAGATGAGCGGCCCGGTATTTGTCACGAGGGTGGATGAGGTGGAGCCCCTGATCCTGTCCGGCGCCGATGGCATCGTCGCGGGCGATGCCGTACGTCATCACGCCGAAGGGCCCTGCCTGGTCCTGGCCCGGCTGGGCGATCACCTGATGGTCGAAGCCGAGCCCACACCGCCCGCGGAATACCGGGAAGCGGGTTCCCGCTCCGCCTGAGGCGCCTTCAGAAAATCCCGCAAGACAAGCCGGCGGCCAGGGTTTGCCCCAGTTCCCGGCAGCGCGCCAGAGACGCAGCGTCCGGCTCGCCCTTGACCACCACCGGTTCCGCCACGCGGTTCCAGCCGCAACCGCCGGCGATGCGCTCGATGGCGCGGATGGCGCCGCTGCCGTCGTTGCCGGCGCTGACGAACACGGCGTAGGCCAGGCCCAGCTTCCTGCCCTCGGACGGGTAGTAGACACGATCGAGAAAGTCTTTCACCGCGCCCGACATG
>JAQGNS010000598.1 GCA_028291705.1 Nevskia sp.
CCGACCATCCACACCGGTTCCAGCACCTTGCTGCGGCGCAGCTTGTACAGCAGGTCGGTGCCGATATTGCCGGGACCGATGATGGCGCATTTGATCTTTTTCATAGGGGACTCGTGACTCTTGAAAGGTTAGGCTTCGAACGAAATCGAAGCGGTGCCGATACCGGTGAGGCTCATGTCGAAGCGGTCGCCGGGGGTGATGGGCAGCAGCGGCGCCAGCGAACCGGACAGGATGATCTCGCCGGCCAGGAAGGGGATGCCGAAACGGCCCAGGGTGTTGGCCAGCCAGGCCACCGCGGCGGCCGGGTGGCCCTGCACGGCGGCGCCGATGCCGCTGGCGATATGGGTGCCGTTCTTGAGGATGTCCATCTTCACTGCGGCCAGGTCCAGGGCATGCGGCGCGATGCGCGCCTCGCCGAGCACGAAGACGCCGCAGGAAGCGTTGTCGGCGACAGTGTCCTGGATGCGGATCTTCCAGTCGCGGATGCGCGAGTCGACGATCTCGAAGCAGGGCGAGACGTAGTCGGTGGCGTCCAGCACCTGCTCCATGGTGACGCCGGGCTCGCGCAAGTCCTTCTTCAGCACGAAGGCGATCTCGCCTTCGGCGCGCGGCTGGATCAGGCCGGCCTGGGCCAGGCTGACGCGGCTGCCGTCCGGGATGTGCATGCGGTCGGTGAGGAAGCCGAAGTCTGGCTGGTGCACGCCGAGCATGTCCTGCACCGGCTTGCTGGTGACGCCGATCTTCTTGCCGATGACGCGCTCGCCGTCGGCCTTGCGGCGCTTCAGCATGTGCAGGGAGATCTTGTAGGCGTCGTCCACCTCGATGGCGGGCTCGCGCGTGGTCAGCGGGTCCAGCACATGGCGGCCGCGCAGGGCGGCGTAAAGCTCGTCGCCTAGGCTGACGATCCGGGTCTGGTCGAGCATCAGCCGTTCTTCAGGAAGTCGAGCGTCATGCGGTTGAACAGGTCGCGGTGCTCGATCATCACCCAGTGGCCGGCCTGCGGCACCAGGATCATGCGCATGTGCGGCATGCCCTTGGCCAGTTTGAGGATGCCGGTCTCCGGCATGATCTGCTCGTTCATGCCCCAGAAACCCAGGGCCGGGCACTTGATCTCGCCCAGGCGGTCGGCCATGTTCGGCACCTTCATGGTCTTGATCACCTGCGGGTTCTGCAGCTTCATCAGCTCGAAGCGCTCATGCACCAGCTCGTCGTCGACGCAGGCGGCGTTGACCACGAAGGTCGACTGGAAGAAGGCCTTGAAGCGCGCTTCCGTCACCGGCTCCGGCGACATGAACAGCTCCTTCATCTTGGCCATGCCGGGCATGAGGAAGTAGTCCGGCTGGTTCTCGATGCCGCCGGGCGCCATCAGCACCAGTTTCTCGACATGGGCCGGATGATCGACAGCGAAGCGCAGCGCCACCGCGCCGCCGAGGGAGTTGCCGACCAGGGTGTACTTGCTGACGCCGACATGATCCAGCGTCTGCTTGATGCATTCGACGAACAACTCGATCGGGTACTCGATGTCGTCCGGCTTGTCGGAGTAGCCGTAGCCGAGATGGTCGATGACGATGTTGCGGTAGCCGTGCTCGACCAGGTAGGGATAGTTGCCCTTGAAGTTGCTGTGGCCGCTGGCGCCGGAACCGGAGCCGTGCAGCCACACCACCACCGGGCCCTTGCCCTGGTCCAGGTAATGGATCTTGTGGCCGTTGGGGAGCTTGACGTAGTGGCCTTCGGGAACGGGTTTGCTCGACATGGGAATCCTGTTTTTGGCAACGGATTGATGAGCCGCGCCCGCGGGCGCCAGCATGGTCCGGCAGACCGCGCCATGTTGAGGCCCGGGGCGCATCCGGGCTTCACCCTTTTGGACTACAGTGAGCGTGCAGCAATGGCCTAGGATGCGCGACTGCAAGTCATTCATACGCAACAGGAAGGTACTCGTGGAACAGCGCAGGGTGGTGCTGGTTACCGGCGGCGGCAAGGGCATCGGGCGCGGCATCAGCGAGCGCTTCCTGGCCAGCGGCGCCGCGGTGGTGATCTGTGGCCGCGAGCAGCCGGCCGCGCTGCCGGAATTCCAGGGGCGTAGCGCCGAATTCATCGCCGCCGACGTGCGCGACCGCGCCGCGGTGGATGCCCTGTTCGCGGAGATCGCCAATCGCCACGGCCGGCTCGACGTGCTGGTCAACAATGCCGGCGGCGCGCCATTCGCCATGGCGGACAAGGTCTCGCCGCGCTTTCACGAGTCGATCTTCGCCCTCAACCTGCTGGCGCCGCTGCACCTGGCGCAGAAGGCCAATGCGCTGATGCAGGCGCAGGAGGCGGGCGGGGTGATCGTGTTCATCGGCAGCGTCAGCGCCTCACGGCCTTCACCGGGCACGGCTGCCTACGGCGCGGCCAAGGCGGCGATCCTCAGCCTGACGCAGTCGCTGGCGGTGGAGTGGGCGCCGAAGGTGCGGGTGGTGGCGGTCAGCCCCGGGCTGGTGCACACCGAGCAATCCGACCTGCACTACGGCGATGAGGCCGGCATTGCCGCCGTCGCCGCCACCATTCCGCAGGGGCGTCTGGCGCAGCCGGCGGAAATCGGCGATGCCTGTGTCTGGCTTTCCTCGCCGGCAGCGGCCTATGCCTCCGGCATCAATCTGCTGCTGCACGGCGGCGGGGAGCGGCCGGCCTTCCTGGCTGCGGCCAGCACCAATCGGGAATAACGGGGCCTGCGTTCAGCCGGCTTCGAGCCGCGAGCGCTGCCACCAGCGACGGGCCGCCACCACGGCCCAGATGCCTTCGACCAGGCCGAACGGCCAGGCGCCTTGCAGGAAGCCGTAGGCGGAGCCGAGCAGGCAGGAAAACGCGAAGCCCAGTGTCCACCAATGCGAGCGCGCATCGAAGGCGTAGCACACCAGCATGGCGGTGACGGCGAAAAGACCGAAGGCGGTGAGGGCGTCCATGCTCGGATGATAGGGAACGCCGGGACGCCGCGATACATGAGGGTGCAGCCGCTGTCTCTAGCGCGCCAGGAAGCCGCCATCCACGGGGAAGACCGCGCCGTTGGCGTAGGACGCGCGATCCGAGCACAGCCATACCACCATGTTGGCGATCTCCTCCGCCGTGCCGACGCGGGCGCTTGGCACCGTGGCGGCGACCATGTCGCGGAATTGCTGCACCTCGAACACCGGCTTGGTCATCGGCGTTTCGATCAGGCCGGGCGCCACCGCGTTGCAGCGCACGCCCTGGGCGCCGTACTCGATCGCAATGGTCTTGGTCAGGCCGACCACGCCGTGCTTGCTGGCGACATAGCCCGGCACGCCGGCGAACCCGATCTGGCCGGCGATGGAAGCGGTATTGACGATGGCGCCGCCGCCGTTCTTCAGCATGGCGCGTATCTGGTAGCGCAGGCAGTAGAACACGCTGGACAGGTTGACCGCGATCAGGCGGTCCCACAGTTCCAGCGGATAGTCGATGGTGCCGGGCGGCAGCGGTCCATCGGAGATGCCGGCATTGTTGAAGGCGGCGTCGAGGCGGCCGAATTTCTGCACAGCAGCCTGCACCAGCGCTTCGCACTCGGCCGCCCTGGAAACGTCGGTACGCACGAAGATGGCTTCGCTGCCCTTGCCGCGCAGCTCGGCAGCCAGGGCCTCACCGGCTTCAACGCCGATATCGGCCAGCACCAGCCGGGCGCCTTCCTCGGCAAAGCGCAGGGCCGCGGCGCGGCCGATGCCGCTGGCGGCGCCGGTGATGATGGCGACCTTGTTGCTGAGTTCGTTCACGGGACTCCTCGGATGTTCTGGCTTATGGATTTATGCGTGAACATTCGGGCAGGAGCCGTAGGGCCGCATCGTCTGCGTGGACTATTGAACGGGCTGGCGGGCGCTCATGCCTCGAAATCAATCACCTGAATCGCCTCACGGTTCCCATCCCATTCCCGCGCCGCCTTCATGCCGCTGGCGAAGTTCTCCAGCACCACCGGCGCCGCCTCGATGAATTCCAGCAGCAGGCCGGGCTCGGCCGGGGACTCCATGTAGGCCACGCGCACCACGCCATTGCTGGCTTCGAAGGCGGGCACCAGCCCGCGCTGCTTCGCCCTGGCCACGTCGGCGTCGATGTCTTGCGACAACCAGGCGATGTGGTGCATGCCAATCAGGCTGCGCCCACCGGCGTCCTGGTAGGGCGAGGGCGTCCTGCTGGTGACCTGGATCAACTCGATCTGCACCTCGCCCTGGTAGGACAGACCCACGTTCATCTTCACCGCCGTCTCCACGCCGCGGCAGTGGCCGCGCATGGTGGCGTTTTTGTAGACCGTCCAGGGTCCGATGCCGGCGAAATCCATCCAGTGGTGGATGGCGGCGTCGAGGTCGGCCACGATGTAGGCGATCTGGCGGATCGCGCCGTAACCTTGGGTATTCATGCGGTGCCGGCCTCCCGCCGGATTTCGAGCGGACGCTGATAGGAGATGTCGTTGCGGTCGCGGGTTGACCGGCTGTTGCGCATCAGCGCGGCCACGGCCTCACGCATCTGCGGATCCACCTCGGACTCACCCGCCAGGCTGCTGATCCATTCCACCACGCAGACCCGCCGCGCGATGGCCCAGCGGCTTGCGCGCCGCTCCAGCCGGTCGATGTAGCGGTTGCCGATGACGTCGATGGTGCCGCTGCGGTTGACGCCGATGTAGAGGCAGTAGGTTTCGCTGTGCGCGGTATCGCCGTCCAGTTCGCAGCTGTGGTTGAGAATCAGGTGGTTGGTGTGCTTCTGGTGCTCGCGGTGATGGGGCAGGGCCCAGTCGGCGAAGTCCGCCGGCTTGCCGACGAAGGCGCCGTGGTCGTCGACGGCGTCGGCATGGTAGGCGGAGAGCAGCAGTTCACGGTCCAGGCGGTCGACGCCGCGCGTGTAACGGTGCAGGCAGTCCTGGATCGCCTGCCGGTCGAGCAGTTGGCGCAGTTCCGCCTGTTCGGTCTCGTTCATGGCCGTGCCGCTCCTCCGTGGCTTTCTTGTGTGTCAACCATCGGCCAGAGCCGGCTGGGCCGCATCGTCTGTAAAGACGACCGGTACGGGCCCCGGCTTGTCGTCCCAATGGATGATGCCCGGTTGGCGCCGCCTCCCAATAATGCGCTCAACCGGAGGAGCCATAACAATGCAACAGAATGCGCAAGACGACTTTCCGCAGGGCGCGGTCCTGGTGTTCGGCGGCAGCGGCGGTATCGGCCAGGGCGTGGCGCTGACTTTCGCCCAGTCCGGCACGGACGTGGCCATCGCTTACCGTTCGAAAAAGGACGTGGCCGAGCGCGTCGCCGGCGAAATCCGTGCCACCGGCCGCAAGGCCAGCATCCATGCCACCGACGTTACCGACCCCAAGCAGGTCGAAGCGGCGGTGGAAGCGGCGCTGAAGGAGCATGGCCGCATCCATACCGTGGTCTTCGCCGCCGGCCCGGTGGTGGAGCAGGTGCTGCTCGGCGATACCAGCCACGCTCTGTTCAAGCGCTCCATCGACACCGAGGTGATGGGCTTCTTCAACGTGGTGCAGGCGACCCTGCCGAAGCTGCGCGCGGCCGGCGGCGGCTCCTACGTGCATCTGGGCTCGGCCGGCCATGTCTGGTGGCCGCCCAAGGACGGCCTGTCGGTTGCACCCAAGGCGGCCAACGAGGCGCTGGTCAAGGGTATCGCCAAGGAAGAGGGCCGCAACAACGTTCGCGCCAACAGCGTGCTGGTCGGCGTGATCGAGGCCGGCATGTTCCTGGAGTTGCTCAAGCGCGGCGTATTCGACCAGGCCTGGATCGACGAGACACTGAAACTGTTGCCGCTGAAGCGCTGGGGCAAGCCGGAGGAGATCGGCCATACCGCCGTGTTCCTGGCGTCCACCCGTGGCGGCTACATCACCGGGCAGCAGATCAATGTGTCGGGCGGCTTCGGCATTTAGCAAAGCCTGATCGTATTTGCCGATTCGCTTATTTCAACAGTCCGGTCATGGATGACCGGTTCCTGGACAGGATGTCCACTATGAGGAAACCCCATGTCCCTGCCGCTCGAAGACCTCGAACTGATCAAGCGCCTCAAGTACGCCTATTGCCGCTGCATCGACACCGCCAACATCAAGGAAGTGCGCGAGCTGTTCACCGAGGACGCAGGGGTCTGCTACGTCGGCGGTACCTATCGTTTCGAAGTGCAGGGCCGCGACAAGATCATCGAGGCGCTGGAGAATGCCTTCCACTCGGAGGCGATCGCCTTCCACCACGTCAACCATCCGGAAATCGACTTCCAGTCGCCGACCGAGGCCACCGGCACCTGGTACCTGAAGGACTGGTTCCTCGACCTGCGCCACAAGATCATCACCGACGGCTCCTCGCTCTACAAGGACCGTTACGTCAAGCGCAACGGCAAGTGGCTGATCCAGTTCGCCAGCTATGAGCGGGTATTCGAGATCGTCACGCCGGTGACGCAGGTGCCGAACATCACGGCGCATTATCTCGCCAAGCACGGCAAGAAGCTGCCGCCGCTATAAGCGGCCGGGGAGTTCCGATGCGCGTAGCCGTAACGGGTGGGGGCGGGCGCCTGGGTTGTTCCCTGGTGCGTGCCCTGCTGCAACGCGGCGACAGCGTGCGCGTGCTGGAGCCGGGCGCGGCCATGCCGGCCTCGCTGGCCGGTCTCGACGTGGAACTGGTGCGCGGTTCGGTACTGTCGGCCGATGACGTGGCCCAGTTGGTCGACGGCGTGCAGGTCGTGTTTCACCTGGCCGCCAAGGTCAACCTGGACAAGGACCGGGACGGCAGCATTCGCGCGGTGAATGTCGACGGCACGCGCATCGTCGCCGAAGCCTGCCTTGCAGGCGGCATCCGCCTGGTGCATTGCTCCTCGCATCATGCCCTGGTGCGCCATCCGCTCGAACAGCCGCTGGACGAATCGCGGCCGCTGGCGCTGGACGAGCCCTGTGACTACCACCGCTGCAAGGCGCTGGCTGAGCAGCTCATCCAGGAGTTGGTGCGCGAGCGCGGCCTCGATGCCGTGGTGGTCAGCCCCGGCACCATGATCGGCCCGCAGGACTACGAGCCTTCCTTGATGGGCAAGGCCCTGATCGATCTCTACCACCGGCGCATCCCGATGCTGATGGAAGTGGTCAGCGACTACATCGACGTGCGCGACGTCGCCGCCGGCATGATCGCCGCGGCGGAAAAGGGGCGGCGCGGCGAGCGCTACCTGCTGACCGGCGCGGTGCATGACCTCCGCACCATCAGTGGCTACTGGCAGGAGCTGACCGGCGTGACCATGCCCAAAGCAGTGATGCCATTGTGGGTGGCCTGGGCCATGCTGCCGTTCACCACGCTTGCCTCGCGTTTCAACGGCAAGCCGCCGCTGTTCACGCCCGGCGTGTTGCGCGCCAGCGTGTCGAACACCGTGGTGTCGCACGCCAAGGCCGAACGTGAGCTGGGTTTTGCGCCGCGTGGTACGCGTGAGTCGCTGGCCGATGCGCTGGCGTTCTACCGCGAGCAAGGCTGGCTGGAACAGAAGCTTGCCGCCTGAGCGGCAAGCAGCGTTCTACCGGAAGCAATCCAGATCATCGGCGAAGGCGATCGGGCCGGAATAGGACTTGGCGATCGCGCGACGGGTTTCCGTTTCGCGGCCGAGGCTGCGCAGCATCCTGTGTGATAAGACCAGGGATTTCACCGCCGCCGTCCTGGCGATGCGGCCGATCACCGATGGCGGCATGTGCAGATCCAGCAGGTTGCCGCTGGTTCCCTCGGGGATGGCGTTATGCGCCACCAGCAGGTCGGCATTCGTGGCCAGCGCTTCGAGGTTGCCGTTCTCGCCGCTGGTGTCGCCCGAAAAGACCAGGGTCTTGCCGCCGAGGCGGATGCGCCAGGCCAGGGCCGGCGCGTTGCCGTGCATCACCGGCGTTGCCGCGAGGTCCAGGCCGTCGGTGGAGAGCACGGTCTGGATTTCGTGCGCCTGTGGGGAGACGTCGTGTGCTTCCAGTTTGAAGCCCGATTCTTCGCCGTTGAGGAAATCACCCAGGTAACGGTAAGCCCCGCGCTTCGTGTCGAACAGGTCGGCGACAAATTCCGTGGTGGCGGGAAACGCGTCGTTGCCGGCAGGGCCGTAGACCGGCAACGGCTTTTGCCGATCCTCGAAATAGGCCGACTTCATCAGGGCCGGGAAATCGGCCGTGTGGTCGATGTGCAGGTGCGAGAACAGGATGGCATCGAGTTGCGACACCTTGGCTCCAGCCTGACCGAAGCGCAGGGCGCTGCCGCCGCCGCTGTCGATCAGTACGCGCGGACGGCCGTCTAGCCACACCAGGTAGCTGGTCGAGGCGCGGCGGTCCTCCATTTCGGGGCCGCCCGATCCCAGTACTTGCAGTTCGACGCCGTGGCCGGTGCAGGATCTGGGATGCTTGGCGGTGGGTGCGGCTTGGCTTGCCGCCCAGGGGCAAGCCAGCGCGAGGCATGCGAAGAAGCACCAGGCGGCACGCAAGTTCATGGGTATCTCGCTGCGGGCAAAAGGCAATGAACTGCCGGGCGGGGAGAGTAGTCCGGTGAGCGCGCAACATCACCCGGGTAGCGTTGCGCGCTTCCCGGGTGATGGATTTTCCTGGTCAGCCCAGCGTGATGACGCTGTTCAGCAGCAAGCGCACCAGCATGGTCTGCCGCGTCACCCCAGTCTTGCAGAAGATCGAGCGCAGATGGGTGCGGGCGGTATTGCGGCGCACATCCATCTTTTCCGCCGCTTCATCCAGGGTCAGGCCTTCGGCCAGCAGCAAGGCCAGGGCGGCTTCCATGCGGGTCAGGCCGAACAGGCGGCTCACCAGCTCATGCGAGGGCTGGGCGGCGCTGGATTCGGGATCGCGCAGTAATACGGCGACGGCGGGGCGCTGGCGGCTTTCCGACCAGGTGCCGAGCGGAATCTGTCGCACCAGCACGCCGAGCTTGGCGCGGCCGGAAGGGCGGGTGACGGACATGGCTTCGACCACGGCTGGAGGACCCTTGTCGGCCACGGTGCCGCTGAGCGCCTGGCGCACCATGCGCTGCAGCTCGCGGCCTTCCTGCGTCACTTCCACCGACAGGTTGTTGCCGCTGAGCCAGATGCCGTCCTTCTCCGACAGGATGCG
>JAQGNS010000395.1 GCA_028291705.1 Nevskia sp.
GACACGGCCGCGACCGCCTGGGCCATCGAAGGCGCCGGCATGGTGTGGCTGGGCGTGCGCCAGGAGCGCAAGCTGGCGCGCGCCTTCGGTGTGCTGCTGCAGTTCGTCGCCGGGTTCGCCTGCCTGGCGGACCGCGCCGGACACATCCCCGGGCATCCCTTCCTCAACAGCCAGTACCTCGGCAGCGTGGCGCTGGCGGCCGCCGGCCTGGCCAGCGGCTGGTGGCTGTTCCGCAACCGCCCACGGCAAGCCACCTATGAAGCGCACCTGGACAGCGGCTACGCGCTCTGGGGCATCGCCTGGTGGCTGGGCGGCGGCCTGGCGGAGATCGGCCGTTCGGCCCATCCCTATGTGATGGGCAGCGGGCTCGCCTTCGTCGCCTTCAGCGCGGCGGCCCTGTACGGACTCAGCGCGCGCCTGTCGTGGCCGCTGCTGCTGCGGGTTGCCGTCGCCCTGCTGCCGCTTGCGGCCTGGTGCGGCCTTGCGGCCTCGCTGCATGCCGTTCACCCCCTGGCCGAAGCGGCCTGGCTGGGCTGGCCGTTGTTGCTGGCCGCGGCATGGTGGATCCTGTTCCGCCTCGAGCGGAGCGACGATGCGGTCCTGCGCAGTACGCTGCCGGGCCTGCATGCCGCTGCCGTGTGGCTGCTGGCGCTGCTCGTCGCATGGGAATTGTCCTGGCGCATCGGCCAGGCAATCGGCGGCGTCTGGCAGGCCCTGCCCTGGGGCGTGGTGCCGGCACTGCTGCTCGGCTGGCTCAGCCGCGCGCGCCTGATACCGGCATGGCCGTTGGCGCGGCATGAACAGACCTATCGCGTGCTGGCGGCGCTGCCCCTGAGCCTGTTCGCCGCGCTGTGGACGGTAGCGATGAACCTGCTCAGCGACGGCGACCCGCGCGAGCTGCCCTACCTGCCGCTGCTGAATCCGTTGGACCTGGGCATCGCCCTGGTATTCGCGGCGCAGGCCCTGCACTGGAAGTCGCTGGGCCCGGAGCGGCGCGCGCGCTTCACCCCGGCCGATCCGCGCATCCTCCCCGGCATCGCAGCCGCCCTGGTCTTCCTGTGGCTCAATGCCGCATTGATCCGCGCCCTGCACTACCTGGCGGGAACGCCGCTGGACCTCGACGGCATCGCCCGCTCCATCACCGTACAGGCCTCGCTCTCGGTGTTCTGGGGCCTGCTCGCCTTTGCCGCGATGACGCTCGCCGCGCGGCGGGCACAGCGCAGCACCTGGCTGGTGGGCGCCGGGCTGATGGCGGTACTGCTGGTGAAACTGTTCCTGGTGGACACCGCCGGCCGCGGCACGCTCGCGCGCATCGTCTCGTTCCTGATCGTCGGCGCGCTGCTGCTGGTGACCGGCTACCTGTCGCCGCTGCCGCCGCGCAAGGATGTCCCGGAACCAGGCCCAGCTTCGGACATCGATACCTCCCCATGAAATCCCTTCCCGTACTGATGCTTTCGGTCCTGGCCCTGTCCGCCGCGGCAGGCAGCGCCGGGCCGCAGGACTTCCGTTCCGGCATCGAACTGCTGCCGGAGGCCGGACATCCGATCGCCGAACTGGGCCTGCCCGACGCCGTCTACCAGGGCGTGACCCGGGCCGACCTGGGTGACCTGCGTGTGTTCAACGCCGAGAGCACCCCGGTCCCCGCCGCACTGTGCGCAGCGCCGCCGGCGCCAGCCGCCGCGGTCAGGGAACTGCCGCTCAGGGTCTATCCGCTACAGGCGGCGAAAGCCGCGGCGGGCAGCGGCACGCGGCTGGAGGTCGACAGCGGCGGCGCGGTGACGGTTGACGTCAAACCCACCGGGGAAGCCGTGGCGGCACAGACCGAAGTCTCCGCCTACGTCATCGATGCGCGCGGAGCCGACAGCCCGCTGAATGCGCTGCGCTTCCGCTGGCACACCGCCGACGGCGCCTCGGAATTGCAGGTGCGCGTCGAGGCCAGCGAAGACCTCGACCGCTGGACCACGCTGGTTCCGCAAGCAACGCTGGTGCAGGCCGGCAGCGCCGGTCAGACCTTGCAGCGCGAGCGCATTCCGCTACCGAGCGGGCGCCATGCTTACCTGCGCATCACCCGCAATGACGCCGGCCCGGCGCCGACGCTCGATGCCGTGATCGCCGAGCTGCAGGGGACGAAGGCGCTGGAGCAGCCGCGCTGGTTCACGCCGGCGGCATTGCCCCGGGATCCCGAGCACGGCTACGTCTTCGACGCCGCCCGCCTGGCGCCGGTGCATACCGCGCAGATCGCCTTGCCGGCCGGCAATATGACCCTGCAGCTGGCCCTGCAAAGCCGCGCGCGCGCCGACGGCATCTGGCGCACCGTGTGGAGCGGCGCGGTGTACTCGGTCGGCACCGGCGAGGCCGAGCATCACAACGACGACCCGCGCTTCACCACGGACAGCGACCGCTACTGGCGCATCCAGGTGCAGCAGGGCGCGGACTCGCTCGGCGCAGGCGCGCCGGCCTTGCGCCTCGGCTACATCCCGGCGCGCCTGCGCTTCCTGGTTCAAGGCGGCGGCAATTTCCTGCTGGCCTATGGCAGCGCCCGTGCGGAAATCCCACCCGCGCCGGGCTGCGAAGCACTGCTGCAAGGCCTGCCGGCGGCGGAACTGCAATCGATGATCGGGACGGCCCAACCTGGCGCAGCGCGCGAACTCGGCGGCGCAGCCGTGCTGTCGCCGCTGCCCAAGCCGACACCGCTGCGCCAGATCCTGTTGTGGGCGGTGCTGGTGCTCGCAGCGGCGGCGGTGATCTGGATGGCGCTGAGCCTGGTGCGCGCGTCGCGGCGCTAGGCTGCCGCGGGGGTCCGGTCTCGCCTACTCTCCGAACCCTTCGCCTGGAACGCCAGCCATGTCACCACCCCAATCGGACCGTAACAGACCTTGGCGTACATATCGATGAAACGATGAATGCGGCCATTCACTCACCCCGGAAACATAACCATGTCTGACCGGATTGAAATGAATGTAATCCACGTGCCGGCGAAAATCCTCGTCGTCGCGGATGGTGTGTTCCCAGAAACGTGGTTGCCAGATTCCACGGCGTACGACACCCGCCGCAATCAAAGATTGGGTGAAGTACCGCTTGATCAAACGCACACGCTCCGAGTAATCGGTGTCCCTTTCCGGAAGCGTACAAAGCAGATGCAGATGGTCTGGCATGACCACAACAGCATCGACGGAGAAAGCATGCGTAGCTCGCACCCGTCGAAACGACTCTCGCAGGATTTCTACGTGATCTACCAAGTAACCCGCTCTACGATCCCGCAGCGCCAACATCAGAGAGTAAGTACCACCGGGCGCCCGATTTCGCCGATATTGGACCATAGAGACATAACGTAGCCCGGGAAGCGCGCCAGCGCTACCCGGGGCTTTCGGTGCCGCGACTGCCTGGAGCTTTGGCGCCACGGCCTCCCGGGTAGCGCTGGCGCGCTTCCCGGGCTACGGGCTTCGGTCGTCAGGAAGCGGCAGGGGTCCGGTTCAACTCGGCATCATTGGGGGCATTGAGCACGCAACTGGTGCCGCCCGGCGTGTACATCATCACCACGCATTCGTTGCAGGCGGTGCAACCGGACTGCGTGGCTTCGCCGCTGCGGAATTTGTTGACCAGCTGCGCGTCGTGGATAAGGGCGCGCGCCATCACCACGCAATCGAAACCTTCAGCCATGGCCTGCTCCACTCCGGCCAACGACTTGACGCCGCCCAGGTAGGCCAGCGGCATGCGCACGGCGGCACGCACCTTGCGCGAGTGCTCCATGAAGTACATTTCGTGGAAGCTGATCTTCGGCTCCCACAGCCGCATGATGCGGGTGGCGGTGCGGATCACCGGGTTCTGCAAGCCTTCGGTGGCGGCGCGCGGCATCGGGCTGCCGAAGATGGCCCAGGGCGCTTCCACGTTCATGCCGCCGCTCAGCACCAGCAGGTGCGCCCCTTCCCGTTCCAGCACTTGCGCGACGATGGCCGCGTCCTCCGCAGTGGCGCCGCTCTTGAAGCCCTCGGTGACGCAGATCTTGCAGGTGACGGCCAGGTCCTTGCCCACCGCGTCGAGCACGCGGCGCAATACCATGGCCGGGAAACGGGCGCGGTTATCGGTGCTGCCGCCGTACTGGTCGCGGCGCTTGTTGTAGGCCGGCGACAGGAACTGGCTGAGCAGGTAGCCATGGCCCATGTGCAGCTCCACCGCATTGAAGCCGGCTTCCCGTGCCAGCCTGGCCGCGGCGACGAATTCACTGGCGGTGTGTTCCAGGTCGTCCGGCTTCATGCCGGTGCGGAACAGGCGGCCGCTGATCACGCCGGCGGCATTGAAGCCGCCCGATGCACTGCGCGGGTAGCGGGTGCTCAGCTCCGGCAGGAAAGTGAAGGCGCCGCCGTGGGTGATCTGGGCGCAGGCCGCCGCGCCCTCGCCGTGCACCGCATCGGTCAGGACGCGCAGGTGCTTGACCGAGCCCGGCTCGAGCTGCACCTGGTCGACGAAGGTGCGCCCGTCCGCGCTGACCGCGCAATAGGCCACGGTGGTCATGGCGGCGCCGCCCGCGGCGATGGCGCGGTGGTGCTCGACCAGCATCTTCGACGGCGTGCCGCCCTTGGCCATGCCCTCGTTGGCGCCGGACTTGATGAAGCGGTTGCGTAACTGCAGGGGGCCGATCTTGATGGGATCGAAGGCGGACGGAATACTCATGGCGGCGCTCCGGTAGCAAGACTGTCATCCTGAGCGTAGCGAAGGATCTGGCCTCACACTTGGCTCTAACCTCGCGGCCAGATCCTTCGCTACGCTCAGGATGACAAGAGAGTGATATTTCAATACGCCGGGAACTGCTGCACTTCCTCGTACTTCGGATATCC
>JAQGNS010000426.1 GCA_028291705.1 Nevskia sp.
ATTACTTCAGCCCGGATTTCCTCGCCGTGACCGGGCCCAACGCGCAGCTCGACGCGCTCGGCGCCAACCTCGGCTTCGTCTATGCCAAGGTGCCGGGGGAAACGCCGCAGAGCTACCTGATGGATCATTCCTCGGCGCTGATCCTGGTCGATCCCAAGGCCGGGCTGGCCGGCTACCTCACGCCGCCCTTCAAGACCGAGAACCTGGTCAGCGACCTGAAGCAGGTCATCGGAAAGTCCTCATGAAATATTCCGCTCCCTTGGCGATCGCCCTGCTCGCCTGCTCCGCTTGTGCCCCGGCTTTCGCCGACTGCAAGGGACTGAAGGTGGAGGACGCCTGGATTCCCGAGGGGCCGCCGGTGGCCGCGGTGCTGGCCGGCTATGGCGTGCTGAGCAATACCGGCGACAAGCCGCTGCACATCGATAGCGTGGACGGCGCCGATTTCGGCAGCGTGGAGCTGCACCAGATGAGCATGGACGGCGGCATGATGACCATGCGGCCGCTCAAGGGCCTGGACATCCCGGCGCGCAGCAGCGTGGCGCTGGCGGATGGCGGCAAGCACCTGATGCTGATGGACCCGAAGCATCCGTTCAAGGCCGGTGACGGCAGCAGCATCGGCTTCCACTGCGGCAAGGACGTGACGCAGGTGCCGTTCAGCGTGCGGGCGCAACCATGATGCGGCAGCCGCCGGGCAGCGAGGCTTCGCTGGGCGACCGCATCTTCGCCACCTTCCAGTCGCTGCTGCCGACGCGGGCGCTGTCCACCTTCATGTTCCGCGTGGCGCAGGTGCGGGCGAAGCCGTTCAAGAACGCGCTGATGCGCTGGTTCCTGCACAAGTACGCGGTGGACCTGGAAGAAGCGGAGTGGTCGCGTATCGACAACTACGAGCACTTCAACGCCTTCTTCACCCGCGCGCTCAAGCCGGGCCTGCGGCCGCAGCCGGCGACGGCGGACATTCTAAGCAGCCCGGTGGATGGCGCCATCAGCCAGGTGGGACCGATCCGGCAGGGCCAGATCTTCCAGGCCAAGGGACACAGCTACAGCGCCGCGGCGCTGCTGGCCGACGAGGACCTGGCGCAGACTTTCTACGGCGGCTCGTTCAGCACCATTTACCTGGCGCCGCACGACTACCACCGCGTGCACATGCCCTGCACCGGCCGCCTGCGTAGCTGGGCCTATGTGCCGGGGCGGCTGTTCAGCGTCAACCCGAGCACGGCGCGCTCGGTGCCGGGACTGTTCGCGCGCAACGAGCGCATGGTGGCGATCTTCGATACGCAGTTCGGGCCGCTGGCCCTGGTGATGGTCGGCGCGATCATCGTCGGCGGCATCGAGACGGTGTGGAGCGGGCAGCTCACGCCGCCGCATTTGCGCAATGTGTCGCCGACTTATTACCAGCCGATGCAGCCGCAGCTGTTACAGCGCGGGGCGGAGCTGGGGCGGTTCCATATGGGGTCGACGGTGATCCTGCTGGCACCGCCGGGAGCGCTGACCTGGGATCCGGCGCTGGCGGCCGGGCAGGAAGTGCGGCTCGGGCAGGCACTCGCTACGATGCTTAAGTGAGCAAGGAGTCCTGAATTCGTGGACGCGGATGACAGCAAGACTCTAGCCGACATCGAAAAATATGGCTGCCAAGTAATATCCATAATGGAAGAAGGCGACTTGCCGCCATTCGCTTACTCGGTGGGTATACAGAAAAAAACCGGTAAGCCAGAAGCTGTTGTGATTGGACTAAAGCATAAGCTGGCTCATTTCATGGTTAATGAGTACAACCGGCGGGTTATCGCTGGAGAAGAGTTTGAGGCTGGCCAGTTTTACGCTGGCTTCATCCAGGACTTCGAGTGCCAGGTCCGCACAGTTCATTCCTCACACCTCAAAGAATATTTTGGGCATTGCTGGCACTTGTACGAAGGACCGAACTTTCGTGTCATACAACTGGTCTGGCCTACAACATCTGGCGTTTGGCCCTGGGAAGAAGCGGCCTCGGAATGGTTCCGTTCCTGGCAGCCTTTGCTTGAAGTGCCGGAAGGCAACTAACGCAGCCCTAACCTTCGTCGAACTATTTAAATAGATAATCACACCCATCCCAACCGCTCCATGACCACCAACCTGCACGGCGCACTCGGCGCACTGTCCGGCATCGTCCTCGGCAAGGAACGCCAACTCCGGCTCGCGGTGGCCTGCCTGCTGGCGCGGGGGCATCTGCTGATCGAGGATATTCCCGGCGTCGGCAAGACCACACTGGCGTTGGCGCTGGCGCGGGTGTTCGGGCTGCACTTCCAGCGGGTGCAGTTCACCAGCGACCTGCTGCCGGGCGACATCCTCGGCGTATCGATCTATGAGCCGGCGACCAGCGCGTTCCGCTTCCATCCGGGGCCGATCTTCGCGCAGGTGGTGCTGGCGGACGAGATCAACCGCGCCAGCCCGAAGACGCAGAGCGCCTTGCTGGAAGCGATGGAAGAACGGCAGGTCACCTCCGAGGGCGTAACGCGCACGCTGCCGGAGCCGTTCTTCGTGGTGGCGACGCAGAATCCGAGCGAGCAGATCGGCACCTTTCCCTTGCCGGAATCGCAGCTCGACCGTTTCCTCATGCGCATCTCGCTGGGTTATCCGCCGCCGCAGGCGGAGCGGGCACTGCTGATGGAGCGGGAGCGGCGCGACCTGCTGGCGGAGACGCCGCCGGCCATGGAACCCGAGCAATTGATGGCGCTGCAGAAGCAGGTGCAGGAG
>JAQGNS010000441.1 GCA_028291705.1 Nevskia sp.
GGATGCGGCCAGCGAGATGAAGGGCTGACCCGATCATGAATATCCTGTTCCTGGTTTTCCTGTTTCCCCTGCTCGGCTTCCTGATCCTGGCCTTCGGCCGCGGCAGGATTCCGGAGACGCTCGCCGCGGTGATCGGCGTCGGCTCCATCGGCCTGTCGGCCCTGGTCACGGCCATAGTCGGCATCCAGTTCCTGCAGCATCCGCCGGCCGGCGATGCCTATGTGGAGCCGCTGTGGACTTGGATGCAGGTCGGCGGCTTCGCGCCGCAGTTCGCGCTGCGCCTGGACGGCCTCTCGCTGACCATGATGGGCGTAATCACCGGGGTGGGCTTCCTGATCCACCTGTTCGCCTCCTGGTACATGCGCGGTGACGAGGGCTACGGGCGCTTCTTCTCCTACATGAACCTGTTCGTCGCCAGCATGCTGTTCCTGGTGCTGGGCGACAACCTGCTGTTCCTGTACTTCGGCTGGGAAGGCGTGGGCCTGTGCTCCTACCTGCTGATCGGCTTCTGGTACCAAGACCCGGCCAACGGCGCGGCGGCACGCAAGGCGTTCGTCGTCACCCGCGTCGGCGACACCTTCATGGCCATCGGCCTGTTCCTGCTGTTCCAGACGCTGGGCACGCTCAATATCCAGGAGATCCTGCAGCTCGCGCCGCAGGCTTTCCATCCGGGCAGCTTCACCGTCACCGCCATCGCCCTGCTGCTGCTCGGCGGCGCGGTCGGCAAGTCAGCGCAGCTGCCGCTGCAGACCTGGCTGCCGGACGCGATGGCCGGCCCCACTCCGGTGTCGGCGTTGATCCACGCCGCCACCATGGTGACCGCGGGCGTGTATCTCATCGCCCGTACCCACACGCTGTTCGAACTGGCGCCGTTCGCGCAAGAGATGGTCGGCCTGGTCGGCGCGGTGACGCTGCTGCTGGCCGGCTTCACCGCCCTGGTGCAGACCGACATCAAGCGCGTGCTGGCCTACTCCACCATGAGCCAGATCGGCTACATGTTCCTGGCGCTGGGCGCCGGTGCCTGGTCGTCGGCAGTGTTCCACCTGATGACGCATGCGTTCTTCAAGGCGCTGCTGTTCCTCGCCTCCGGCGCAGTGATCCTGGCCTGCCACCATGAGCAGGACATCCGCAAGATGGGCGGCCTGCGCAAGAAGATCCCGCTGGCGTTCTGGAGCTTCATGATCGGCGGCTCGGCGCTGGCCGCTGTGCCATACCTCACCGCCGGTTTCTTCAGCAAGGACGAGATCCTGTGGCAGGCCTATGCCAGCGGCCATATCGGCCTGTTCTGGGCCGGCCTGTTCGGCGCCTTCCTCACCTCGCTCTACACCTTCCGCTTGATCTTCACGGTGTTCTTCGGCGAAGCCAAGACCGACGCCCATGCCGGCCACGGGGTGTCCTACTGGCTGCCGCTGAGCGTACTGCTGGTGCTGTCGACCTTCGTCGGCGGCATGATCCATCCGCCCCTGGCCAACGTGCTGCCGGCCAACCCCGCGGAAGAAGGCGGCTCGACCCAGCATATGGTGGAAGCCCTGTCCGGCGCGGTGGCCTTGGCCGGTATCGCCATTGCCGGCTGGCTGTTCTTCGGTCAGCCCGGCCTGCTGCGCTGGCTGGAAAAGAATTCGCTGGCCCAGCTGCTGCGTCGTTACTGGTACAGCGCCTTCGGCTTCGACTGGCTCTATGACCGCCTGTTCGTGAAGCCCTTCCTGTGGGCGGTGCGGGTCAACAGCAAGGATGTATTTGACCAGATCATCGGCGGCATTCCGGTGGTGCTGGTTTCGCTCAACAAGGCGACGGCGCTCAGCCAGAGCGGACGCCTGCGCTGGTACACCGCCAGCGTAGCATTCGGCGCCGTACTCATTATCGCCGCGGTGGTGGTATACCAATGATCCTAGTCTGGCTGTTCGTACTGCCCTTCATCGGCGGCTTCCTCTGCTGGCAGATCGAGCGCTTCGGGCGCGGCCTTCCGCGCTGGGTGGCGCTGGTCACGATGTTCGCGGTGCTGGGCCTGGCCGCGCACCTGTGGATGATCGGCGACTATTCGCTGACCCTGCTCGGCGACAAGCACCAGTGGATGCAGGAATTCCAGGTGCCATGGATTCCGCGCTTCGGCATCAGTTTCCACCTGGCGCTGGACGGCCTGTCGCTGATCCTGGTGGGCCTGACCGGCCTGCTCGGCATCATGGCGATCGCCTGCTCCTGGCGCGAAGTGCAGCGCAACGTCGGCTTCTTCCATCTGAACCTGCTATGGAACCTGGGCGGCGTCATCGGCGTGTTCCTCGCCATGGACCTGTTCCTGTTCTTCTTCTTCTGGGAAATGATGCTGGTGCCGATGTACTTCCTGATCGCGCTGTGGGGCCATAACGCCCCTGGCGGCAAGGGACGCGTCTACGCGGCGACCAAGTTCTTCATCTACACCCAGGCCAGCGGCCTGCTGATGCTGCTGGCCATCCTGGGCCTGGTGTTCGTGCATTACAACAGCACCGGCATCTTCACCTTCGACTATCCGGCGCTGCTCAACACGCCGATGAGCGCGACGGTGGAATGGTGGTTGATGCTCGGCTTCTTCGTCGCCTTCGCGGTGAAGCTGCCGGTGGTGCCGCTGCACAACTGGCTGCCGGACGCGCACTCGCAGGCCCCTACCGCCGGTTCGGTGGATCTGGCCGGCATCCTGCTGAAGACCGCCGCCTATGGCCTGCTGCGCTTCGCCCTGCCGCTGTTCCCGCATGCCTCGGCGCAGTTCGCGCCGATCGCGATGTGGCTGGGTGTGCTCGGCATCGTCTACGGCGCCGTGCTGGCTTTTGCCCAGAACGACGTCAAGCGCCTGGTCGCCTACACCAGCATCAGCCACATGGGCTTCGTGCTGGTCGGCATCTACGCCGGCACCGAGCAGGCCCTGCAGGGCGCGGTGATCAACATGCTGGCGCACGGCATCTCCGCCGGCGGCCTGTTCATCCTCTGCGGTGAAATGTACGAACGGTTGCACACCCGTGATCTGCGCCTGATGGGCGGGCTGTGGTCGCGCTTCCCGTTCCTGCCGCCGATCGCGTTGTTCTTCGCCGCTGCCAGCCTGGGCCTGCCCGGCCTGGCCAACTTCGTCGGCGAATTCCTGATCCTGCTCGGCACCTGGCCGGTGGACAAGTTCGTGACGATCGTCGCCTCCACCGGCCTGATCCTCGCCGCGGTGTACTCGCTGATGTTCGTGCAGCGCGCCTTCTACGGCCCAGTGCACGGCGGCGACAAGAACAAGCTCGGTGACCTCAACAGCCGTGAACTCGCCACCATGTTTACCCTGATGGCTCTGCTGGTGTTTTTCGGCCTTTACCCGCAACCGGTGTTCGATCTGTCCAAGGCGCCGATGCAGGCGGTGCAGCACCTCTACCAGGCAGCCCAGGCCACGCTGGCCGCGGCCCAGGCCGGGGGCGCACCATGACCCTCACTACCAATCAGTGGCTGGCGCTGGCGCCGATCCTGATCGTCAGCGCCACCATCATGTGGGTGATGGTCGCCATCGCCTTCCGCCGTCATCATTGGTGGAACGCCACGGTGGTTGCGGTGGGCCTGAACCTGGCCCTGATCTCGGCTACCTACCTGGTGCTGCCGCAACTGGCCGACCAGTTGCCTGGTTTCCTGCAGGCGCCGATTCTGAAGATGCTGGATTTCTTCGGCCATCCGCCGCTGCCGCAGATGGTCACGCCACTGCTGGTGATCGACAGCTACGCCGCCTTCTACATGGGCCTGGTGCTCGCTGCCGGCCTGGCCACGGCCACCCTCACCTACGCCTACATGGAGGGTTACAAGGGCAACCAGGAAGAGGTCTACATCCTGCTGGCCCTATCCGCCCTGGGCGGACTGGTGGTGGTGTGCAGCCGTCACTTCGCCGCCTTCTTCATCGGCCTGGAACTACTGTCGCTGCCGCTCTACGGCATGATCGGCTACCTGGTGAAGGAGCGCCGCTCACTCGAAGCCAGCATCAAGTACCTGGTGCTGTCCGCGGTGGGTTCGGCCTTCATCCTGTTCGGCATGGCCTTGATCTTCGCCGAGGTCGGCACCCTCGACTTCGCGCAGATCGGTCATCGCGCCGCCGCCGCCATGGGGCCCGCCCGTCTGGTGCTGACCACCGGCGCCGGCCTGTTGCTGGTGGGCGTCGCCTTCAAGCTGTCGCTGGCGCCGTTCCACCTGTGGACCCCGGACGTCTATGAGGGCGCCCCCGCCCCGGTGGCCGCCTACCTCGCCACCGCCTCCAAGACCGCGGTGCTGGCGCTGCTGCTGCGCTACTTCGTCGAGACCAAGGCCTACCAGTACGTCTCGCTGATGAACGTTCTGACCGCTATCGCCATCCTGTCGATCGTGCTCGGCAACATCCTGGCGCTGCTGCAGGACAACATCAAACGCCTGCTGGCGTACTCGTCCATCGCCCACTTCGGCTACATCCTGGTGGCCTTCATCGCCACCGGCGCGCTGGCCACGGAAGCGGTGGGCATGTAC
>JAQGNS010000457.1 GCA_028291705.1 Nevskia sp.
GTGGTCATGTCATACTTTAGCGGATGACGCCCCGCCGACTGACACCCCTCGCCGCCCTCACCCTGGCCGCGCTCGCCGGATGCGCCGCCGGATCCGGCCTGCCGTCCTACACCTCGTCCTCCTACGAGTCCTCCGCCTCGCCCCTGGACGACGCGCAGAAGGCGCTGATGCACAACGACTATTTCCGCGCCTCGCGAGCCTTCGAGCAGGCCGCGGCGCAGACCGCGCCGCCGCAGAGCAACGAGTACCACTTGCGCGCCGCCGAGGCCGCCACCGACGGCAATGATTACAGCTACGCCGGCGCCATCCTCGACACCCTGCCGCTGGCGGCGCTCGACCCGCAGCAGCAGCTGCGCTGGCGCCTGCTGCGCGCGCGGGCCTTGCTGGCTCGCAATGACGCCGCCGGGGCACTACACATGCTGCCCGAGAACGCGGCCAATTCACCGCTGGCCGAACGCGTGCTGTTGCTGCGCGGCCGCGCCCTGTTCCGCCTCAACGATCCGGTGGGCGCGACACAGACCCTGGTACAGCGCGAGCGCCTGCTCGGCATCCCGGCCATGGTCAACGAGAACCGCGATGCCATCTGGTCCGGCCTAGGCGCCGCGCCGCTCGACGCTTCCGCCCTGGCCCGCGCAGGCAATACTGATGTGGTGACGCGCGGCTGGATCGAGCTGGCCAACCTGGCTCACCGCAACGCCTCGCTGGAAATGTACGAGGGCTGGCGCCAACGCTATCCGGGCCACCCGGCGCAGGATCGCCTGGCCAGCGTGATGATGCCGACGGCGCCCGCGCAGCCCGCCGGTCCCGCGCCGGCCTACGTCACCCCGCCGCCCGGCGCGACACTCCCGGCTTTCAACGGCGTCCCGGCGCGTCCCGGCTTTTACGCCCTGCTGCTGCCGCAGAGCGGCGGCCTGGCGGCCTATGCTGACAGCGTGCACGCCGGCTTTGCCGCGGCCGCGGCGCGGGCCGGCAACCCCGCCGACGTCCGCGTCTATGACGCCAGCAACCCGGCCGCGGCGGTTAGCGCCTACAGCCAGGCCATCAGCGAAGGCGCCGGCGTGGTGGTGGGTCCGCTGCTCAAGGCCAACGTCACCGCGCTGAGCCAGGCCGGCAGCCCGCGTACCCCGGTGCTGGCACTGAATTACCTGGACACCGGCCATGTCGCGCCGGCCGGTTTCTACCAGTTCGGTCTGGCGCCCGAGGACGAAGCCCGTGCCGCCGCCGAGGATGCCGCCGCGCGCGGCCTGCGCCGCGCCCTGGTGCTGGTGCCGGCGAACGAGCGCGGCGCGCGCGTGCAGGCGGCGTTCAGCCAGCGGCTGAGCGAGCTGGGCGGTGAAGTGCGCGACTCGCGCAGCTACTCCGGCGAATTCAAGGACTGGGCCACGCCGATCAGCAGCCTGCTGCACTACCACGCGGTGGACGACAAGAAGAAGCTGGCCGAGATGCGCGCCAGCGCCACCCCCGGCGTCGATCCGCAGCGGCGCAACGATTTCGATTTCATCTTCATCGACGCCGGCACCAACCAGGCGCGGCAGCTGTGGCCGCTGTTCCGCTATTACCACGCGGAACGCGTGCCGATCTACGACACCGCCACCGTCAACGAGGGCCGCGGTGACCAGGATCTTGCCGGCATCCGTTTCTGTGATGCGCCCTGGATGCTCGACACCAGCGGCACCTGGGCACCCCTGCGCGGCAATGCGCTGAACGGCCGCAACGCCGAGCTGGCGCGCTTCTACGCCCTCGGCGACGACGCTTTCCTGCTGGCCCTGCGCCTGAGCCAGAACGCCCTGCATCCGCTGGACCAATTGCCCGGCGGCACCGGCACCCTGCGCGTCGGCGACGACGGCGCGGTGCACCGCGGCCTGGTCTGTGCGCAGACCACCGAAGGCGAACCGCGTCTGCTCGAAGCGGCAGGCGCGCAGTAGCGATGGACACGCAGCTGCGCGGCGCCGAGGCCGAGGCGCGGGCGCAGCGCCACCTGGAACAGCACGGCCTCAAGCTGGTAACGCGCAACTGGCGCTGCCCCGGCGGCGAACTGGACCTGGTGATGCGCGACAAGGACACGCTGGTGCTGGTGGAAGTGCGCAAGCGCAGCCGCAGCGACTACGGCGATGCCTTCGCCTCGGTGCACGGACGCAAGCGCGGGCGCCTGATCCACGCGGCCAAAATGTTCCTGGTGGCGCACCCGCAATACACGCGCAGCCCGGTGCGTTTCGACGTGGTGGCGGTGGACGGCAACGATGCCGTGGAATGGTTAACAGCGGCTTTCGACGCAGAGGGATAAGGCAATGGCTGCAAATCTGGAAGCACGTATCCGGTCTCATTTCGAGGCCAGCATCGAGACCAAGCAGCGCACCCTGGCGACGATGTTGCCGTCGATCCTCGGCGCGGCGCAGCACATGGCCGCGGTGCTCAAGGCCGGCAATAAGGTGCTGGCCTGCGGCAACGGCGGCTCCGCCGCCGACGCGCAGCACTTCGCCGCCGAGCTGACCGGCCGCTACGAGCGCGAGCGCCCGGGCCTGGCCGGTATCGCGCTGACCACCGACACCTCGGCGCTCACCGCCATCGCCAACGACTACAGCTTTGAACAGGTGTTTTCCAAGCAGGTACAGGCGCTGGTGCGGCCGGGCGACCTGCTGCTGGCGATTTCCACCTCCGGCAACTCGGCCAACGTGATCCGCGCCATCGAGGCCGCGTACCAGGGCGGCGCCAGCGTCATTGCCCTCACCGGCAAGGACGGCGGCAAAATGGCGGCGATGCTGAAGGCCGGCGACTTCGAGTTGCGCTCGGCCAGCAACGTCACCGCGCGCGTCCAGGAAACCCACCTGGTGTTCCTGCACTGCCTGTGCGATCTGGTGGACGAGATACTCTTTCCCGCGTAGGTCGTAGGTCGGGTCAAGCAAAGCGGACCCGACGGCGCACTATCAAACTGCGCATGTCGATTCCGGGCGCTGCGCGCCCTTGAACCGACCTACCTTGATTCCCGCGCAGACATAAAAAGTAGGGCGGCCACGGGCCGCCCTACGACTTGAATCGACCTACTTCACGACCCTGAGCTTCGGACGCCCGCTCGGCCGCGGTGTTTCCGGCGGCGGCTCTTCCTCACCCGGCGGCCGCGCGGTGGGGGCTTCCGGATCGATCGGTTCGGGTTCACCGAACAGGATGCCGTCGCCATTCTCTCGCGCGTAGATCGCCAGCACGGCGCCGCTGGGCACCACGATGTCGAAGGGTGAACCGCCGAAGCGCGCCGAGAAGAAGATCGGTTCGTTCTCGAGGTTGAGCTCGCGCACGGCCATCGGGCTGAGGTCGAGAGCAATGCGGCCTTCCTTGACGAAGGCCTTGGGCACGCTGACGCCGGGATAGTCGGCGGCGACCAGCAGGTGCGGGGTGTAGCCGTTGTCCAGCGCCCAGGCGTGGATGGCGCGGATCAGGTAGGGGCGGCGCGAACGTGAACTCATAAGGTCAAGGCTTCCTGCCCGATTCCTTGTTGAAACAGCGTTGATAGGCCGGACGTGCGAACAGGCGCGCGGCGTAGCGGCGCAGTGGTTCGGCCTGCGCCGGCAATTCGATGGCGAGCTGGCCCAGGCGGCGCAGCAGCACGGCCCAGCCGCTGTCGACCAGGGTGTAGTCGCGGCCGAGGATGTAACCCTGGGCGGCGAAGTGCCGGCCGCCGGCCAGCAGGCGCTCCAGCAACTCGCTGCGGGCCGCCGCGGCGCCACGCGCGCCGACAGCCGGCAAGGTTTCGATACGCGGCAGCAATTCGTGCTCCAGGCCCTGCAACGCCATGCGCACGCGCGCGCGCGCCGAGGGCGACAACGGCATCAGCGGCGGATGCGGATAGCGCTCGTCGAGATATTCGACGATGACCCGCGCCCCGGTGATGACGCCTTCGCGGTCGGCCAGGGTCGGCAGCGACTGCGAGGGGTTGAGGACCAGGAAGTCCTCGTTGATGGCGCTGCCCGGCCGGATGGTCTGGATCTGCGCGCTGTCGATGTCCTTCTCGGCCAGCACCAGGCGCGCCCAGTCGCAGGACAGCGAATCCTCGGCAACGAAAAGCATCAAGCCCGCGTTGGGCGCGGGCTTGATGGTGGGCTGCGCCGTCTTGTGTCGGGTGCGCAGGGTCATGCGGCTCCGTGCGTGATCAATGAACGTCGCGCCAGAATTCCTTTTTCAGGAAATAGGTTAGCGGCAGCAACAGGAAGATCAGGTAGAACATCACGTTCCAGCCGGTGGAGACGCGGTCCTTGGCATTGGGCTCCGCGGCGTACACCATGAAGTTGGTGAG
>JAQGNS010000474.1 GCA_028291705.1 Nevskia sp.
ACTGCGCCGAAGCGGGCAGGGAAGGCCTTGCCACTCAGAACGGCATGCGCGCCGTGGCGACCACCGCGTTGTCATAACTCTTGAACGTCGTCTCCGCCACTAGATAGCCGGCGCCGAACACCACGCCCAGGCGGTTCCTGATGACGAACATGCCGAGCACGATGCCGGGCGTCAGCAGCACCTGCGTCTTGTTGTCGTTCTTGCCGCCGATGAAGTGGGTGTAATTCACTTCCATCTCCGGCCAGAAATAGTGGTCGAGATGGTACTGCAGGGCCGTATTCCAGGAAATGGTGCGGCCGACGCTGGCCACGCGATCCGCCGGCAGCTGGATGCCGAGCGTGCTCTGGAAATCGAAGTCGCCGAAGCCCATGCCGCCGGCGATGGTCGGTGTGAGGGTCACGGCCTGGCCGCCATTGGGCGGGGCGCCGGTGGGCACGCTCACGCCCATGAAGCCGGTGAGGATGTAGTTGCCGTGCTCCTCGTTGGCGGAGAGGAAGCGGTACTTGGCCAGCATCGAGAAATCGCCGAAGCCGTTTTCCTGCGAGGCGCCGCCGTGCTGCTCATAGGGCGGCACGTTGAGCAGGACCTCGGTATTCTCGCTGGGGATGATCTCCAGGCCCTTGCCGTTGCCGTAGTTGTCGAGGCTGGTGTCGTTGGGCAGGTGCTCGTGCAGGTAGTCGGTGCGGAATTCCTGCTCCAGGCGCGGCGTGACGGTGGCCAGCGGCGTGATCCAGTGCGGTTGCTCGGCCTGGCTGCGGCTGGCCATGGCGAACCAGTTGTCGATGAAGCCGTCGGCCCCCTTGTCGGCTTGTGCGGCCAGCGGCAACGACATGCCGAACAGGACGGCTCCCACCACTTTTCCTTGCATAGTGCTTCTTCTCCATGGGCGAAATCGAAAGGCATGCGGCCGGCATCGTGCGTTGTATTTGCCGGTGCATATCGCCATGTAGAATTACTTTTTCCGCCGCGTCCGGTTCCCACGAAGTTCCCACGAAGCGGACTGCGCCAGGGAAATGGCGGCCTGGACGGCCGTTTTTTCCGCGGCCGAAAGGAGATGGGAATGACGGGCCGCCCCTGCAGGCGGCTTCGTCTGCGGATCGATCTTTGAATCTATTGGCCGGCCCGGATCTCGAAATGATCGGCCGCGGCCCAGGCGGGGGAGGCGGCCTGTGGGTCCAGCCGGTACATCGTGCCTTGCAGGGTGTCCCGGTCCAGCACCAGCTTCACATAGTGGTAGTTCGGAAATGATGTGCCGGTGAAGAGATCGTCCGGCCCCCGCACCACCTGTGAGGGCTTGGCGCCGCCGCCGCCGGAGACGATGTAGCTCACGCCGTCCCGCAGGAAGCGCTCGTAGTTGTGGACGTGGGCGGCCACTACCAGCAGCTTGGCGCGCAGGCCCGGGGCGGCGGTTTTCAGGAATTCGCGCAGGGCGATTTCGTTGCCGCGCGGGTTGTCGTCGCCATCGGCCTGGAGGTCGTCCACCGGTGGATGATGCATCCAGATCAGCACGAAGCGCACGCTGGCGGGCAGCGCCGCGAGTTGTGATTGCAGCCATTGCGCCTGGGCGCTGCCCGGCAGCAACGAGGTGTCGCTGTCGAGGGCGATGCCATAGAACTGCGGGCCCACCTGTACCGAATACCAGCGCAGCCCGCGTAGTTGATTAAACTCGGACCACCAGTTCGCCAGGCAGGCCTGTTCCTCGCATTTCTTGAACTCGTGGTTGCCGAGGACGGGGTAGACGCGCAAGCCGGCGTCGCGCCAGGCCGTGGTCTCGCGATGGTACTCGGCATAGTCGTCCGGGTTGCCGCCCATGTAGGGAACGTCGCCGTTGAGGAATACGCCGTCGGGCCGCTCCTGCGCGATCCGGTCGATCAGCGCCTGCCGCGCCTTCGGGTTGGTTGCGGTGACATTGGACGGGTCGGTGAAACGCATGTCGCCATAGGCGATGAGCGTCAGGGGCTGGTGCAGGTCTTGACCCGAAACCTGGAAGGTTGCCGGCGATGGCGCGGCGGTGGATGGTTCGGCCGGATGCGGGAGCAGCGCGCATCCGCCGAGCGCCAGCAGGAAGGAAATCGTGGCCGCCGATCGGGCGGCGCCCTTGATGATGTGGTGATGCCACATGAAGAACAGTCTCCTGGAAATTCGCGGCGCCGGGTTCAGCGAGCCGGTGCCGGCAAAAAAAATGGCACCGGATCAGTACCGGGATGAGACCCGATCCGGTGCCAAGCTCATGAACCCCGCGTCTTCAGAAGCTGGCGGACAGGGTGGCGATCACACTGCGGCCGGCAACGGTCCAGTACAGGTTGTCCGGCGAATTGGTTGCCGGGTTGTTGCCGACCGTCGTGCCGGCCAGTGCGCTGAGCTTGTTCACGTCGAGCAGGTTGTCGACGTTGACCCGCAGCGAGACTGACGATGCGCCCATCAGGTTCCTGAGTGTGTAGCCTGCTGACAGCATCAGGTCGCTGTAGGGGGAGAATTCGGCGCCGCTGTCCAGACGCCGGCCGACCCACTTGTCGATGAACGAACCATAGACATCGTGGCGGTTGTAGATCACGCCGCCGGCGAGGGTTGCGTCCGGAACCTCGGCGACCCACTGGCCTGTCGGCTGGTTCTTCGCGCTGTTGAAGCTGCCGTTGCCGAATACGCTGAAGCCCAGGCCGGCGTAGTAGGTGGCTTCCGCTTCCACACCCTTGTAGTCGGCGCCGCCGGAGTTCAGGAACCGGGTGTTCGCACCGGAGGAGGTGGGATCCTTCTGGATCAGGTTGTTGAAGTTGATCCAGTACAAGTCGCCGGAGAGGGCCAGCCCGTTGCTTTGCCACGCGGTGCCGACCTGGTAGTTCCAGGTCCGCTCGGGGCTGAGGCCGCTGTCGCCGCCGGAGGGGTTCGGGATGTAGAACAGGTTCAGGTTCGGCGCCAGGAAGCCTTCGGCGACCTGCGCATACGCGGTCCAGTTCGGCCGGATCGAGTAGTGCGCGGCGATGGAGGGCAGCAACTGGTCGTAGGTCTTGGCCACGTCCACCGGCGTTTGCGTGCCCTGGTTGACGGGGGCGTCGGTACGGCGACGGAAGTAGTTGTACTTCACGCCAGGTGTGATGGTCAGCTCGGGTGTGACCTTCCAGTCGATTTCGACGTAAGGCTGCAGCGTCAGCAACCCGTTGTGCTGCTGGCGGTCGATCGGACCCATGGGCGCCTGGACCGGCGAGATGTTGGTGGTGCCGCCGAGCGTGTAATCGACTTCGGTCAGCTCGCGCAGGTTGGTCTGGTTATCGACCCACAGTCCGGCCCGGATGTCGGCGAAGGAGAAGCTGCGGGTGAGCTTGGTCAGGTCGCCGAACGAGCGGTAGTTGTTGGTGAGCAG
>JAQGNS010000478.1 GCA_028291705.1 Nevskia sp.
AGCGTGACTTCGATGTTGCCGCGGGTGGCGTTGGAATAGGGGCAGACCTGGTGCGCCTTCTCCACCAGCTTTTCAGCCTCGGCCTGGGCGATGCCCTTGACGGTGACGGTGAGGTCGACCTTGAGGCCGAAGCCGCCTTCGGAGAGGGTGCCGATGCCCACCGCCGCCTCCACCTTGATTTCGCTCACTGCCAGCTTCTGCTGCTTGGCGACGAAATCGGCGGCGCCGCCGAAGCAGGCGGCATAACCGGCGCCGAACAGGTCTTCCGGCGTGGTGGTGCCGGGCTTGCCGGGGCCGCCCATGGCCTTGGGCACGGATAGATCGACCGAAACGATGCCGTCAGACGAAGCGGTGTGGCCGTTACGGCCGCCGATGGCGGTGGCGTGGGCGGTGTAGAGGACTTTCAGGGACATGGGACAGGCTCCGGGTGGAAGGTCCGGGGAGCCTGCACCGGGCGGCGCGCCTGCGCAAGCCGGAAACGCCAGCCTGCGCTCGAACCGCTCAGGATTCCCCGCCCTCTTCGCCTTCCTCGTCCAGATCGGGCAGCGCCTGGCTGCGCAGCGCATCGGGCAGCTGCTTGCTGGTTTTCGCCCCCATCTTCTTCAGCAGCTCGATCTTGCGCACCACGTTGCCCGGCCCTTCCAGCAGCTTGCCGCGGGCATCGGCGTAGGCCTTGCTGGCACTGTTGAGCGCGCTGCCGAGCCGGCTCAGGTCCTGCTCGAAGCCGACGAACTTGTCGTAGAGGCGCCCGGCCTCCTCGGCGATCTGCTGCGCATTGCGCCCCTGGCGCTCGACCTTCCACAGATTGTTGACGGTGCGCAGGGTCGGCAACAGGGTCGAAGGACAGACCAGGCCGATGTTCTGCGTCAGCGCTTCCTCGTACAGGCCCGGGGCCGAGCGCACCGCGTCGATATAGGCCGCTTCATTGGGCACGAACATCAGCACGAAATCGAGCGAGCCGATGCCTTCGAGCGACTGGTAATTCTTGCCGCCGAGTTCGCGGATATGGCCGCGCAGCGAAGCAACGTGGGCCGCCAGCGCGGTCTCGCGCGCGGCCTCGTCCACCGCTTCGCTGAAGCGCGCATAAGCGCTGAGCGAGGCCTTGGCGTCGATGATGATGTCGCGGCCGCCCGGCAAGTGCACCACCACGTCGGGCCGGTAGCGCTGGCCGGCCTCGTCGCGGGTGGCGAACTGGGTTTCGTATTCGCGCCCCTTCTCCAGACCGGACAGCTCCAGGATGCGCTCCAGGATCAGCTCGCCCCAGGCGCCCTGGGTGCGGGCCTGGCCGCGCAGCGCGCCAGCCAGGTTGTTGGCCTCGGCCGAGACCTGCTGATTGAGCCGGGCGAGCTGGGCGATCTGCTCTTTCAGCGCGACACGATCGCGCGTTTCCAACTCGTAGGACTGCTTCACCTGCTGCTCGAAGCCGGCGATCTTCTCGCGCAGCGGCTTGAGGATCTGCTCGATGTTCAGCTGGTTCTGCTCGGTGAAGCGGCGCGACTTGTCCTCGAGGATTTCCTGCGAGAGCTGCTTGAAGCGCAGCGTCATCTCCTCGCCGGTCTGCTGCAGCAGCTTGAGCTTGTCGGCGGCGGCTTCGCGTTCCTTGTCTAGCGTGATGCGCAGCACCGCGCCTTCCGACTGCGCCGCCGCCAGCTGCGCGCGCAACTGCTCGCCGGCGGCACGGGCGCCGCTCAGCTCCTGCTCGCGCGTGGCCGCGGCCAGTGCCTGTGCCGCTGCGTTCGCCTCGGCGGCGGCGGCATTGGCGCGCTGACGCTCGGTGGCGGCACGCCCGGCCAGCCAGGCGAGCAGCGCGCCGAGGGCGGCGGCCAGGATTACGATGAGGATGGTTGAAGGCGTCATCCGCCGATTTTAGGCTCTATGCGGCAAACCGGCACGGCGCTTCAGCCGATGGTGAGCAGCTCTTCGTAGAAGCCGCCGATGCCGCGTGCGCGATCGACGAAGTGGATTTCCAGGATCCAGTGGCGCTCGCGGCCCAGCGGATCGAGCCCACGCATCGGCGTGTGGTTGCCGGCATCGGCCCAGGCCACGGCCTTGTCCACCGGCAGGGACTTGTGCGGGAACTCGCCGATCATGTGGGCGGCCAGGCTGCCGCCGAATTCCCAGCCAGCCCGCTCCGCCAGCTGGCGGACGTAGGCGTAGAACGCGCTGCCGGTGATGTGCGGGTGTTCCTGGAAGTACTTCTTGCCGGCGGTGAAGGCGGCGGCCACATCGTCGCGCAGGCGCAGCTTGTGCGGATCGGTGCCGATCACGTAAGTGCGGCCGAAGTCCGCCTCCCATTCCTCGAACACCGGCCCCAGGTCGATGAACAGAATGTCGTCCTCGCCGAGGGTCAAGTCCGGCGGGTTTTCATCGTAGGGCGCCAGGGTGTTGATGCCGGCGCGGACGATGCGCTTGTGCCAGTTCTGCTCGATGCCGAATTCGCGGCGCCCCAGCTCGGCGATCTCGCGCGTCAGCTGCGATTCGCTGATGCCCGGGCGGATCAGGCTCTCCGCAATGCGCGCGAAGAATGCCGCGGCCTTCTGCTGCGCTTCGGCAAGCGCGGCGACGCGCTGGGTTTCGGTGTGCATGGGAAGTCGGGGGCTGCGATGGGCGGGCCTGAGGCCCGTATTGAACCCGAAACGCGCAGTCGCGGCGAGTCTTTACGCCGCTTTCTTGCGGGCAAAGCTGAGCAGGAATTCCATCTGGTCCGCCATGATGCGGCGGTTGCTCAGGATCAGGTACTCGGCAAGGTTCGGCGTATAGGGGATCGCCAGCAGCTTCATGCCGGCTTCCTCGGGCGTGCGGTCGTCCTTGCGCTGGTTGCAGTGGCGGCAGGCGGTAACGCAGTTCTCCCAGGCGCTGGAGCCGCCGCGCGAGGCAGGAACCACGTGATCGCGGGTCAGCAGGCCGGGCGAGAACTGGTTGCCGCAGTACATGCACAGGTTGCGGTCGCGCTGGAACAGGGTGCGGTTGGTCAGCAGCGGGGCACTGCCCTCGAAGCGCCGCGAGCGGTCGGCAACGGCGATGATGGAACCGATGCGCAGCTCGGAAACCTGCCCGGTGCGGGCACAGGTGCCGCCGCGAACGACAAAACGCTCCTCACCCGCTTCCCAGCACACACGCTTGCGGGCGTAGAGAGTAGCGGCAGTCTGCCAGCGAATCCAAGCGACTGGCATACCGCCCTTATCCAGCTTGAGGATCGATGGAATCATCGTAACCCTAACTCTAGCGTAAAACCTGCCTTTTGTGTTTCAAATGCGATAGTTGCACCGAATTGCGCAAGTTTCGTGACAGGAGGAGGCGAAAATGCGGCGAATTCCCGGGGAACCGGCCCCAACCGGAGCTTAAAATGCGCCGAATATGCTCACGGAACCGTCCACCTTCCGCACGGTCCCTAAGCGACCACCTATTCTCCAACCGGAACTGCCCATGCGCATCCTCCACACCATGTTGCGGGTCGGCGATCTCGACCGCTCCCTCGACTTCTACACCAAGGTCCTCGGCATGAAGCTGCTGTCGCGGCAGGACTATCCGGACGGCAAGTTCACCCTGGCCTTCGTCGGCTTCGACGACCGTGTCGACGGCAAGCAGGTCGGCGACGCCGAAATCGAACTGACGCACAACTGGGGCGTCGACAAGTACGAGCTGGGCAGTGCCTACGGTCATATCGCGCTGCAGGTGGACGATGCTTACCAGGCCTGCGAACTGGCGAAGCAGCGCGGCGGCAAGGTCACCCGCGAGGCGGGGCCGATGAAGCACGGCACCACCGTCATCGCCTTCGTCGAGGACCCGGACGGCTACAAGATCGAATTCATCCAGCGCAAGCGCGATCAGGCGGCGTAAGCGAGCGCTTGTTTGGTTCGGCCCGGACGACGGGCCGAACCGCTGGCCGGGCTGGAATCCACCGCTCTTTTGCCTTTATCCAGGCCCCATAAATCTGCGAAGATCGGGACATGGGGGCTCAGACCGCGATACTCATGCCGGACGCGACCATCGCACCCCGCTGGACCCTGCGCAAGGAGTCCGGCGTGGTGGAGCTGGCCCTGGCCGGCGACTGGACGCTGTACAGCGGCCTGAGCGGCATCCCCGAAGCGGCGGCGGCGCAGATCGACCTCGCCAGCGGGCAAAGCCTGCGCATCGA
>JAQGNS010000517.1 GCA_028291705.1 Nevskia sp.
TCCAGGTGCGGCGAATTTCGATCACGTCGTACTGGCGCGCCAGGGCGGGCGGGAACGCGCCATAGGGCGCCTGGCTGGCCACGACTTTTCGTATCGCTTCGTCGATAGCGGCCACACCGCTGGAGACTACGAAAGTCACCTTCTCTACGGAGCCGTCTGCGCGGATTGCCACCGTCACCATCGGTTGGGCGTGAGGCTGCTTCACCGCTTCGCGAACCATGTCGAACGTCATGTTCATCTCGATCTTCCGGCTCATGGCTTCCGCGTATAGGACGAGATCGGCGATCGGGTCGGCGCGTCCGAAGAGCCATCCGCGGCGAAAGCTGCTTACCGTGGGCAGCAGCGTGCGTGAAGGGCGATTCAACGCTGCGTCGCGCTGGGCCGCTTCCTCGTCGAGTTGCTTGCCGATGGCGCGCAGCCGCTCCTCGCGTTTCTCTTCCTGCTCAGCCCGCTCCGGCTGCGCCTGCTCTTGTCTTGCCTGTTCTTGTCGTGCTGCTTCTTGCTTTACTGCGTCTTGTCGCGCTGCCTCTTGCTTTATTGCGTCTTGTCGCACCGCTTCAAGCTGGGTTTGCGCCTGCCGTGCAGCTTCAAGCTGCGCTTGCCTTGTCTGTTCTTGTCGTGTGGCTTCTCTGCGCCCAGCTTCCAGTCGCGCGGCCTCGGCCCGTTCCAGTTCCTGTCGAGCGGCCTCCTGCTGCGCCTTTTCGTCCTGCCTTGCCCGCTCTTGTCGCAGTGCCTCTCGACGCAGGCCCTCTTGCCGGGCAAGCTCCTGACGTTCGACCTCCATTCGCGCAGCCTCGCTCCTGGCCGTTTGCTCAGCGCGGGCGGCTTCTTGTCGTAGCTGTTCTTGCCGCGCCGCTTCTCGCTGCGCGTCCGCCATCAGTTCCGCCTGTCGCAGTCTTTCGGCGCTCTGCTTCTCATGCTCGAGCCTGACCTGCTCAAGCGCTCGTTCCCGCGTATCCTGTTCGATCTGCTTCTGCGCTGCATCGCCCGCATTGCTGGGTACGGGTATTTCACTACCCTGGGTAGGAGTGTTTCGCGCCACGGAGTTTGCAGGCGCGCTCATCGGTGGCGCGTCGGGCGCGACCGGCAGGTTCACGTCGGGCCGCTTCCGTGTCGTCATGACCGGCTCCGGAGTTGGCGCAGGAGCAGTTTCTGGCGTCGGCGCGGGTGTTGGTGGCGGGATCAATACGGCGGCCACCTCACTATGCCCGACGGCGGGAGGTGACATAGTCATTGATGTCACGTTGCTCGCAACTGCGGGCATATCCACTGCGGCGAGCACCGCATTGGACAATTCTGTCGGCGAAGTATCTGCCGGCGCTGGTGCCGATGCAGGCGCCGCGGGCTGCGCCGGTGCAAGTAGAATGCGCAAATCATTGGCCCCCAGGCGCCTTTCTTTCCAGCGAAAGTCCAGGCCAGGAAGTCCGAATTTCTGACCACCTAAGGTGACGCTCAACAGCATCGCGTGAACTAGCAAGGAGAGCAAGAGCGCAGTGCTCAATCGCCGGGGTCCGCGCTGAATGAAGAGAGCAGTTCTCAAATTCAAAACCCTTTGCGCAGGCGCGAAGTCAGGTCATTCAAAACCGCTTTGCTTTTTACCTATGCCCTTATTTGACTTACCTATGTAGGATCTCAAAATAGTCTCGTCCTTAAAAATCAAGGACTTAGACATGTATTTTGAGAATCTCGTGGGCGACTGTCTCAAAATACATGAAATTTTCCTAAAGAAATCTCATAATATCTGAAAATTTCCTACACGGTGGCAAGCTGTATGTCTCGGACGAGCACGGCAAGACGGAAACCGTCATAGATATGCGTTCGAACCAGCGCGTCGCGACAATTGCGCTAGGAGGGGAGGTCGGCAACTCGCAATATGACCCCCGTCTCCCGACACATCTTCGTCAACGTGCAGGGCACCCGCGAACTGGTCGAAATCGATCCCGTCACGGCGACGCTGCTTGCGCGACTTGGCCGCTTCCGTCTTGAGCATCGCCGATAACTGGAAAGCGTATTTGTCGATGGCGCCCGGGGATTGCCGCTCCGGGTAGGTTGGCTCGGTGATTTCCGCGCGCAGATAGCGCCGGACCGTGTTTCGCGAGATTCCCAAGCGCCTGGCGATCTCTCTCAATGGGTCACGAATGTACCAGCGTCGAATGATTCCTAGTAATGCCACGTCGATCACTCCAAAACCCCTACTCATTGTCATGAGCAGGATTGTGTTCTATACGTGGGTCAGATTGGCATGCAAATTATGGGGGGAAAGTGGGTCACTTTTCCGTGCAAATCAACAATCCCGCCAATGCAGTGACTGGTCGAAGTATTGTGTCCATAATTAAATTTGTGGGCACAATTCATTTCGCGCCCCAATTCAATCATGCAGACATCGGGGCCGACGGTACAGACGGTAGTGGGATAACGCTTGCGATCGGCCTGCGAGGACGTCTGCGCTCAGGCCACCGCGGCGGAGTACAAGAACTTTCCTAGGAGTTTTACCTAACCTGAAGGCGCAAGTCGTCTACAAATATGCGGCCGATGCGACATGGCCGGGGTGAGCCCGCTCGCCGAGTATTTTTGCTTTTTATTCGTGACAAGGGTATTTGGCATTTACCCTCCTGAGGCGTAATCTGCAAATATCGGCCACACGGGTAATCGTGCGGTCTGTGCAGGCATACGGTGTGTCCTCGCGGGCACACCTGCCCACGTCACGGAAAGTCCGCGCCATGGCGCTTCGCAAAATCCGCAAAGCAGGTCGGCGTCACATTGAACTCGCGATGGCTCTCGAGATGGACTGTGGCCTTCGGATTGCGCAAGCGCTCGCACGCCTGTTCGAACAAGGCGTCGGCAAAATACGGCGGCGTCCCGGCGGCAAGCAGTTCATCCCGGCGCTGCTCGGGCGTGATGGCGACGTAGTTGACCGGCCGGCCAGCTGCCTGCGCCATCAGGCCGGCGATCCGGGCCACGCTCAGCGCTTCGGGCCCGGTCATGCGATGCGTCCTGCCTTCCTGGTCTGGCGCGCGCAGCACGGCCACGGCGATCTTGGCGATATCGGCGACGTCGATCGGTGCGAGCGTGATGTCGCCGGCCGCAAGGCGCAGTTCCCCCGTCTTCATGATCGTGCGCGCTTCGCGCAAATAGACTTGCATGAAGCCGGCCGGAAGCAGGTGGGTCCAGGCAAGTCCCGACTGTTCGAGATAGGCCTCGACCTGCGCATGCATCTGGGTGAAGCGGAACTTCGCGCGGTCGAAGCCCGTCTCGGCGCCCGAAAACTTCACCACATGGCCGACCCCGGCACTTTTGCAGGCGTCGATGAAGCGGCATTGCGTCTCCTGCATTTGCGCGTTTCCCGACGAGATCAACAATGCCTTCTCGACACCGGCCAGCGCCGGGCCCAGGGTCTCCGGCCGCGCCATGTCGCCTTCGACAATGTCGACCTTGTCGAAGGCGATGGCCGCCGCCTTGGCCCGGTCCCTGACCAGCGCGCGTACCGGCACGCCTTGCGCGGAAAATTCCTTGACGATGTGCGAACCGCTCAATCCGGCGGCGCCGGTGACGAGGATCATGCGCCTTCTCCCGCCGCCGGCGCCGACCAGGGATCGGTGGCGACGAAGCTGGGGCGCGCACTGTGAAGGCTAAAGTAGCGGCCCAGATGCGGGGCAGCGTCGATTGCGCGCTTCCCCTCCGGGAACAAACGCACAGGCGCCAGGGTGGACAGCAGGATGGCGTCGGCAAAGCTGAAGCTGCCGGCAGCGAGATAGTCGGCGCCGGCCAGCGCCCGATCGAGCATGGCGACCAGCGCTTCCATCTGGGGCAGCGTGGCATCGACCGCTGCGCGATCGACCGCGCCATCGGCCGTGGCCGGGAACAGGTAGGCAAACACGTATTGCCTGATCAGCACCGGGTCGACGGCGGTCATGACGATGGACGCCCATTGCTCGAGCCGCGCGGCCAGCGCTGGCGGGCTGGCCGGCATCATCGGCAGTTCCGGATACTGGCGGTCGAGGTAGGCCACGATCGCCCGCGATTCGCCGAGGCGCACCTCGCCATGGCGCAAACCGGGAACCTTGCCCAGCGGGTGAATGTCGTTCGCCTCGTCGGAATGGGGGCGCACGGGCAGGTGCAGGTAGTCGATTCCCTTTTCTTCACAAACGATGCGCACCGCGCGCGTGAAATTACTTTGTGGGATGCCGAAGATTTCGATTTTGTGCTGGCTCATGTCGGTAGTGCTCCTTGGATGGCATTCGATCGGTTGCGGACGGTGGGGCAGTGGCCCGCAGTCTCGTCACCCTGTTAAGACGATCGGATGCCGGCGAAGGATGCGCCGACGAAGAAAAAATCAGGCGCTGCGGGTCAAGATGCCCTTCATGTCATCGAAACCAATCGGCGCCGAGGTGTGTTCGTGCACGATGCGCCAGCTGTCGCCGTGCCGCGCCAGGCCCCAGCTCAGGCGGTTCTGCATGGCGCGCAACCGCTCGCCGGCGGGCGAGATGCTGGCATAGGTGACGATAGCGCTGAGCAGCGCCGCGTCCTGCCCGCCCGTGACGCGCACCTCCTGCGCGCTCACGGCCACCGACTCGTTCGCGAGGGACGCGAACCATTGCCGCGCCGCTTCCCTCCACGCGGCTGCGCCCTCGTACGACCAGCATCCCCAGGCGTCGAACACCCGCACGTCCGGACTGTACAGTGCGATGAAAGCGCCGACATCCTTGGCCAGGACGGCGGCCGCGTAGCGCTCAAGGATGTCGATGTCAAGATGATTCATGGTGTGGCTCCTGAAGTTGAGGCGTCGCCGCGATCATCTGGGCGCATTCGGCGACGTACGGGACATGCCGGAAATCGCGAATCTGCGCGACCTTGTCGCCATCCCATTCCACGATCACAAAATAGGTCGGCGGCGCGTCGGGCGTGGCCGGATTGGACACCAGCAGGGCGGGCCGGCCGTCCACCAGGCCCGGCGTCAATGTCCAGTCATGGACGCTGGCATAATTGCCGAAGTAGTGCGATACGCGCTTGCGGCCCTCCATGCGTGCGCGGCTGACAAGTTCGAGTTTGACGTCGTCGGCCAGCATATTGCGCACCGCGTCGAAATCGTGGGCGTTGAAGCGCTCGGCATAATTGGCAAGGCGTGCCAGTTCGGTGCCGCTCAGAGAGGGGACGATGGCATCCTCCGGACTGTCCGCCAGTTCGCGCAGGCGCCCGCGCCCGCGGTGCAGCGCGGCCTTGATCGCCGCAATCGTCATGCCGGTGATGTCGCTGACTTCGCGCAGCGAATAGCCCAGTACATCCATCAAGATGACGGTCCCGCGCTGCGCGGTCGGCAGGCGCATGAACGTGCGCAAGCTGGCGCTGGCGGCGTAGCGCTCGGCGGCCGACGCCGTTTCGTCGACGATCATGTCGGCGTCTTCCTCGGAACGGCCGGCTTCCTGGCGCCGGCGTGCGCGCAGAAAATCCAGTGCCGCATTGTGGGCGATGCGGAAAAGCCAACTCTGCACATTGTCGATGGCCTCCCCTCCGAAGGCCTTGATCGCCTTGATGAGCGCTTCCTGGACGATATCTTCGCCGTCAACGACCGAGCCCGCCATGCGCGCGCAATAGCGATGCAGCTTGGGACGCAGATCGCGCAGCTGCTGCTCGAACGACGCACGTGCTTCATCATGGACGGTCATGTGTTTTCCGTGTGTGTACGTTGTCTTGCTGGCGGTCGGGATGGGTTTTATAGTTTATCAGCGATTGTTTCATGGCCTTGTTCCTTTGTCTTGGCGCCGTGCGGTGCCTGCTTTGGATAAGACGTTCGGCGACGCCAAAAGGATGCGCGCCATGCAAAGCGTTGATGGCGCTGCCATTGCGAAGGGGGCAAACAGCGCCATGAGAGACGCAAACGATAACGTGAAGATGATCTGTATAGATTGGCATCCTGAAAAAACAAGGAAGTGGCCGACTCAGAACGCGAGGCGAACTTAGTGTGTTGCATTCACCGGTTGAATCCGCACCCAAGAGCGGTCATTCGCCCAGCGACTAAATTTATTCATTCGGACGATCAAACTAAATATTCATCGTGCCCATGGACATAATCGCGTTCAGTGCGTAGACTTCAACAGTGCAATTAATGCAATTCATCAACCTAATCAAGCAGATTTCTCTTTCGGGGATGAAGCGTGCTCGGGTGAGACGTGTTTCACGATAATTTAGCACCGGCTGTACATACAGTACCGTGCCAAAGCTAGCACTGGCGCGGGCTTACGGCGGGTCAAACCAATGTACATATCAGCCTTCCACAATACATACCGGCTGGTCCTGTCTGTATAAGTACCAGTTAGGCGTCATGAATCCTTCGCACCACCAAATGAAGCAGTTCGTCAGGTTACTTGGCATCGTGAAAAGGCCTCACTCACGAATCGACGGCTCGGAGTACGACCTGTTCTTCGAACTTGGTTCGCAGACCGAAGGCACGTTTGAACAGGTGAAGGCTTTTTCCCTGTTGGTACAAGTGAGCGGCACGCTTGAAGCAACTTGGAGACTACCTCCCGCACAAATGGGAGAGGTAGCTGCGGCACTGGCTCTACCGGTGATTCTTGAGCACGCCCGCGAAGGCACTCTCGACGCTCTTGAGCCGTTCAAGCTCAATACATATACAGCGCCACGCGATCCTCCGGCCGAAAGGGAAGTCGAAGGGTCAATGCATCCGTTGCCTCAAATAGCGCAGCAACAGTTGAGTAGGCAAATCTCGTTTTTATCTGAAGATATCTCTGAGGTCAGAGACCAGATCAACGCACTCGCAAAAAGTCTCTGGGGCGATCGAATTCTTCTACTCTCTCAAGAGCGTCCGCTCCTCGACATGTACAAGAGCGCGGAGAACCAGACAGACTTCCGCGCACGAATCCAGTCACTAGGGATCATTGCAAAAGACCTGAACCGCCCCGTCTTGGCAAAGGTGGCTAACCTCTCGGACTTCGGCAATGTCGGAGACTTCATCCTCCTAGAGAACGCCTTGCAAACACTCGCACTGCCAGATCAAACCTTGGTCATCACGACAGTCCTGAAGCAAGTGAACGCCTTGCGTCAAGGCTACCCTGCCCACGGAGACAACGCCGACCGCTTTCTCGGCGCGCACAGACATTTCGGTTTACCCTATCCAGTTCTCGACTACTCAGCGGCGTGGGAGAAAGTGCTTGGTCAGTACTTCGCTTCAATGAAGGCTCTTCTCACGTTGCTCTCAGCCGCATGGCAGCAAACAGGCATGCAATGACGCCTTACCCTTCCTTCAAGCGGACCCGTTTCGGCCGGCTTCGCCGTCCTCCACGGTCCGCTTAAGTCAAACGTTAGGTGCTAGGTGCTACATGCCACTCGGATTTATACCGCCTGCCGTTCTAGACCCAGCCCAAGTCGGTGAGTATCCGGCGATGGCAAAAGCCGGTGGTGGTTACGTCTGGGATGACGTGCTTGAGTACCGCGTTTGGTGCCATTTCGAAAACGGTGCCCCTGACGAATTCGAAGGCGGCGATCATTACTACGCATTCGAAACTTTCGAAGAAGCACTTGCATTCTCCACAAGCAATTCTGGGTACGAAGACCCATTGGCCTTGGTTCTGCAGCGAGAGTACATCGACGAACTGGAACCTGGGCAGTACGTTCACGTAGCAGAAGTTCGCATTACCGAATGGCCGGTCGAGTTTCTTGGCAGGCCGCGACGCACGGAAAGAACCATCCCTGATTTCATGTCGCCAGATGCTCCACAAAATAGGTTGGCCATTTTACGAGGCCAAACCACGTGAAGTCCGCACCTAACATCCTGGTCAAGGCGCGTCCTTCGGCCGCCGGGACGTCCCGCAAGCGGGCCGCCCCTTACCTACAACGTTATGCATTTCTGAAGGGAGGCGCATGAGCCAGTTCTGGAAAATTGTTAGCTTGGGAGCTGTGGCCGTTCTGGTTTTTGATAGAGTGGCTTCGCTTGCATCTAAGGGACTTGGATTCCCCTATGGGTATGCGTCGATAGGTTCGGTACTCATCTACGCCATGGTTGGATACTTTGTTTACCGCCGGTGGGGTCTCATTCGCGCTGTTGGAGCGGCTGTTCTAGTTGAGCTAGTCGATGCGACGCTGGGCTGGTTTATCTCTTGGCAGATCGGTCCAGGAGCACTTCCTATAGATCAAGTGTCTACCCCCATCATTGCCACAATGCTGGTGTTCGTTTTTATTTTCGCGGTACTTTGTGCTCTCGTTGGTTCTGCAATAGCCCGCGTGCTACACGGTCCTCGTTCTGCGAACAATGCATAACTTGACGCTCAACTCGGAATCAACGATGAAGCCGTTGATCCGGGTAGCTCTGCGTTAGGCGTCAGATGAACATTCGTCCTATCCATCCCGAAGAATTCGAATCCGCACGTGCGCTTCTGTCTGCCTGTGGTTGGACGAAGAAGATCGAAGATCCAGAGGTCTTTGAGGCATGCGTTCGAGCATCGCAGATTGCTCTTGTCGCAGAAGTCGGTGGCCAGATTGTCGGCTTCCTCCGAGCCATTACCGACGGCATCTTCAATGGCTACATTTCAATGGTCGCGGTTGCACCAGAGCGCCAAGGTACAGGCATTGGCAAAGCACTTGTCAATGCTGCGTTAGGTACGAACCCCAACATCACTTGGGTACTGCGCGCGGATCGGGCCGGCGTGCAAGGCTTCTACACTTCGCTCGGCTTCGAGCAATCAACTGTTGCAATGGAGAGGCGGCGCCAATGACGCCTAACCCTTCCTTCAAGCGGACCCGCCTTCGGCGGTCCGCTTAAGTCAAACGTTAGCCCTCTCATGACCCCACAACTCTGGCTCACTGTTCTTTCAAGCTCGGCGGTAACCGGCATTGT
>JAQGNS010000532.1 GCA_028291705.1 Nevskia sp.
AGGCCACCTCCAGTCCGTCGGCGTCATCTCCGGAAATGGTGGGCCCTGTCGGACTTGAACCGACAACCAAGGGATTATGAGTCCCCTGCTCTAACCAATTGAGCTAAAGGCCCGCGCGTCTGGAGGCGGAAGTATAAGAGAAGCCGGCGCTTCCCAGCGCCCGAAAAACGCTGGGTCAGGCCGGATATCGCCTCGATCAGCTGTGGTCTGTGCACGGACGAATGCGTGGTTGACGATGCGAATCCGCCAGGCCCGCGGCCGGGCAAGTTTCGCGCCGCCGGGCGCCGAAAGGTACAATCGCGCCCCTACGCTGTATTTGCGCGCCCCGCGCGCCGCCTGAACCCCATGAGCACGCCTGCAGAACAAGCGGCCTTGCGCCGCACTTTCGCCATCATCTCGCACCCCGATGCGGGCAAGACCACGCTGACCGAAAAGCTGCTGCTGTTCGGCGGCGCGATCCAGCTCGCCGGCACGGTGAAGGGCCGCAAGGCCAGCCGGCACGCCACCTCCGACTGGATGGCGCTGGAGCAGCAGCGCGGCATCTCCATCACCACCTCGGTGATGCAGTTCCCGTATCGCGGCAAGATCATCAACCTGCTCGATACGCCGGGACACGAGGACTTCTCCGAAGACACCTACCGCACGCTGACGGCGGTGGACTCGGCGCTGATGGTGATCGACGCCGCCAAGGGCGTTGAGCCGCGCACCATCAAGCTGATGGAAATCTGCCGCCTGCGCGACACGCCGATCATCACCTTCATCAACAAGCTGGACCGCGACGGCCACAGCCCGATGGAGCTGCTGGACGAGGTGGAAAAGGTGCTGGGCATCCAGTGCGCGCCGATCACCTGGCCGGTGGGCATGGGCCGTGATTTCAAAGGCGTCTACCACCTGCTGGAAGACCGCTTCTATCTGTATTCCGGCGACAAGCACCGCATCAGCGAGATCGAGGTGGTGGACGGCTTGCGCGCGCCGGGCATGGCCGAGCGCTTCGGCCAGTCCCACCAGACGCTGCTGGACGAGATCGACCTGCTGCAGGCCGCCGGCACCGGCTTCGACATGGACCTGTACCGCAGCGCCAAACTAACGCCGGTGTTCTTCGGCGCGGCGATCAACAACTTCGGCGTGCGCGAGCTGCTCAACGCCTTCGTCGAGTGGGCACCTTCGCCGCTGCCGCGCGAGGCGACGCCGCGCCAGGTACTGCCGGAAGAACCGAAGTTCAGCGGCTTCGTCTTCAAGATCCAGGCGAACATGGACCCGAAGCACCGCGACCGCGTGGCTTTCCTGCGCGTCTGCTCCGGCAGCTATCGCAAGGGCATGCAGCTGCACAGCGTGCGCCTCGGCGCGCCGGTGCGCGTGGCCAATGCGCTGACCTTCATGGCGGCGGACCGCGAAGCCGTGGAAGAAGCCTTCCCAGGCGATATCGTCGGCCTGCACAACCACGGCACCATCGCCATCGGCGATTCCTTCACCGAGGGCGAGGCGCTGCGCTTCACCGGCATCCCCAACTTCGCGCCGGAGCTGTTCCGCCGCGTGATCCTGAAGGATCCGCTGCGCGCCAAGCAGCTCAACAAGGGCCTGGACCAGTTGTGCGAGGAAGGCGCCACCCAGGTGTACCGGCCGCTGGTCAACAACGACATCATCCTTGGCGCGGTCGGCGTGCTGCAGTTCGACGTGGTGCAATACCGCCTGCGCGACGAGTACAGCGTGGAAGCAGTGTTCGAGGGCGGGACCATCCATTCGGCCCGCTGGGTCACCTGCGACGACCCGAAAAAGCTCAAGGATTTCAAAGACAAGAACGACGCCCGCCTGGCGCTGGACCACTCCGGCCACCTGGTCTACCTGGCCTCCAGCTCGGTCAACCTGCAAATGGCGATGGAACGGGCGCCGGACGTGCGCTTCCTTGACACGCGGGAGCAAGGCGAGCACGAATAGAGGGGTCTGGACAGGCGAAGGATTCGCCTTTTTGGACGCCAGCCTCAAAGCGGGCGGCAGACAGCATCCGTTCAGTTTGCGGATGCTAGATTGCCGCCACCTGCCACTTCAAAGGGAGATGCACCGTGTTCAAGAAAACCTTGGTAATGCTCAGCTTCGTCACCCTGGCCGCTTGCGGCCCCTCGCAAACGCCGCCTCCGCCGGCCGACCAGGCCGCCCCGCCTCCGGCTGCCGCGCCTGTCGCTGCGCCCGAGCCGGCGCCGGTTGCCGCCGCTCCGGCTCCCGCCCCGGCCGGCCCTTCGGCCAACGACCAGGAAATGGCCAGGATCAAGGCCGAACAGCGCAAGCTGGCGCGCCAGCAGGCCGCGCTCGCCGCGCAGCAGACGCAGCAGGTGCAGCAGGCCCAGGCGGCGCCCCCGCCGCCCCCTGCCTGCCAGGACTGCGGCGTGGTGTCCTCCATCACCCCGATCAAGAAGGCCGGTGAAGCCGGCTGGGTCGGCACCCTCGGCGGCGCTGCCGCTGGCGGTCTGGCCGGTAACCAGTTCGGCAAGGGCAAGGGCAACACCGCCATGACCGTGGTCGGCGTGCTCGGCGGCGCCCTGGCGGGCCGCGAAGTGCAGAAGGCCGCGACCTCCAGCACCGTGTATCAGGTAGCGGTGAACATGGAGACCGGCGGCCAGCGCGTGGTCACCATCAGCAGCGCCGAGGGCCTGTCCCCCGGCACGCGCGTCCATGTCGACGGCAACAACCTGCAGCCGTACTAAGCGACAGGCTGCAAGCAAAAAGCCCGGGCACTGCCCGGGCTTTTTTGTGAGCGGCGCCCGGTCATCGGATGCGGTCAAACGGTGATCTGCGCCCAACCTCTGCTGCGCCACAAGGAAATCAAGATCAGGTCCTGCGTCAGGCGATAGGCTGTCATCAAGGCCCAGATCGGCCCCAGGCCAAGTCCCAGCAAGGGGCCGAGCAGGTAGGCCAGCGGCAGGAACAGGCCCCATTGCAGCCCCACCGACAGCAGCATCACCGCGCGGCTGGCGCCGACGCCGAGCAGGGCCTGCATCAGGATGAAGCCGAGGCCGTCGAGCAGCACGCCGGCGCCGATCAGGCGCAGCGGCAGGGCACCGATCTCCACAAGATGAGCAGTGGCGCTGGCATCGTTGTCGCTGCCGAAAAATACCCGCAGCACCGGTGCGGTGAGCAGCAGCATCGGCAACGCCATCAGCGCGAATACCCACCAGCTCGCCTTGTACACGTCCCAGGCCCAGCGGTAGGCGTCGTCAGGATCGTGCCGCCCCAGGGCCTGGCCGCAGAAGGTGGCGGCGGCGAGACCGAAGCCCATGCCGGGCAGCACGGCGGTGAGGGTGATGTTGACCAGCACATTGCTCACCGCCAGTTCGTCGGTGCCGATCTGGCCGATGATCCAGAACAGCATCACGAAGCCGCCCGAGAACAGCAATTGCTGTGCGCAAGTGGGCAGGCCCAGGCGCAACAGGTCGCCGAGCTGCGCCCGCGACGGCAGCCGGGCGAAGAAGCCGGCCGGCCGCGCCTGGCTCCAGGCCATGGCGCAGTAGGCCAGGCTGCCGCAGATGACGCTGATCACGCTGGCCAGGCCCGCGCCGCGCACGCCCAGCGCCGGCAGGCCGAGCTTGCCGAAGATCAGCAGCCAGTCGAGCAGGATGTTCAGCGTGCACATGCAGAACAGCGTGATCATGTAGAAGCGCGTCTTCTTCACCGCGCTCCAGTAGCCGCGGAAGGAGAAGTTGATACCCACCGCGGCCACGCCGACCAGGCGGCATTGCAGATAGATGCTGCCCTGCCGCACCACCTTGGGATCGTGGTTGAGCTTGGCGAAGATCCACGGCGCCGCCAGGAATAGCACGATGGATAACGGAATGCCGATGAGCAGCGACAGGAAGATGCCGCCGTTCAGCGGCACCGCCGTTTCGCCCAGCCGCCCTTCGCCGTAACGCCGCGCCGCCATCGCCTGCACCGCGGAGGACAGGCCGGTGATGGCGGAGAAGGACATGAAGTTGATGAAGCTGCCCAGCCCCACGCCCGCCAGCGCCGCCGGCCCGAGGTGGCTGACCATGGCGGTGTCCACCAGGTTGAGCACGTTCTGCGAGGACATGGCGCCGATGATCGGCAAGGCCAGGGCCCATACCTCGCGCGTGCGCTGGGCGGAGGTGGGCTTGAGGGAGATTGCGGCGTCGGCGGTCATCGGCGTCGCTTATGGTGAGATGGGTAAGGCGACAGATTTCGCTTCATTGTCATCTTCAGACAATTTGTCATTCTGAGCGCAGCGAAGAATCCGGCCACCATGCCTGGCCGGGTGCGGGGCCAGATCCTTCGCTGCGCTCGGGATGACAGAAGTTCTTTTTCCGCCGCTGATACAGCTCGTCTGCCTACCGCTTGGTCTTGTCTTCCTCTTCCGCCACGTTGATCACCGCCGCCGCCATCTGGAATGGCCGCGCGCCCAGCAGGGCGGCGAGCGCCGGCGGCAGGTGGCGCTTGTCGACCTGCAGCAATGACACCTGGGCGAATCCAGGCCGCGCACCCATGGCGCTGCCGGCCCAGGACTGCGTCAGCGGCGCATCGTTCTTCGCATCGCTGAGTTTGGGCTCGATGCCCAGCGCCCGCAGGCGATCGGTTTCCGGCAGCAGCGCGCCGGCGCCGTCGGCGAGGTCGGCGGTAGAGGCGCGCAGCTCGATCCAGGAATTGAAGTCATGCCGCAGCAGTGGCTCGGCCACCGCGCGCAGCAGGGGATTGTCGAGTCGGCGCTTGAGCCATTGGCCGACGCGTTGCACCGGCAGCATCTCGCGGGAACGGCCGGGCCCGGACTCAGCCACCGGCGGCGCCTCCGCGTCCACGCCCAAAGCCGGCGCCAGCGCGCTGGCGAAATTGGCCTGCCAATGCGCCCGCAGGTGCAGACGCTCGCCATCGCCCTGCGGCTCGCTGTGCATTTCCACGTTGATCCGCCACAAGGGCTTGCCCGGACGCAGCCCGGGGATTTCCGCGGACAGCGTGTAGCGCTCGCCACCGGCCTTGCCGGCGACATCGCCCTTGCTGCCGGCGGCGCGCAAACGACTTAGGATGGGCAACTTCATTGTCTGGTCCGGGAACCTGAAACCATGAGCCCATCATACCGCTTCGTCGTCAGCGGACG
>JAQGNS010000554.1 GCA_028291705.1 Nevskia sp.
CCGACGCCACCGAGAAGGAAATCACCGAGCTGTTCTCGGCTCACGGTCGCGTGCGCTCGATCAAGCTGGCTCACGACGTGTTCTCCGGCAAGTGCCGCGGTTTCGGCTTCATCGAAATGGAAGGCCATGAAGCGCGCGCCGCCATTGCCGGCCTCAACGGCAAGGACCTGCGCGGCAACCTGCTGCGGGTCAACGAAGAGAAGAAGGACCTGAAGGGCGGCGCCCGCGGCGGTCGCCGCTAGGTCGTTGCCGTGCCGCGCCCTCTCCGGGGGCGCGGCGTGTTGCCCGCTGCATCGTCTTGATGCCGGCCGAGCCCGTCTCCGGGCCGAGCTTGCGGGTTCGCACCATCGCTGCTGTTTCCATACCGCCCAGCCATGTCGCCGGGTGGTTTTTTCGTGCGCGTGTATTTTATGAAGTCATTGTTTTTAAATGAAAATACCTGCATTAAGGCCTGATTCAGGCCCGCTTTCGTAAGCTGGCTCCATCGCGTATCCCAAGGATTGGGGCGCAGTTTGAAAAGGAGCTTCCCATGAAACGCGTAATGATCAGTGCAGCACTCGCCGTGGTCCTCGTTGCCGGCTGTTCCAAGTCCGGCACCCCGCCGCCGTCCCAGGCTGCCGCCTCCCCCAAGGTGGTATGCAGTGAGCAGCGCGTCGAGCACAAGAAGGAATGGGGCACCGGCGGCATCGCCGGCACCGCTATCGGCGGCGCGGCGGGCGGCCTGCTCGGCAACCAGTTCGGCAAGGGCAGCGGCAATACCGCGATGACCGCCGCGGGCGCGGTGGGTGGCGCGGTCGCCGGCCACGAGATCGGCAAGGATCGCGATACCCAGGTGTCCTACACCGAGCATTGCCGCGACGTGAACAACTAAGTTACTGCGGCCGGTTGTATCGAAGGCCGGAACCCTCCCAGGGGTTCCGGCCTTTTCTTTTGCGCGCGCCGTGGAGCTACCATGCCCGGACCACACATCGCGCGGAGCTCTGCATGCTCGACCACATCGGTTTTTCCGTTTCCGACCTCGGACGCTCCAAAGCCTTTTACGAGCGGGCGCTGGCGCCGCTGGGCATCGTCAAGATCATGGAAATCACCGCCGAACAGACCGGCGACAACGGCCATGTCGGCTTCGGTGACGGCGGCAAACCCTATTTCTGGATCGGCGACCGCGCCGACGCGGTGCTCACGGCGCCCCTGCACGTGGCCTTCGTCGCCGCCGATCGCGCCGCCGTCGATGCCTTCCACCAGACCGCCCTGGCCGCCGGCGGCCGCGACAACGGCGTCCCCGGCCTGCGCGCCCACTACCACCCCGACTACTACGGCGCCTTCGTGCTCGATCCCGATGGGCACAACGTCGAGGCGGTCTGCCACAAGCCCGGCTAGCCGCGTGGCTAACCTGGCATGTGCATTGCTATATTCCGGCCACCAACGAAAAGAGAAATGCGCTCATGGGTAAGTTTGTCGAAATCGAATTCCAGAACAAGACCACCCTGGTGAAGCTGGCGGAGATCACCATGCTGGAACTGGTCGAAGAGGAAGAGGGCTATGCCCTCAATATCTATATCTCCGGCGAGGACACCGTCACGGTGGAAGCCGAGCCGGGCAACGAGAAGATGGTGCAGGGGCTGTACAACGATCTGAAGTCGAAACTGGAAGCACTGTGACTTTTTACCCCCTCTACGTAGGCGAGGGAGCCGTGCTCAGGCGAGTGGGCTGTAGCGCGCCCAAAGGAGAGGAAATCTCCTTTCCAGATCTTGCTCAGCCCAATCCTCGCCCTTCAAGGTTTCTTGGGGGAAGTCGTAATTGAGGTGAGCGGATGTGCAGTCTCGCGGAAGGGCTTTTTGGGTGTGCTCCCCAAATTTCTGCTTTAGGGCGTTGTCGGCCACATAGAGCATCCATTCGCCGTCGTTGATCTGCAGATTAACTAGGGTATCGGCATTTTCGATTGCAGCGTCGAGTGTTTCCCGACCCATGGATATCAAGAACGCACGGAAGTAGATGAATGTGTCATCCGAGACGTACCCTTCGAGCAATTTGGCTGCCGCCAACACGTCGAAATGGTATGCCCGCATCATATGCATGCAAAAGCTGCATTCAAAGGCGTAAATATCACTCTCAGGTAGGCCGCTGAGAGTTTTTGTAAGGGCTGCGGCTTGGAGTTCGCCGCCGCCCGCTTCCTGCCGTGAGCGGTCAATCAGACCCCAAAACTCGGATTCATTCATTTGAGTCGGAATTTCGGGGGACGATGAAACGACCTGCGTCATTTTGGCAGCAACTCCCGCACGCCAGCCGGCGACCCCAGCAACAACACATCCGCCGGCCGCCGCGCAAACAGCCCCACCGTCACCACCCCGGCAATCAGCCCGATCTCCGTCTCCAGCTTCACCGCGTCGGTGATCGACAGGCCGGCCACGTCGAGGATGACGTTGCCGTTGTCGGTGATCACGTTCTCGCGCCAGCTCGGCATGCCGCCGAGCTTGACCAGCTCGCGCGCCACATAGGAGCGCGCCATCGGGATCACTTCCACCGGCAGGGGGAACTTGCCCAGCACCTTGACCAGCTTGGACTCGTCGGCGATGCATATGAACTTGCGGCTGGCTGCGGCCACGATCTTCTCGCGGGTGAGAGCGGCGCCGCCGCCCTTGATCAGGTGCAGCTGGTAGTTGGCCTCGTCGGCGCCGTCGACGTAAATCGACAGGCTGCCTGCGCTGTTCAGGTCCAGCACCGGGATGCCGGCGGCCTTGAGGCGGGCGCTGCTGGCTTCGGACGAGGACGCGGCGCCGGGGATGTCGTGCCGCATCTTCGCCAGGGCGTCGATGAAGTAGTTGACGGTGGAGCCGGTGCCGACGCCGAGGATTTCCCCCGGTTCGACGTACTTGAGGGCGGCTTCTGCGGCGGCTTTCTTGGCGGCGTCCTGGCTCATG
>JAQGNS010000602.1 GCA_028291705.1 Nevskia sp.
TGCGGCTCCCCGTCATCACCCCGGAACTGCCCACCGCCACCCACACCCCCTCGGCGGAACAATCCGGCCGCATCCTCAGCGACCTGATCGAGTGGCTCAACAAGAGCCTGCCGGCGAAGGGTTGAGCGGTCCGGTTTCGCAGCGCCGCCCCCTCATCAACGTCATACCGGCGAAAGCCGGTATCCAGTAGGGCGGCCCGTGGCCGCCGGCCTTTACCAGCCCTACACCAAGATCCGTTTGTCCCGAGGGCCCGCGCAGCGGGTGTTGCACCGAATGTCCCGAGTAGCCCAGCAAAGCTGGGCGTATCGAGAGAGGGACCAAGGCGGCACTCCGGCCCCTAAGCTCATTTTCTTGTTCCTGACCCCCATCAACCCGGGCGTATACTGCCCCCATCAGCACTGCGGAGCGCAGCCATGGAAAAGACCGCCGGGTTCAGTTCATTCAGCCAGTTCTACCCGTTCTACCTGAGCGAACACGCCGACCGCACCTGCCGCCGCCTGCATTTCGTCGGCACCAGCCTGGTCATCCTCGTCGCCGTATCCGCCATCGCCAGCGGCCGCCTCGGCCTGCTCTGGCTGCTGCCGGTCCTCGGCTACGGCTTCGCCTGGGTCGGCCACTTCTACTTCGAGAAGAACCGCCCGGCCACTTTCAAGTACCCCTTCTACAGCTTCATGGGCGATTTCGTCATGTACAAGGACATCTGGACCGGCAAGATCCGGTTCTAAGCCGTCGCCCCATTTCACAATTGTCATCCTGAGCGCAGCGAAGGATCTGGCTTGGCACCCAGGCCCAAGTAGGTCGGCTCAAGTGGAGCGGAGCCGACAACGCGCCACCCGGCGGCGCATGTCGGTTCCGGCCGCTTCGCGTCCTTGAACCGACCTACCCCTGAAAACTCTGCCGGCGCGGCGCAAACCCGGCACTGCTGATAAAATCGCCACCCGCAAAACCCGACCCCGGCATCCGCGCCGGACGGCAGGCCGTTTCCATGTCTGACCAGCAGCACTTCGACGTCATCGTCATCGGCGGCGGCCACGCCGGCACCGAGGCTGCGCTCGCGGCCGCCCGCATGGGCCGGCGCACCCTGCTGCTCACCCAGAACATCGAAACCCTGGGCCAGATGTCCTGCAATCCCGCCATCGGCGGCATCGGCAAGGGCCACCTGGTCAAGGAAATCGACGCCCTCGGCGGCCTCATGGCCCACGCCGCCGATCGCGCCGGCATCCACTTCCGCATCCTCAACGCCAGCAAGGGCCCGGCCGTGCGCGCCACCCGCGCCCAGGCCGACCGCATGCTCTACAAGTGGGCCGTGCGCGAAGCGCTGGAAAGCCAGCCGAACCTGTCCCTGTTCCAGCAGGAAGCCGAAGACCTCATCGTCGAAGGCGAGCGCGTCACCGGCGTCGTCTGCCGCCTCGGCCTGCGCTTCACCGCCCGTGCCGTGGTCCTCACCGTCGGCACCTTCCTCGGCGGCAAGATCCACGTCGGCCTGTCCAACTACTCCGGCGGCCGCGCCGGCGACGCGCCCTCGCTACCGCTGGCCGCGCGCTTGCGCGAACTGCCCCTGCGCGTCGGCCGCCTCAAGACCGGCACCCCGCCGCGCATCGACGGCCGCAGCATCGACTTCACCCACCTCCAGGAACAGCCCGGCGACGTCCCCGTGCCGGTGTTCTCCTTCATGGGCACGGTCGCCGAGCATCCGCGCCAGATCTCCTGCTGGATCACCCGCACCAACACGCAGACCCACGACATCATCCGCGCCGCCTTCGACCGCAGCCCCATGTACACCGGCGTCATCGAAGGCACCGGCCCGCGCTACTGCCCCAGCGTCGAAGACAAGATCAACCGCTTCGCCAGCAAGGACTCGCACCAGATCTTCATCGAGCCCGAAGGGCTGAACACCCGCGAGATCTACCCCAACGGCATTTCCACCAGCCTGCCGTATGACGTGCAGCAGGCCTTCGTGCGCAGCATCCAGGGCTTCGAGCACGCCCACATCACACGCCCCGGCTACGCCATCGAATACGACTACTTCGATCCGCGCGACCTCAAGCGCAGCCTCGAGACCAAGCCCATCGCCGGCCTGTTCTTCGCCGGCCAGATCAACGGTACCACCGGTTACGAAGAAGCCGCGGCGCAAGGCCTGCTCGCCGGCATCAACGCCGCGCGCCTTGCCGCCGATGAAGCGCCGTGGACCCCGCAGCGCCACGAAGCCTACATCGGCGTGCTGGTCGACGACCTCATCACCCGCGGCACCGCCGAGCCCTACCGCATGTTCACCTCCCGCGCCGAGCACCGCCTGCTCCTGCGCGAAGACAACGCCGACCTGCGCCTCACTCCCACCGGCCGCGAACTCGGCCTGGTCGATGACGCCCGCTGGGACGCCTTCGAGCGCAAGCGCGCAGCCATCACCCGCGAACACACGCGCCTCGACACCCTGCGCCTCAAGCCTGCCCAACTCGCCGAACCAGCCTTCGTCGAAACCTTCGGCTTGCCTCAGGAAAGCACCGGCACCACCGCGCTCGAACTGCTGCGCCGTCCCGAAGGCAGCTACGCCATACTGGCCAATCTGGGCCTGACCGAAACCGGCATCGACCCGGCCGTCGCCGAGCAGGTCGAGATCCAGTGCAAGTACGCCGGCTACATCGACCGCCAGCAACTGGAGATCGAGCGCGCCCGCCGCTACGAAGAAGCCCCCTTGCCGCTGGACCTCGATTACGCCACGGTGAGCGGCCTCTCCAACGAAGTCCGCCAGAAACTCGCCACGCATCGCCCCGACACCGTGGCGCAAGCCGGCCGCATCTCCGGCATCACCCCCGCCGCCGTGTCCCTGCTGCTGGTCCACCTCAAGAAAACCGGCCAGCTCCGCAAAAGCGCCTAGCCCTCGCAGCAGCGCCACAGTAGGATGGGCTGAGCGAACGCGAAGCCCATCACCGACCCACCCAATGACCAACTACAGGCGCGCCCAGGTCGCCGGCGGCACCTACTTTTTTACAGTGAATCTCGCCGAACGCCACGGCAATTCCGTTCTCATCGACAACATCGAACTGCTCCGCTCCGTGACCCGCCGGATCAGGGCGCGGCGACCGTTCGAAATCCTTGCGACCGTCATCCTTCCCGACCATCTTCACGCGATCTGGCGCTTGCCGGAAAGCGATCACGACTTCGCGACCCGATGGAGCCGAATAAAAAGCGAGTTCTCACGTGCTGTGCCGGCACGGGAGCAAGTGTCCGCCAGCCGCCGCACCAAACGCGAAAGAGGGATTTGGCAGCGCCGCTACTGGGAACATCTGATCCGCGACGAAGATGATCTGCGCCGGCACGTCGAATACATTCATTACAACCCGGTGAAGCACGGCCATGCCCCGGCTCCGTGCGAATGGCCGCACTCCAGTTTCCATCGCTACGTCGAGCGGGGAATCTACACATTGGATTGGGGCGCGAGCGAAGAAGTGCGGCGGTTGGAGTTGGAGTGAGGCGGGGCGCTGAGCTTGTTGATGGGCTTCGCTGCGCTCAGCCCATCCTACGGTGATGAGTAAAAGTAGGGTGGGCTGAGCGAACGCGGAGCCATCAATCGCGGCCTTCCCCACGCAACGCGATCCGCAAGCCCCAATCAGCGCCCGACGGAACCGCACTCTGTGCGGCCTCTTCTCACCAGTGATAGCGCAACTGAAACCCGTAAGTGCGCTTCTCGCTGTAGCGCTGCGTGGTCGCATCCTGATAGGCGATATACACGCTGTTGCCCAGATTGTTCACGAAGCCGGCCAGCTCGAACGCCTGGACCTCGACGCCCGCGCGCAGGTTCACCAGCTGGAAGTCGTCCAGCGGCGCCGTGCCCTTGACCAGCTCCTGCACGCCGCCCCATTGCGCGGCGTAGTGCACATTGCCGAACAGGGTGCTGCCGCGGATAAAGGGGTGGCGATAATTGAGTTCCGCGGTGGCAATCCAGCTCGGCACCTGGGGCACGCTGAAACCCTGGTAGTTGCTGCTGGCCACTTCGGATATCTGGTGCGAACCGCCCAGGCTCGCCCGCAGCTTGCCGCCGCCCAGATCGTAGCGTCCCACGCCTTCCAGCTCGTAGCCGAAACCATCCGCGGTGCCGGCGTTGTCGAGGAAGTTCACGGCGACGGACGGACACGCCGGAATGGTGGCGCCGCAGCCGTTGTTGAGCTGCACGATCAGGTCATGCACGTGTGTGCGATAGACCGCGAACGCCACATAGTTGGACGGGCTCAGCATGCCCTTCAAGCCCAGCTCGTAGGCGGTGGACGTTTCGTTGTTGTAGTTCGACGGAATCGTTATCGGCTGGCCGGTGGGCCCCAGGTCGGAGTTGAAGCCGCCGGCGCGATAGCTGGTGCCGACCTTGGCGTAAGCCAGGAACTCGCGCAGGAACTTGTACGACAGCGTCACGTTGTAGGAGACGTTGTCGGAATCGCTGCCCGGAATGGTGAAGTTCTTCTGCGCGGCGCCGGTCTGCGCGCCGGTCGCCAGATCGTAGAGGTTGAACTGGGCCGCCTTGTTGTCGTGGGTGTAGCGCAGTTCGCCGGTCAGGTTGAGCTGCCGCGTCAGGTCGTAGCCGAGTGAACCGTAGGCGGCGCCGGACCAGTAGTCCTGGCGCCCCGGCGCGCTGCTCCCCGGTGAGGGATTCTTCGGCGTGGGCGAGCGGTAGTTGATGATATTCGGCATGCTTTGCTGGAACAGGAATTCCCCGCCCGTCAGCCAGGTCAGGCGATCCTGCAGGGCGCTGCCGGCGAGGTGCGTGTCCTGTACCACGCTGAAGGTGTTGTCGTGATAGCCGGTGCCGGCGTTCGGATCGATGGCGCCTTTCGGCACATCGCCCCTGGCCACCGCCGCAGTCAGGGTCGCCGCGTCGACGCCGTCGGCATCGAACTGGTAGAACGATTTGCGCTGCCGCACCATGGTGGTCGAGGTCAGCCTCGCCCAGTCGAAGCCGTAGCCGGCGGTGAGCATCAGGTTGTTGACGTTCTGCGTCGCCAGCGGTTCCGTGCTCCAGGGATAGGTGTATTTGCTTTCGATGAAGCCGTTGGGAAACACGCCGGGGACCGGCTTGATGTAGACGCGGTAGGCCACGGCCGGCACTGTCAGCCGTTGCGCCTCGGCCAGCAGGTTCACATCCCAGCCGCTCTGCCGCCAGCGCAGCTGGCCGCGCACGCCGTAACCCTTCTGCTGGTCGAAATGCACATTGTTGTCGGGGTTGTAATAGAAGCCGTCGTTCTGATGGATGAAATCGACGCCGAAGCGCGTGGCGAAATGCTGATCGAGCGGGACGTTCTCCACCGCCTGGAACTGCGTGGCGCGTACGTTCGGCGTGTATTGCAAGTCGGCATAGCCGCTCTGCTCGAACTCCGGCCGCGCCGAAATGATGTCCACCGCGCCGCCCACCGCGTTGCGCCCATACAGCGCGCCCTGCGTGCCGCGCAGCACCTCGACGCGGCCCACGTCGAACAGGTCCAGCCGGGTGAAGCTGCGTCCGCCGACGAAGCCGCCGCCGATATAGGCGGCGTCGCGGTACAGGCCCACGCTGGGGTCGCCGTTGGTGGCGCGGGCGGTAGCTGAACCACGGATGGAGACTTCGGAGCTGACCGGCGAAGTGGTATTGTCGAAGCGCACGCCGGGAATGCCGTCGAGCAGATCCTTGGCGGAAGTGACGCCGCCGCGATCCTCCAGGGCCTTCGCATCGATCACCGTGGCCGCCAGCGGCACATCGGCCAGCCGCTCCTGCCGGCGGCGCGCGGTGACCAGCACTTCGTGCAGCTGCGCGGATGACGCAGGAGCGGCCGGTTCGGCTGGCGGCGCCGCCGCCGCCTGCGCCGGGCTTGCGGCAGCGGGTGCCGCGGCGGCCGGATTTGCCGTTGCGCCGTCGCCGCCTGCAAGTGGTGCCGTTTCCTGGGCCTCCGCCGGCGACATCAGCGCCGCACAAACCAGCAGCGCCAGGGTCATCCCTTGACCAGCCATACGCACCTCCCCTTGTGCCGTCCATGAACTGGACTTGAAATTATCGATAATTATTGTCAATAATTATCGGCATGCCGTAAAAGACCTGTCAACAGCCTTTCGCCAGAGGGATGGTCCATCCGTCCCGCTGGCGGCCCAGCTCCACGATTCCGGTATCCACCTCTGCTGCGGATGAAAATGTCATCGTTACAGCGCCGCGCCAGGCTCGCCCCGCCGCACCAGGCCGGGGTCCCGTCCAGGGAGCCGGCCGCGGAGCCCACGCTCGACCGGCATATCGCCGACGAGGTCATGAAGGACATCATCGACTGGCGTTTCGAGCCGGGCCACTGGATCCGGGAGCGCCGGATCGCCGAGCGCTTCGGCGTCTCGCACGGCCCGGTGCGCGAGGCCTTCCGTCACTTGTCGCGCGAGGGCTTCGTCGAAATCGTGCCCTGGCGCGGGGCCCGCGTCATCCAGCTGGAGCTGCACCGCGTCCACGATGTGCTGGAGCTGCAGAAAGTCCTGTTCGGCACCGTCTGCCGCCTGTCTGCGGAGCGCTTCCCCGCCGAAGATGCCGAAGGCCTGCTGAGACTGTTGCAGCGCTACGACACCTGCGTGCGCAACACCACCGACACCGTCGAGCACAACCGCGTCGCGTTGATCGTCGGCAGCTATATCTGCGACCGCTGCGGCAGCGCCCTGGCGGTGGAACTGCTCACCCGCGTGGCGCGGCTGGCGCGGTGGCAGCACCACCTGATGCGGCACGAGCTGGTGGCCCACCTGCAGCCTGGCCTCGGCATGATCTCCGCAGCCCAGTTCCGCAAGACCGGCCTGGCCATCATCGCCCGCGACGGTTACGAGGCCGAGAACGCCGCGCAGGAAATGATCGCCTCCACCCAGTTCTACATGGACATGGTGATCGACGCCCAGCTGGCCGCGGAGTCGCAGCGTCCCAAGCTGCGGCAGCGGCGCTCGCCGGCGAGGAAAGCCGGCTGAGGCCGGGATTCCGGAAAGGTCAATCTGTAATCCTGGACCGATTGTCGATAATTACAGCTCGATTTCCCCACCAGCCGGAATCTCTCTCCATCGCCATCCCCGCGAAAGAGGGATCAATGCGTCTGGAACGTATTTGAGCGAGCGCAGCGAGGCCGAAGGCCGAGGCCCATGGATCGGCGGAGCAATCCAGGCGTCGGCTCACTCGGGCGTCGCATGAACTCGACTTGGATGCAGCGCCCTCCCAACTCATTGGGCGGAACAAGCCCATCCACCTTCCGCGCCCCCGAACTCCAAACCCGGAAACTCTGTGCTACCGTTTCCCCAACGCCGCAACGGAATCCCCGGTAACAACCCATGAGAACCCTCTTCCTCCTCGTCGGCTGGTGCCTGCTCTTCGTCCTGTGCTGGCCCGTCGCCCTGCTGGCCCTCGTACTCTGGCCGTTCGTCTGGCTGATCTCCCTGCCGTTCCGCCTGATCGGCATCACCTTCGACGCCCTGTTCGCACTGCTCCGTGCAGTGCTGTTCCTGCCGGCGCGCATCTTCGGCTATCGCAGCCCCGCAACGACCCGCTCCTCTTTCTAAGCGCGC
>JAQGNS010000610.1 GCA_028291705.1 Nevskia sp.
AACAGGTAGCCGCTGGTCTTCGTCGCGCCGCCCTTGTTGAGCGCCACGAACCACAGGCCGAACGATCCCGTGGAGGCTGGAATCGCCAGCCACAGGAACCAGCCCCATTGGGCATTCGACGTCTGCGCCGGCCACCGGTCGCCGATGCCGTAAGCGATCGCCAGCAGTGCCAGCGAGCCGATCAGCATCTGCCAGAAGCTCAGGCTCCAGGCGCCCATCGGCAGGTTCGCGCGCTTGTTCACAATCGTGGCGCCCGCCCAGCACAAGGCGGATGCGAGGCCAATCAACTCGCCCGTAAGGGCGCCGGGGCTGGACACCGCGCTTGCCCCCAGGCCGATCGCCAGCGTCACGCCGACAATGCCGAGGAACAGCCCGGCCAGCCTTGCTCGATGCAGGGATTCGCCCAGGAACAGCCGCCCCAGCACAGCCACCCAGATCGGATTCGTGAACAGCAGGATCGCCGCCGTCGAAGCCGATATCGAGCGCATCGCCAGAAACAGCAAGCCCATCACGGCCGCTGTCTGCATCAGGCCAATGACAATCACCAGCGCCCAACTGCGCAAGTTCATGCCCGCCGGCATCAACGCCGCGCGGGGTGATCGAGTGTCGAGCAGCACCAGCGGCAAGGTCGCCAGCGCCGCCACGAAGAATCGCCAGCCCACCAGCAACATCGGCGGGAAGCCGGCGCTGATCAGGATCTTGCCGGAGATGAAGCTCGATCCCATCAGGAAGGTCGACGCCACCAGCACGAGGAAAAAGCCCGCGTTCCCGGACTGCGCCTGATGCCTTTGAGCGGCCATGTGACGATACCCCTTTTGGATCAGCCGGCCTCGCCGCCAACCTCACCAATGTAGTCCTCCTTCCCGATCTTCAGGCCGTTGTGCCGCAGGATGTCATGGACCGTCGCGATGTGAAAGTAGAAGTTTGGCAACAGCACCTGCAGCAGGTACGCATCTCCCTTCAGGACGCCGCTGGCGAAACGCAGCTTGAGCGTGATGTCATGGTGCTCCGAGCCTTCCAGTTGTTCCGGGCGCACGGTCTTCAGGAACGCAATCGTATTCGCGATGCGCTCCTTCAGTTCCGGGAAGGTCTTTTCGGAATCCGGGAAGCTGGGCGCTTCGAGCCCGGCCAGGCGCGCGATGCCGCCCTTGGAGTTATCGCTGGCGCGCTGGATCTGCCCCGCCAGTGAAAACATGTCCGGCGCGAGCCGCGCGTTGATCAAAACGGAAGGATCGATATTGTTCTCAGCCGCAAAAGCGGCGGCCTTGTCCATATAGCCCGACAGGATGCCGAGCCCGCGGACCAAGGCAGGAACCGAAAGCCGATACATCGAAAGTGATAGGGAACGTGACATTGAAATTCTCCGATAGAGAGCGGGCCGATCCACCAGACCACGATCAGCCCGCCAGAAGCCCATGCATGCGCCGATCCTCAGATCGACTTGACCTCGCCGCCATCCATGCGAATCGTCGAGCCTGTCATCCAGCGCGCCTGCGGCGAAACCAGGAAGGCCATCAACTCGGCAATGTCTTCGGGCTCGCCGTAGCGCGTAATCCCCGCCTCGCGCGGAAACTTCTCCGTCGCCTCCTCCACCGTCATATCGTGCAGCGGCGCCCAGTGTTCGAGATAGGAGCGCCGGCGCCCGGTCATCACCGCGCCCGGCAGCACGCTGTTCACCTGCACGCCGTCCGTGATGCCCTTGTCGGAAAAAGCCTTCGCCAGCGCGACGATTGCCGCGTTGATCGTGCCCACCGCCGCATAAGGCGCCTTCGGGAAGATGGCGGAGTTCCCCGAAATCAGCACCACCGAGCCCTTGCTCGCCTTTAGCGCCGGCCAGGCTTCCACCGTCAGCCGGCGGGCGCCGTGCAGCTTCAAAGCCATGCCGGCATCCCATTGCTCGTCCGTCATCTCGAGCACGTCGATCTGGGGAACGGCGCCGGCGATGTTGAGCAGCGCATCGATGCGCCCGCATCGGGCGAGCGTCTGCTCCACCACCTTCTTCGCCGACGCCCGCTCGGCCAGGTCGAGATCGATCACCAGCGCCTCGGCGCCGGCCTCCCGGACCGCCTTGGCGGTCGCCTCCAGCTTGGCCCGATTGCGCGCAACCAGCACAACGGAGCCGAAGTCCCGCGCAAGGCGCACCGCCGTGGAGTAGCCGATACCCTGGCTGGCTCCGGTAACAATGGCGACTGGTTTGTGCATGTCATTTCTCCTGGATCTGTATCCGCGCGGTGTCTAGCGGGAGAGGAATTCGCCGATCGCCGTAGCGATCTCCGTGGCATGAGTCTCCAGCGCGAAGTGCCCGGTCTCGAAGAAGCGCACCTCGGCGCCGGGAATATCCCGCTTGAAGGCTTCCGCGCCCGGCGGCAGGAAGAACGGATCGTTCTTGCCCCACACCGCCAGGAAGCGCGGCTGGTGCTTGCGGAAGTAGGCCTGGAAAGCCGGGTAGAGCGCCACATTGCTCTTGTAGTCGCCGAACAGGTCCAGCTGCACCTCGTCGGCGCCGGGACGCGCCAGGTAGAAATTGTCGAGCGCGATACCGTCCGGCGACACCGCGGCTTCGTCGGCTACGCCATGCGTGTACTGCCAGCGCGTCGTCTCCGGCGCAAGGAAGCCGCGCAGGGTCTTGCGATTCTCTTCGGACGGATCCTGCCAGTAGGCGCGGATCGGATTCCAGCCGTCGCTCAAGCCTTCCTCGTAGGCATTGCCGTTCTGCGAGATGATCGCGGTGATGCGGTTCGGGTGCCGGGAGGCGATGCGGAAGCCGGTCGGCGCGCCGTAGTCGAAGACATAGACCGCGAAGCGATCGAACCCGACCACCTCGGTAAAGCGGTCGATCACGCCCGCGATGTTGTCGAATGTGTAGTTGAACTGCGCGCGCGGCGGCATGTCCGACTGGCCGAAGCCGGGCAGGTCCGGTGCGATGATGTGGAAGCGATCGGCCAGCAGCGGGATCAGGTCCCGGAACATGTGGCCGGAGCTGGGGAAGCCGTGGAGCAGCAGCAGCTTCGGCGCCTTCGCCGGGCCGGCCTCGCGATAGAAGATCTTGAAGCCATCGACGTCAGCGGTGTGGTACTTGATATGAGTCATGGTGATTCTCCTCGTTGATGATTGCGACCGCGCCAGCGGCCTTGGGGGTAGTGATGTCGTGAATGAATCAATGATTCAGCTGGTGTGCGTGCCCTGGAAAAGGCTGCCCGGCGCCTCAGGCCGCAGGTACAGCATCAGTGCGGCACAAATCAGCACCAGGCCCAGCAGCGGCACCGCGAGTGAAACCAGGGTCGCCGCGACGAAGATCAGCAATGTCCCGAGCGAACGCCGCCTGGCCATCCGCCGCGCCAGCGTGCAGATGCGTTCACTGTCTGCCTGCGCCAGCACTTCCTGCTCGAACATCCGGTAGGCCAGGTTCACGCAGACGAAAATTCCCGCGTAAACCGTCACCGGTGCGGAAGCGAGCTGAGCGCGGGCAATCCACGCTGTCGCGAAAGGCACCAGGGACACCGCGAAGAGATGAGCGAAGTTCACCCAGATCAGGCGCGGCGTCACATACTCCACAAAGCGCAGCAGGTGGTGGTGATTGACCCAGATGATGGCGATGAACAGATAGCTCACCGCATAACTGACCGCCGTCGGCCACAGCGGCAGCAGTGCCGAGAAGGTCGAACTCTCCGGCGCCTTCAACTCCAGCACCATGATGGTGATGATCACGGCGATCACCGCATCGGAGAACGCCCCCAGCCGGTCCGCGGTGGCTCGCCGCTCATGCATGGCGCACCTCCCGCTTCAGACCCGCAAAGGCAAGCGTCGGCGTCACAAAAATCCGGACAAGGCCCACCCAAAGCAGCCGCGGCGTCGTCCGGAACACAAAGCGCAGGGCGTGGCGGTAATTCGCCCAGGTGATGGCGAGCAGCAGGGGCGCATTCAATTCCAGCACGGTGATGGTGACGATCATCGCCACTGCTTCATCCGTGAAGGCACTCATCCGTTCCGCGAAAGCATTCTGTACACACATGGCAGGCTCCTCCTTCTTGTTTCGAACCAAACGGCCTTGCTCAGGCGCGAACTGCGCGCGTCGCTTCGAGGATCAGGTCCACCACGGCGCCTGGCGCGGTAACGCTCGGCGTGTGGTCCACCGGGTGCGCGCTGACCTGCGCCTTCATCCGCCCGGCCATGTGGCGCTGCGTATCGGCCGGGATCATGTGGTCCTGCTCGGCCAGCAGGTACCAGGTCGGCACATCCAGCCACAGCGGGCGCCCCACCGGAACCGTGATGCAGGCCGGCGAGATCGGCCGCTGCACCGCCGCCAACACCGCCTGCTCCTCGGCCGACGCGTTCTGTGCGAACGCCGCCGCGAAAGCCTCTTCGGGCAGCCAGATCAGGCCATGCGCATCCGGGCCAAGCTGCGGCGCCTGCGGATGCGGCGCGTTGCGATAGAAGACATCGGCAACCGTCTCCCCCTCGGCCGGGGCCAGCGCGGCGATATAAACCAGCGCCTTCACCTTCGGGTCCCGGGTCGAGCCGATGACGCCGCCGGCATAGGCATGCCCCGCCAGGACCACCGGTCCTTCGACCCGATCAAGGGTCCGGTCCAGCGCCGCCACATCGTCGGCCAGGGAGGTGAGCGGCAGCGGCACCGTAACCGCCTTGATGCCGTTCGACCGGAGCCCGGAAATCACCTTGCTCCAGCTCGATCCATCCGCCCAGGCGCCGTGCGCAAGCACCACAGTCAGTTCGTTTTGGGACATTTTCCGCTCCTATTGCCTGGTTGAGGACCATTCGGCCGTTTGGTACGGGCTCGGCTGAATGGCTTGAAATATTAGTAACCGCCTTGACTATGTTGGACAGGTTATTTAAGTCGAAGTAACTTGTCAAGAGCCATTAAGAAGGTTATTTTTCAGCCTCACCAAGGGGTAAACCGATGTCCCAGCAATTTCCCGCCATCTTCATCGCCGACGCGCCCGGCCTGGACTTCCTCAATTCCATCGCCACGCCCGTCGATGTCCCCATCGACTGGCTCGACGACGGAGACGGCCTCCTGGCCTGGCTGGAGCAGTCGCGTCTCGTGCCCGCACCGGTGCTGAGCGCCATGCGCGAGCGCGCCATGCCCGGCGAACTCGATCGCCTGGCCGCCCAGGTGCGCAGCCTGCGCGAGTGGTTCAGGGCCTTCGTCCGCGAACGCAAAGGCCGCCCGCTCACCGCCTCGGATCTGGCGGAGCTGGATCCCCTGAACCTCTTGCTCGCGCGCGATGAAGGATTCGGAAAAATCGTCGCCCAGGAACCCGGCGCAACGCCCGGCCTCGGCCTGGAACGGTCACGGCGCTGGGCTTCGCCCGAATCCCTGTTGCTGCCGATCGGGGAGATCCTGGCCAAGCTCGTCTGCGAAGAAGATTTCTCCCACGTGAAGGCCTGCGAGGGCCCCACCTGCACCCTGCTATTCGCCGATCACACCCGCGGCCACGCGCGCCGCTGGTGCAGCATGGCTGCCTGCGGCAACCGGGCGAAGCAGGCCGCGCACCGGAACCGGCTCAAAGGGCAAGGCTGAAAGTTGCCCGGTGATAATTCGGGCCGCCTCGGAGGCAGGCCCGATTCATTTCCGAAAAGTCGGCCCCGGCCCTTTTATTTTCCTTTAACCTTGGGCTTCCGAGCGTATCGTGAAAAATTGATCGGTCTTAATATTGCGAATTGCGTACTTGACGTACCAAGGGTGAGAAGCAATATGGATACTGATAGGCCGATACTTGATGATGAGATTGTGGTTACGCCGGAGATTTTCCGGGAAATGTCAAATTTGATGGAGAACTCAACAAGCTTTTCAGGTTGTCTTTCGCCGGCAGAAGATGTTGTGATAGCGGTGTCCAATTTGCTATCGCGGAAAGTGCGTGTTGGTCATCCCAAAATAAAATTTTTACGGTACTCATAAGCTCTAAACCCAGCAATAGAAAGCTTTGTTCGTAGTCCCTTAGAAGATCAATGTTGTATTTGTATCCGGGCTTATTCACTGCTGGATCGAAATCTTTTGAATTGAAGTGTGGAGTTTGTAGAGCAGCTCCATTTTGTCGCGCCACTCCATCTTGGGTGCTGTAATCGACGGCAACACCATGCGCTATGTCATTACGTCGTGGAAGAAAATTTGAAACCAAATTCAAGTTTGCTTTTAGAAAATCTTTGTGTGCTGGCTTCTTTATAAAATGAGCATCGCCAGCGACACGCATTTGTTCTAACCGCGTGCTAGTGCTAGTTAGATGGCCAAATATTTTTGACGCGGTATACCAACTATCTTGATCCTTTGCGTATAGGAGATGACAAAAAATCTCCAAAAGCATGCCCTCAACAAGCGCCCATCTTGATAGCGCAGCTCCGACGCAAGCATAGATTTCCAATATAGAGCCGTTAGGCATTACCGTTATTGGTTCGGGTTTATCCCAAGGCTTTTTTTCAGTCATGAAATCCAATCCCCACCAGGATGAGTACAGCGAAGCGGACGCCGAGCAGCGCCGCGCCGGAATCCTGAACAATCTGCTGCACATGCCTCCCGAGCAGTACAAAGCGATAAAGGCCAAGCGGGCTAAACAACGCACAAAGCGCCATCAGTCGCCTAGCCAGTAATCCAGTTCAATTGACCGCAAAATCGTTTCTACCTCTTTGCGGGTTAGCTTACGCTTCTTTTTAGTTAGGCTGTCGATACATCAGGCGCTTCCCTTCCGCGCCCCGAAAAGGAGAGTAAAAAGAGGCCGAGTTCGATTTATTTCCGAAAAGTCGGCCCTGGTCTTTTTAACTTTAATCAAGCGTCTCTCGGCGAGAGCGGGGTAGCATGAGCCAACTTTTTCTATTCCCCAGTGCACTCAAGCGCGATCCAGCCGTCAAGGCATGGATGCACAAGCATGCCGGTGAATTGGGAACTATCGCGCAGCGCTGGTTCGAAATCATGCGGGCCTGCGGAGACGACGTCCGGGAGTTGCTGCATGACGGCCATCCAACCGCCTGCGTCGGTGAAGCGGCATTCGGCTATGTCAACGCCTTCAAGGCCCACGTCAATGTCGGCTTCTTTCGGGGTGCCGAGATTTCCGATCCGGATGGCCTGCTGGAAGGCACTGGCAAGTTCATGCGCCACGTAAAACTCATGCCCGGACGCGACGTAAATGCCGCGGCGCTCGTAAAGCTGATCGGAACGGCATACGCGGATATGAAGAGGCGCCTGGAGGCGGAGTAGCTGGATGTGAAGAGGAAAAAGGAGCCAGGTTCGATATGTTTCCGAAAAATCGATCCCGGCCCCTTTGGTTTTTGAAAAGAGGGGCGAAGCCTTTGCTTCGCCCCCAACCATCAAAGTAACGCGCCGCCCGAGTGTGGATGCCGGGCAATCTCAATCATCCCCGGCGCGTCCCCGACACCAGGATCGCGCGGAATCCGCCCGGCAGATTCATTGACCGAGGCGGCGGATCGCCTTATGCCGCAGCACCGTCAAAACCCGATTTGAAAGCCCACCGATGTCGCTTCCAGGCCCAGCCCGGGCAGGGGGCCGCCGCCGGTGGTGCGCGGCGACAGCACGGGAGTGCCGTGACCTTCTCCGGCCCCGAGCCCATAGTGCGCCCCGGCCTGCTGGGCGAGGTAGGCGCCGATGACGTACACGTTGATTTGCTTGTCGAAGTTGTACCTCAGGCCGGCGGTGTACATGTCGACCGCATCCGGAAGCCCGGGGAATTTCGGGCTGCCTGGGGTCTGGCCAGCGTGGGCGTAGGCGGCCATGAAGTCGAGCCCGTGGGTGAGATCCTGGACATCGCTGATGTAATAGCCATCGCGTTGCCGTTCATTCCCGACGGCGGGAATGCCGTAGCGGTAGAACTTTTCGTAGATTACCGAAACCTGGTTTCCGATCGGGATGAGATACGAGCCAGCGATCTTGAATGCCGCTTCGTCCGCGACCAATCCGCCTGCATCCGAGGTGCGATCGACTCCTTTATGGCGCTCCCAGGCAGCGACTGCGGTCAAGGGTCCTCTGTTGTAGTTGAGCGAGATGCTGTATGCGTCCTTGAACGCGCCATCGTTGCACAGGGTTTGCGAAGTCGCGCCAGACCCGGTGCTGTTCGGGGTGGCCCCGTTCAGGCTGGGCTCTTGCGAACCGGAGCAAACCAGCTCGCCCTGGGGAAAGGCGTAGTTCGAAGCGCTGTTGACGCTCGCGCCCAGATTGTTGAGTTTCTGTCCCGGCGAGTACAGCGCATTGATGGTGAACCCGTAGACATTGGGTGACAAATAGAAAATCGAGTGCGGCATGCGATAGTCGAACTCGGCGCGCCCTTCACCGGCGGTATTGCCCATGATGGAGTTGTAGTCGCCAACACTGCCGGCGAAGGGATCCATCAGCGCCGTCGAAGCCTTATAGGGCGTATCGTACTTGCCGGCCAGCAAGCTGCCGTAACGGGTTTCGAAGCCGCCGAAGGAGTTGCGCGAGCCGAGGGAGCTGCCTGCGCCCGGTGTCCCGGAAACTTCGGCCAGGGTTTCGATCTGGAACACCGCCCGGACTCCGGTGGAGCCCAGGTCTTTGCCACCGCGCACGCCGAGGAAGGATTCGTTGCTGGATACTTCGTAGACGTGCTGCTTGCCATTATTGGCCGAGTCGACGGACACATCGACGAAGCCATACAGCGAGACATCTGCGCCGAGAACGCGTGCACTCAAGGTATGCCCGCCGGCGCCTGGCGTCGGTACCACCAGGGCAGATCTTGAGGCGGGCGCTTCCTCTTTCGGTAGGGTCGCGGCCGGGGTTGCCGCCGCCAGCGCATCGAGCTTGGCCTGCAAGGCTTTTTGCGACGCCGCCATTTCCTGCATTTGCTGCTGCTGAATTGCCATTTGCTGCTTCAGAATATCTATTTCAGAAGCACCGTCTGCGACTGCATTGCCTGCCACGACCGTTCCAGACGCAAAGGTAAGCGCCATCCATACTCTTTTCATGTTCGTCTTCCCCAAATTTTGCCAACAGTCAGCTTTTCGCCCGGCGTTGCGCCGTGCCTTTTTTGAAGCGGGCTATTTGAAGTGTCTTATTAAATATATGACGATCGTAATTGCATGGATGCGGATAAACCACGGATATCCGGATCGAACGTCGCGGCGACGACGATGGCCCGGTCAGAACAGGGCCGCGCAAGCAGGTGCCCCTAAACGGCGAGAGCCCCTTCGACCGCTCTCATGTTCCCCTCCGTGACTCTTGATTAATAGTTATTGCGCAAGACCACAGCGCGCGATTGCCCGCGCAAAGCTCACCTTCGGATACTTTTGGAAAATTCATACGTCATCCGGGTCAAAAGATGACCGGATAAACATCTCCCTGCCTCCAGCAGGGTTTTTATTAATACAGGCTGGTGAAAGCCTTTATTTATTCAGGCTGGATTCTAGAGGCGCCAATTCGGCGCTACCTTGACCGGGGTCAATTAAGACTATTTATTGATTTTCCGTAATGTTCGGTGGTCAAGGATTGATGACTCGGCAGGAAGAGATGAAGGGATTAAACAACCGTACTGAAAAGTACTGGATTATTGAAAGAACCTCGCAATGCCGCTGCGCCCGGGCGAGGGCGAAGGCAAATCCAGCCCGTGGATTTAAATGGCGTTATGGCTTTAAATAGGTCCGGGCTCGGTTTATTTGCGAAAGTCGATTCCAGCGCTTTAAGCCTTTCCGAAAAGTCATCCAACGAGGCCACTCATGTCTTCCCGTACAGCCTCCTGCTTCTGCGGACAACTACGCATTCAAGTCGAAGGTGAGCCGCGGGGCGTCGGCATTTGCCACTGCCTCGCCTGCCAGCAAAGGACCGGCAGCGTCTTCGCGGCCCTGGCCAGCTTCTCCGAGCCGTTCAAGGTCTTCGGAACCGCCACGGAATACGTCCGTTCCGGGGACCAGGGGGGCCGGTTCAGATTCAGGTTCTGCCCGGTCTGCGGGACGACCGTCTTCCACACCGAAGAAGGCGAGGAGGGTGGCGTAAGCGTTGCCGTCGGGGCATTTGCCGATCCCGATTTTCCCGCGCCCCAGGTTTCCGTCTACGACTGCCGTAGGCACCCTTGGGTCCAGTTGCCGGTGGGTACGAAGGTGTTCGACAAGGATCCGGCTCCGGGGGATTGAACGGGCTGGACTTAATTACCAGCACCTTTTCTAATCAGCGTTCGCAAGGGGAACACAATGCTTACAGAGCAAGAGATAGAGACCGTAACAACGCCACCAATTGCTCCTTCGGCAGTTGCTACTCAACATCAAAGTTGGTTTCAGCGTCGCCCCGTACCTGTCTGGATTATTTTTGCCTGGGCGTCGCTTCAAATGGTTGCCGTTCTCGTTGAGATGTCGAGGATTCATTACCTGGAGCAAATTAGTAGCGGTCTCGTCTCGCCCGTTCATGCCCTCATAGGGGTTCTTTTCCCGGCGTTGTTTTTCTTGGGCGGGCTGTTCCTGTTCATGCTTCGCAAGGTCACGATTCTGTTTTTTGGCGGCTATTTAATCTGGGGCGTCGCAAAAATCAGCTTTTCCGCTCTACACGTCGAATATCTAAGTCTTGCGCTGGTAGTCGGCATTTGCATTTACTCGTTGCGCCTGGCTCAGAAAAAGAAGCTTCGCTAGTGCCCGATCGGGTTTTAAACCCCCGGCCGATTCGGTCAAAAAAAGCCACGCGGCTCAGCCTGGACAATGGATTCAAATGCCTACACACAAGGTATTTACGGCTCTAACCATCGCGATCGTCGGTGTGGCACACGGCGCGCCATTCTGTGATCTGCACTCAAAGACAGTCGGTTCGTTTGAACAAGCCGTCGAACGGGTAAACCAACTTCCTGAATTTCGCGCGTGGAAGTCTGGTCACACTTTCCCTGTTGCTTACGGCATGGGACCTTATAAACAGGATGTAATAGCGGGAAAATGCTACTGGGATGTTCCCGTGTACGCTGACCGGCCGGAACGATTGGAACATTGGCAAGACTTTTACGTCGCTGCCGACAGCAAGACCATCTTCGTCTTCGACCCAGTTCGCGGTGGGCCAATCACGATCGCGAAATGGCGTGATCAGGCGCGGTTAGATCAGGCTCGAGGCGCCCCCTGACCATCGATTGGGCGGCGGCTGTACTGCAAAAGCCCAGTTCCGCCGGACACGCCGGCGGAACTGGACGATACATCTTTACTTCGCAGCGGGCGCGGCAGCGTCGGCAGCCGGGGCGGCCCCTTTGTGCTTACCGCCGTGGTGCTTCTTCTCGGCCTGGTTGCGGAACACCACGTCGGCGGTCTGCTTCTGCTCGTCGGAGAGCACGCCGTAGAGGCTGGTGAAGGCAGTGACCATCTTCTGCATGTTGTCGGCGTGCATCTGGGCCAGGGCGGCGTAGGACTTCATGGCGTCGTCGGCGTTGAGCGTCGCGATCTTCTGCGAGCGGTCCTTCAGCGCTTCATCGGTCTTCTTGGCGTTGTCGCGCATGGTGTCGGCGAAGGCCGCCCACTGCGTCGACTGCTGATCGGTGATCTTCAGCTGGGTGTGCAGATCGCTGATGCGCTTCTCGACGAAGTCCTCATGCTTCTGGGCGTGGCCCGCCTTCTTGGCGGGCGCGGCCGGAGCGGTGGTGTCCTGGGCCCAGGCGGCGCTGGAGAGGAGGGCGAGCGTCAGCAGCGCGGGGGCTGCGGCCTTGCGGAAAGTGATTTTCATATTGGTAGTCCCGGAGTTGATGTTTGGATCGAAGGGGTTGTGTTCAGTTTCTTATGTGCCGGCGGCAACAGTCTAAGCCTGTTGCTTGCGGCCTAGTAGCCAGGCGGGTAACTGCCGGGATAGCTGTTGGGGTAATACACCACGGCCGGCGGCGGCGGCGGGGGCGGTGCCGAATAGACCACCGCGGGCGGCGGCTGGGTGGCGCCGATGATGGCCGCACCGGCAACCGCGCCGAGCAGGGCGCCGACGATCAGTCCGTTGCCGCCACCACCACCGCGACCGCGATAGTCGCGACCGTGGTAATCCGGACGTCCACGGTAGTCCGGCCGGCCGTGGTAACGGTCGGCCTGTGCCGGCAGCGCGGCGGCCAAAGTCGAAGCGGCGACGAGCGCCACCACGGCAAGGCGGTACGGCTGCCTTCGGGTGTTCTGAGTCATGAATGTGATCTCCTGGTTTGGGGGTGTTGCCTGCATCGGCCCAGTGCGGCGTGTCTCGCTGGGTTTTCTAGCCGGTGCGGCCGCGGCGGCGG
>JAQGNS010000001.1 GCA_028291705.1 Nevskia sp.
TTCCGCGATCAGCGACGCCCGGGTGAGGTCCCCTCTGCGGTAAAACCCGACTTTGAACTTCAATAGAAGATTCCGGAAAAAAGGTGGGTATTGCAGGGGTTGGACACCTCCAGCACCAAGCCGTTCATAATGGCTCTGATCCAGTCCCCAGGCGGAAAATCCGCCGTTTCCCCGCCGCATCCAGCACCCGGCCCGCTTCTTGCGCTGGTAAATCCACCTAGCGGCGGACCACACGCCGCAGGGGGTCGATGTTTTCCGGGATACCTTGAAGAATGCTTGCAAGAATGTTGGCGGCACCGCTCGGCGCCGCCCTGTTGTTGGCTGTCTCCGCCTGTGGTGGCTCAGGCGATTCCTCCCCATCCAGCGCCGATCTCTCCGCCGGCAGCGTCGCGCGCAGCTTCTCCGGCTCGGCCGCGCCTTCCATCCTCAATCTGCCCGCCGGCTCCCAGGCCTTCATCCGCACCGTCGATCACCGCACAGTGCTTTATGTGGTTCCGGACTCGGAGCCCACGGGCCCGGCCCCGCTGATGATCGTGCTCGACTACCTCGGCGGCAATCCGCCCTTCATGGCCAACCTCATCCAGGCCGGGCTGCATGCCAGCAAGGGCATGGTCCTGGCCTTTCCGGCGCATGAAGGTGTGAGCTGGATCAACGGTGTGCCCCTCAGCGGTGCGGGCAACCAGCAAACGGACATCGACTTCCTCAGCGACGTCATCACCGACGCCACCACCAACCTGCCGGTGGACGCCGCCAAGGTCTCCATGACCGGCTATTCCGAAGGCGGCTTCGAAGCCGACCTCTTCGCCTGCACCAAACCGCAAATGCTGGTGGGCTTCGGCATGGTCGCCGCCGCCCAGCTCAACACGACGAGCTGCACCACCGCCACCCCCGGCAAGCGCATGATTTTCGACGGCACCAACGACGTCGAAGTCCCCTACAACGGCATGGGCGCCCTCCAGCCCGAAGAAACCACCCTTGCCCAGTGGGAGCAGAACGAAAGCTGCAACGGCACCGAAACCGCCACTACCTTGCCCGGCCTGGTGAGCGACGGCACCAGCGTCGTCGAACACCGCATGCCCGGCTGCGGCGCCATCCTCTACCAGATCGTCAACGGCGGCCACACCTGGCCCGGCTCCGAAGTGACCCTCACCACCATCCTCGACGGCACCACCTCGCAAAACATCGATGCCACGCAAGCGCAGTGGGATTACTTCTCCGGAAAGTAGGGCGGGTCCGCGACCCGCCGTTCACCGCGAACATTTCGCCGAAAGCGGATCAGCCCTCAAGTAGGGCGCAATGCGCTGCATGAAGAATCAGTCTTTCCCACTATTCGAAAGCGGCGGCGCCCCTTGCGTAATGGTGCACTGATATTTCTGTATCACCCGGTCGTGCCCGCTGTTTCCCCAATTGCGGAACTTGATCGGGATATTCAGCTCCGTTGCAGCCCCGTATCCCCAGCCGTTGCATTTCTCGGTGGCCAGGGCGATGGCCTGCTGTTCATCAGGCGCGCCTTTGAACAAGCGGGGCAGGTAGGACATGTCGATGGTCCCCTCATTGCGATGGCCATCCAGAACCTGCCATTCACTCGCGCACGAAGACAAAACCAATGACAAGGCGATAACGCATCTCTTCATGACACTCGATCCCCGGTATTCGATTTATAGGTATTCCCCGATGCAGAACATACCGCGCGCCGCTTTTGATTCGCAATCCCGGCGAAGCTTGCAAACATACAACCCGTAGGGCGGGTCCGCGACCCGCCGTTCACCGCGTAGTCTTCACCGAAGGCAGATCAGCAACGTAGCCCGAACGTAGCCCGGATGCAGCAAAGCGGAATCCGGGACCGCCGCGCCATCGCCTGGCCGGCGGCGCCGGATCAGCCCCGCATTCATTCGGCGCAATGCATCCCACCCGCCAACCCGGCCCACTGCCTTCCTGCCTTATCCGTAATGTTTTTCGGGTAGCCCAGGGGTAGGGCGCTCCCTCCGGCGTCCGTCTCATCAGCAAGCGCCCCTGCGGCGGGTCCGGCTTGTTGCACGCAATCCCCGCTTGACCGGCGCCTGCTCATTGGATGATTCGCAATGAAAGTGTTCGGCTCCCTCTGCTTCTTCGGCGCATCGGTCCTGTCCCTCTGGCTGGCCATCGCATCCGCCCACGCCGAATACCAGATCGTGTCCAGGATCCACGTGGGCGGCGACACAGGTTGGGACTATCTCGAGCCCGATCCGGTCAGCCGCCGGCTCTACGTCACCCACGGCAACCACGTCGTGGTGGTGGACATGGATACGCTCAAGGTGATCGGCGACGTGCCGGATTCCCCCGGCATGGGCGGCGTCGCCATCGCGCGCGAGCTGAACCGCGGCTACACCGCCAACGGCGCCGAAGACAGTGTGGGTGTGTTCGAGCTCGATACCCTCAAGCCCGTCGCCAAGTGGAAAGCCACCGGCAAGCGGCCCAACCAGATCGCCTTCGAGCCCGTCACCCAGCGCGTGTTCAGCTTCAACTCCACCGGCCGCAACATCACCGTGTTCGACGCCAGGACCGGCGCGGTGCTCTCCACCATCGAAGTCGACGGCCGCACCGAGTTCTTCGCCGTGGACGGCAAAGGCATGATCTACGACGCCCTGGAAGACAAGGCCACCGTCATCGCCATCGACGCCCGTGCGATGAAAGTCATTTCCACCTGGTCCCTGGCGCCGCACCAGGAGCCGTCCGGCATGGCCATGGACCCCGCCACCCGCCGCCTCTTCGTCCCCACCCACAGCCGCTCGCTGCTGGTGCTGGATGCGGACAACGGCAAGATCCTGGCGACCTTCCCCATCGGCGCCGGCAACGACGCCGCCAAGTTCGACCCCGGCCGCAGGCTCGCCTTCGCCTCCAACGGCGACGGCACCCTGACCGTCGTCCACGAAGACAGCCCCGACAAGTTTTCCCTGGTGCAAAGCGTGAAGACCGAACCCGGCGCCCGCACCATGGCAGTCGATCCCAAGACCCACCGCCTCTTCATGCCCACCGCTGATTTCGGGCCGCCACCACCGCCCACTCCGGAGAAGCCCAACCCCCACGGCCTCATCGTCCCCAACTCATTCCGCCTGCTGGTGCTGGAACCCTGATTGCCGCGAGGTTAAAGGTGCCGTCAGCGCACACGCAAAGTAGGGCGGAATAAGCGAAGCGCATTCCGCCGTATGCAGGGCCAACCCAATGCCGCACAGCTGCCCTCGTCGCGCCCAAGCTTGTCAAAAAGCTAACGCTGCGCCGAAGCCCCCCGCATCAAAAAATCCTGCAACAACTCATCCTCACGCCCCGGATGCTGCAACCGCCAAAGCAGCGTCCCCATCCGGTCCCCACCCCAGAACAACTCACCTTTGAAACAAAAGGTCGGCACCCCGAACACCCCCGCCTTGATCGCCGCAGCCGTCGCCTCCATCAGCCGGGCCTTGATCTCCGGCCGCTCCGCCGCCGCGTTGAGCTGCGGCCCATCCAGCCCGCAACGCTCCGCGATCCGCTCCAGCGTCTGCCGCTCACTCAAGTCCTCGCCAAGCTCCCAGCAGCCTTCCAACAGCGCCTGCGCAAACTTCAAGCGCTCGTCCGCCTGGTCGATGGCAATACACATCCGCAACGCCCGCAGCGGATTGAAGGGATGCGAAGGCGGCCCCTTGAACGCATAACCCTTCTGCGCCGCCACCCGCAGTACATCCCCGAACACATAAGCCCGCTTCGCCGGAATCTCCGCCGGCCCCTTCTGCCCATGCGCATTCAGCAGCCCCGCGAACAGCACCGGCCGGCAGTCCACCACCAGCCCCGCCGCCTGCAAGGCGCCGATCTCCCTGAAAGCCAGCCACACATACGGGCTGACCGGGTCAAAAAAAACCTGCACCTGCTGTGATTCGGAATTCATGAGCCATCCTGGCAAAAAGCTGGAGAGGGAAGGGCGTACCCCTGCAATTCTGCACCAACAGAATGCTTGCCTCTATTCCGGCCAATCAAGGGGCGCGGTGAACCTGGCCCGGACCAAACGAGGCGAAATCCGGGCCTCGAAAATCGGGGATTTCAGCCCCGGTACATTTCACGCTCGCCGCATGCGTGCCAACAAAAACCCTTGGCACGCATGGCACGCATGGTGTTTTCGGGGCAAAAACCCGCGGTACACGGTGGTGCGCGGGACTACAAAATCGGGGTCCTATCGGCATGACCAGTCCGCCCCTCCCTGCGTAGCCCGGATGCAGTGAAACGGAATCCGGGGAGCCGCTCAGCCGCCCGCCGGCCCCATCCGCAACCTGGCCCGCGCTGCCGCCCCGTTGCGCAGCGCCCAGCGGAAGGTCGGCGCCATCGCCCGCACCGCCGGTCGCAGCAGTACCTGCCGCGCCAACTCGCCGCCTTGCACCCCCATCATCTCCTGCGCCCAGTCAGGCAGCAGATCTTCCCCGGCTTCCAGGAACAGTCGGCTGAACGGCTTGATCGCCGCATTCGGCGCCGGTGTGCTGAACAGGATGCGGCGCACCTCGCGGGCCCGCTCCGAATAGTCGAGCTGCGGTCGCATGCGGCGCAGGTATTCCTCTATCTCGGCCCGCGACTTCGGCACATCCCGCGCCCCCAGCATCTCCGCTACCAGCGAAGTCTCCGTGTAATAGCGATCCTGCTCCGCCTCGCTCAGCTTCTTCACCGCATAGCGCTGGTAGGAACACAGGAAGCTGGAGTGCTCCGCCACATGCACCCAGGTCAGCAGTCCCGGATCGCTCGCCGCGTAGGCGCTGCCGTCGGCCGTGGTGCCCGTCACCCGCAAATGAATGCGCCGCACCCGCTCGATCAACATCTCCGCATCGCGCCGCCCGGCGAAGGTGGTGCCGCCGACGAAAGCGGAGGTGCGCCGCAACCGCCCGAGGATGTCCTCGCGAAAATTGGAGTGGTCCCATACCCCGGCCAGCGCCAGCGGGTGCAGCATCTGCAACAGCAGCGCGCAGACCCCGCCCACCATCATGATGGTGAAGTCCCCGTGCACCCGCCAGCACACAGAGTCCGGCCCGAACAAGCCCGGATCGCCTGCCGGCTCCAGGAAATTCAAGCGCGGCGCCCCGGCACCGGACGTCAATCCGAAGATCGCCATCTCGATGCGCCGCCGCAGCGGCTCGGTGCCCGGGATGCGGCTGCGCCCACCCGGCAGGATGTCAGGACCGAGGTGCGCGGAGGGTGAATCCTGGGAGGGTTTGTTCATGCCGCCGTATTGAACCCCGCGCCGAAGGCGGAAACAAGCACGCGTACAATCCGCCTTGCCCGCGTGCGCCGCTACCGCGCTGCGGCATACTGCGCGCATGAGCCGCCCGCCTTACACCGCGCCGATTCCCTTCCTCACCTTGCCCAACTGGATCAAGGCGGCGGCGCACTGCGGCTTCAACATCGAGCCGATCTTCCGCCACAACGGCATCGACACCGACCTGATCCACCTCGAAAGCACCACTGTCAACCCGATGCAGTTGCAGCAGGTGATGGCCGAGTGCGTGGCGCGGGCCAAGAACCACCACTTTCCCTTCGTGCTCGGCGAGAGCTTCGCCTTCGAGTACATGCCGGACATCGGCACCTTCCTCGCCACCAGCTCCACCCTGCGCGACACCCTGCGGGTCTTCGACTGGGTGCGCGAACTGATCAATCCCGCCCTCAATGTGCGCCTGGAAGAGCGGGGCGACGAAGCCTGGCTGCTGCTGGAGTTCGGCGCCGACAACACGCCCGCGCCGTACTTCACCGAAACCACCTTCGCCTCCATCTACAAATTCGGCCGCACTCTGCTGGGCGAGCGTATCCGCTTTGCCTGCCTGTGCCTGCAGCACGCCGCACCGCCGTACGCCGCCGAGTACGACAAGTACTTCGGCATCGAGGTGCGCTTCGGCCAGCCGCAGCAGGCCCTGGTGTTCGACCGCAGCTTGCTCGACGTGCCGCTGGAAGGCGCTTTCCCGGCCCTGCACCGGCAGGCCGAATACCGAGTGCAGCGCCAGCTCACCGCCTTGCCCAAAAATCCGGCCACCGGCGCCATCGTCGCCCTGATCGAGCAGACCTTCGCCGCCCGTCCCGAGCTGCTGGGCCAGGGCATCGAGCGCATGGCCGAGGCTCTGTCCCTGCATCCGCGCACCCTGCAACGGCGCCTCCAGGAAGAAGGGCAGGGCTACGCCGAACTCCAGTCCCGCGCCCGCTTCCGCAGCGCCGCCGCGTGGCTGGAAAACGGCGAACTGAGCATCGAGGCCATCAGCGAACGCCTCGGCTTCTCCGACCGCCGCAGCTTCACCCGCGCCTTCACCCGCTGGGCCGGCATCTCCCCCAGCAGCTTTCGCAAGAAGCCGGAAAAGCTTTAAAAGCAGCCGCTTGGCGGCTGATTCGGCAGGGTTTTTTCGCCTGTCGCGAAATGTTCCCTCACGTCGCCCCCGGTCATAGCCGCCCGCCCGCCGCCCACCTACAGTGGCCTTACTAGAAACAGGCGTTCGAGGAAGACGACATGGAACCGGCAGGCCAGACCCCAAAACTTTCGCACTATGAAATCGTGCCCCGCCAGGGCCTCGATTTCGGCCTGGACGGGGACATTCCCAAGTACTGGCTCGGCGGCGATCCGTTCAAGACCCGCTTCTTCGACGCCATGTCCACCCTGTTCCCGGAAGGCGAGAAGTTCTTCATCACCTGCGTGCGCGACTACCGCGACCAGATCACCGACCCGGTGCTGAATCAGGAAGTGAAGGACTTCATGCGCCAGGAAGGCCAGCACGGCATGGTGCACACCCAGTTCAACAACCGCCTCAAGGCCCAGGGCGTCGGCGTCGAGGGCATCGAGGACCAGATGAAGCGCATCCTCGGCCGCATCCGCAAGATCATGCCGCGCACTTTCACCCTGGGACAGACCGCGGCCGCCGAGCACATGACCGCGATCATGGCCCACAGCTTCTTCCACCGCCGCGAAGTGATGGAAGACGCCGACCCGCGCATCCGCGCCATGTACGCCTGGCACGCGGTGGAAGAGATCGAGCACAAGGCGGTGGCCTACGACGTGCTGACCAAGGTAGCCAAGGCCAGCTACTTCATGCGCATCTTCACCATGCTGTACGTCTCGCTGATCTTCCCGCTGCACACCTTCCTGATCATGAACCATATGTTCAAGGTGGACGGCTTTGGCTGGCGCCAGCGCGCCGGCCTCTGGTTCAAGGGCCTGTGGTGGCTGTACAAGCCGGGCGGCCTGTACCTGCCGGTGATCCCGCATTACCTGGCGTACTACGTCCCCGGCTACCACCCCTGGAAGGAGGGCAAGATGTACTCCTACGAGCGCTGGCTGGAAGTCTTCGGCCAGACCAACGACCCCATCGCGGCCGGCAACGCCCTGCACGCCACAGGACTCTGAGGCCGGCTGCGCGGCACCCCGCGGCGGCGTCGGTTGACGCCACCGTGGCACCCCGAAGTCACATTTATTTACAGGTACCGCCCGGCGTGTAAACTCGCGCAACCCGTTAGCTCTTCGCGGCGCGATGCCTTCACCTTCCCCGTTTCGCAGATTCTTTTCCTGGCCCACGCAGAGCGGGCGCGGACCGGCGTGGCTGGGCCTGGCCTGCTGCATCATCCTGGCGGTCTTTGGCAGCTGCGGACGTACGGCCCCCTCGCGTGGCGGCGGAGCGCAGAGCGGCGACGAGCTGGTCATCATGGCCAGCAACGGCCTGCAGGACCTGGGCTTCCTGCAAAAGCCGATGGAAGCGGCCGTCGGCCACAAGATCCGCTTCGACTACGTCGGCACCGTGGAGATGGCCGACCGCCTGCGCAACAGCGGCGCCAGCGCCGCCGACTTCGCCTGGCCGGCCAGCGGGTTCTACGTGCACCTCAACGCCTCGGCCAAGATCGCCGCTTCCGAGAAGATCATGCTGTCGCCGGTGGTGTTTGCGCTGAAGAAGCCGCGCGCCGAGGACCTGGGCTGGGACAAGAA
>JAQGNS010000003.1 GCA_028291705.1 Nevskia sp.
CAGGGCGGCGGCCAGGAACAGGGCGGATTGTCGGCTTTTCGGGATCATGCGGCGGGTGCGATAATGATAGTGGAACCCGCAAGCGGCGGCGGGTGGCGGCAAACGGAGGGCGGCCGCCGGGATCGGGGAAACTGGATTCCGGGCCGGAACGCCCCTATCTTCAGGCTTGAGCCACGTTGCAGACGTTCACCACGGACACCGATGTCACAGCTACTCGAATTTTTTAACCACCATCTCTACCTGTTCGCCGGCTTCGGCGCCGCGCTGCTGCTGTTCATCGCCAACGAAGTGCATGGCGCCCTCACCGGCGGCCTGAAGCTGGGGCCGCTGCAGGCGGTGCGCCTGATCAACGACCGCGAGGCGGTGGTGGTTGATCTGCGCCCGGTCGGCGACTACAAGAAAGGGCACCTGCTCAACGCCCTCAACCTGCCGGTGGACAAGCTGGGAGAGCGCGCCGGCGAGCTGGGCAAGGACAAGAGCAAGCCGGTGCTGCTGTACTGCGCGCTCGGCAGTGTCGCGGGCGAAGCGGCGGCCAAGCTGCGCAAGCTCGGCTATACCGAGGTCTACCCGCTGCGCGGCGGCATCAACGGCTGGCTCGGCAGCAACCTGCCGGTGACGGTCAAATAGGCCTGCCGATTCCGCGATGAAGCCCGTCCTCGTCTACAGCACGCGCATCTGTCCTTACTGCATGATGGCCAAGCGCCTGCTGTCGAACAAGGGCGTGACTTACGAGGAAGTGCTGGTGGACGTGGACTGCGACCGGCGCGGCGAGATGTTGCAGCGCTCCGGCGGTCGCCGTACCGTGCCGCAGATTTTCGTCGGCGACCGCCATGTCGGCGGCTACGACGACCTGGCCGCCCTGGACCGGGCCGGACAGCTCGACCCGCTGCTGCAGGATTCCTGAATCCGCCGGCCGGCGCGCCGCGACGGATTTCGTCAAACTGCCGCGGATTCGACTTACGATTCTCCCTTCAACCTCATCTTTTCGATCAGAACCCCGGTAATCCCATGTCAGAAGAAATTTCCACCCCGCCGCCCGCCCGCCAGATTGCGCTGCAGCGGATCTACCTCAAGGATGCTTCGGTGGAAGTGCCGTTGGCGCCGCAGGTGTTCACGCGCCAGTGGAATCCGCAGCTGGACGTGCAGGTCGGCACCGCCACCACTCCGCTCGGCGACGGCGTGCACCAGGTGATGCTGACGGTCACCGTCACCGCCAAGCTGGGTGAGGAAACCGGCTTCCTGGTGGAAGTGCACCAGGGCGGCATTTTCCAGCTGATCGGAATCACTGCCAACGAAGACATCCAGGCGATCCTCGCCGGTTATTGCCCCGGCGTGATCTTCCCCTTCGCCCGCGAAGCAGTGGCGGACCTGATTCAGCGCAGCGGCTTCCCGCCGGTCCTGCTGCAGCCGATCAATTTCGAAGCGCTTTACATGGAACACCTGACGCGCGCGCGCGAACAGGCCGTGACCGCCGGCAACAACGCCGGCGCCACCGTCCAGTAAGGTACGGCCACCGTGAGCGAGCACAAGCCGATCACGGTGCTGGGTGCGGGTGCTTTCGGGACGGCGCTGGCAATACAGCTGTCGCGGCGCGGCGCACCCACCTTTCTGTGGGGGCGCGACGCTACGGTCATGGCAACGCTGCAGGAATCCCGCGAGAACCCGCGCTACCTGCGCGGCTGCGCCTTCCCGGCGCAGCTTACCGCCACCGCCAACCTGGCCGAGGCGGTGCGCCACAGCGGCGACCTGCTGATTTCCACGCCGAGCCCGGCATTGCGCGAGACCTGCGAACGCCTGAAGCCGCTGGTGCGGCCGGAGCAGGGCATCGCCTGCGCCTGCAAGGGCCTGGAGCCGGGCAGCGGGCGGCTGGCGCATGAGGTGATCGCCGATGTGCTCGGCGACACGCACGCCATTGCCGTCGTGTCCGGTCCGACCTTCGCCAAGGAGCTCGGGCTGGGCCTGCCGACCGCGGTGACCGTGGCCTCCACCGATGCGGACTTCGCCATGCGGCTGGCGGCGGCATTCCACGGCGACGGCTTCCGCGCCTATACCTCCAGCGACGTGATCGGGGTGGAGATCGGCGGCGCGGCGAAGAACGTGCTGGCCATCGCGGTGGGCATCGCCGACGGCCTGGGCCTGGGGGCCAATACCCGCGCGGCGATGATCACCCGCGGCCTCAACGAGATCCGCCGCCTCGGCGCCGCCCTCGGCGCGCAATCGGAGACGCTGATGGGCCTGGCCGGCCTGGGCGACCTGGTGCTGACCTGCACCGACAACCAGTCGCGCAACCGCCGCTATGGCCTGATGCTGGGCCAGGGCAAGAAATCGGAAGAGGCCCAGGCGGCGATCGAAGGCGTGGTCGAGGGTGTACGTGCCGCGCCGGAAGTGCTGCGCCTGGCGCAGAAGCTGGACGTGGAGCTGCCGCTGCTGGAGATGGCCGGCGCGGTGATTTCCGGCGCGGTGACGCCGGTGGAGGCGCTGCAACGGCTGGCCGAGCGGCCCCTGCGGGCGGAAGCCGGTTAGTGCTTTAGAGCTAGTTGCCGCGGAGCGGCGCAAGCGGAAAGATACGGCGTCGCGGCTACCCCGCCCCACTATCAGAGCCTTCAGGCCAGCGCTGCTCCATGGACGACATCATCCTCTGGTTCATCCCGGTGTTCGTCGCCTCGCTCGGCGCCGAACTGTTCTGGGCCTGGAAGAAACAGCACGACATCTACGAGAAGAAGGACACGCTGGCCTGCCTGGCGATGGGCCTGGGCAACGTCATCATCGCCGCGCCGCTGAAGTTCTTCTGGCTGTGGCTGTACACCCTGGTGTACCAATTTCACCTGTTCGAACTGCCGATGAGCGCCTGGTGGAGCTGGGCGCTGCTGCTGGTGGGCGACGATTTCTGCTACTACTGGTTCCACCGCTGCCATCACCGCATCCGCCTGCTCTGGTGCACCCACGTCAATCACCATTCCAGCCAGCGCTTCAATCTGGCCGTGGCCCTGCGCCAGCCCTGGACCGAGGCGATCACCGGCTACTGGTTCTGGCTGCCGCTGCCGCTGCTCGGCTTCCACCCGGCGGCGGTGCTGATCCAGATGTCGATCAGCCTGATCTATCAGTTCTTCGTGCACACCGAGACGGTGCGCAGCCTGGGACCGCTGGAATGGCTGCTCAACACGCCCTCACACCACCGCGTGCACCACGGCTCCAATCCGCGCTACCTGGACCGCAACTACGGCGGCATCTTCATCGTCTGGGATCGGCTGTTCGGCAGCTTCGAGCCAGAAGGCGAAGCGGTGCGCTATGGCCTCACCAAAAACATCAGCACCTTCAACCCGCTGAAGATCGCCTTTCACGAATGGGGCGCGCTGTTCCGCGAGTTGGGCCGTGCACGCAGCCTCAAGGAAGCGTGGCGGGCGATGGCCCTGCCGCCGGGAACCACCGGAACACATTGAACCCGGTGCCGCCCGCTCAGTCCCGCGGCGCACTGCCTTCGTAACCGAGTTGCCGCCAGGCTTCATAGACCGTCACCGCCACGGCGTTGGACAGGTTCAGGCTGCGCACGCCGGGACGCTGTGGCAGGTACAGGCGCTGCTCCGGCGGCAGGGCGTCGAGCAGTTCGGCGGGCAGGCCGCGCGTCTCCGGCCCGTACAGCAAGAGGTCGTCGGGGCGGTAGCGCACCGCATCGTAGCGGGTGCGGCCGCGGGTGCTGAAAGCCAGCCAGCGCGCTTCCGGCATCGCCGCCCGTACCTCGTCGAGGCTGTCGTAAACCTTCAGCTCCGCGTACTCGTGGTAATCGAGCCCGGCGCGGCGCAGCTGCGCGTCGTCGAGGCTGAATCCGAGGGGCCGCACCAGATGCAGGCGCGCGCCGCTGTTGGCGCAGAGCCGGATGATGTTGCCGGTATTGGGCGGAATTTCGGGCTGGTACAGGACGATGCCAAGCATGTTTCAAGGTGTTTCTGATATTGACAGGACTATACCTCGCGCCTAGTCTCCTCAATCCGGGGTATACAGCAAAAGGGGCGGTTCGCCATGTCCGCAAAATCCAGGGTTTTCAGCTTCGCCGCTGCCGCCGTGCTGCTCGCGGCTTCCGCCTCCGCCGTCGCGGAGGATGGCCCCAATGCCAGCTTCAGCAGCGAGAACGACGCCACGCCCTCTTCCGGCGCCATCCTCATGGACGTGGTGATCCTGCGTCCGCTGAGCCTGGTCGGTACCTTGCTCGGCACCGCCGTGTTCGTGGTCGGGCTGCCGTTCGAGCTGCTGTCCGGCGACGTTTCCGGACCGGCCAACCGCCTGGTGGCACAGCCCGCCAAGTTCACCTTCACCCGTCCCCTGGGCGATACCAGCGACCACTAAGGTTCGCGGGGTGATTGCCACACCGCCCTGCGCCCAATCAAGGGATGCAGGGCGGGGATAGCTTCAGCGCAGCTGCTTGCCGTCCGAATCCAGCACCCGCACTTCGCCGAGCTTGAGCGCGCGCACCGGCGCTTCGATCTTGGACAGATCGCCGACCACCACCCAGGTCAGTTCCTCCGGCTTCACCAGCTTCACCGCGGCCGCCTTCAGCTGCGGCGCGGTGAGTGCCTCGACGCGCGGCACGTAGGCGTTCCAGTAGTCGTCCGGCAGGCCGAACTCGACCAGGTGGCCGACCGCTCCGGCAACTTCGCCGATGCTTTCGAAGCCGCCCGGCAGCGAACGCACCTGGGCCTGCTTGGCCATGTCGATTTCGGCCGGCAGCAGCGGCCGCGAACCGAGCACGTCCGCCAGCTCCTTGTGCATCTCGTGCATGGAATCGGCGGTGTGCGGCTGCTCGACATTGGCGTAGGCCAGGTAGACCTGCGGGTCACGCGCCTCCAGCAGGCTGGAATTGGCGCCGTAGCTCCAGTGCTTGGTCTCGCGCAGATTGAAGTTGAGGCGCGAGTCGAACATGCCGCCGAGGGCGGTGTTGACCGTGTGCATCGCCTCCTGGTCCGGGTCGGCTGCCGGCGGCGCCAGGTTGGCGGCGAGGATCAGCGACTGCGCCGAGCCCGGCTTGTCGATCAGGAACACGCGCTGCGCATCGTGGCGCGGCGGCGCCACGGTGTTCTTCACCGGCAGCGGCGTGGCCGGCGCATGCCAGCCGCCGAACTTCTGTTCCAGCAGCGGCTTGATCTGCGCCAGGGTGGTGTCACCCACCACCACCAGGGTGGCGTTGTCGGGCCGCAACCACTTCTGCTGGAAGCCGCTGAGATCTTCGCGGGTGATGGCCTTGACGTCGGCAGGCAAGCCGAGGCCGGCGTAGGCATAGGGATGGCCTTCGCCGAACAGCTGCCGCGACAGCACCCGCCGCGCCATGCCGAAGGGCTCGGACTTCTCCTGCACGATGGCCGCCAGCAGGCGTTGCTTGACGCGCGCCAGTTCGGCCTCGGGGAAGGTCGGCTGGGTCACCAGGGTGGCGTACAGCTCGAGCGAGTCGGCCAGCTTCGGCGTGATGGCCGACAGGCCGATGAGGGAGACGTCGCGGTTGTTGGCTGAGCCGATGCTGGCGCCGAGTTCGGCCTCACGCCGGGCGATTTCCGGCGAGCCGAGTTTGCCGGCGCCCTCGTCGAGCATGTCCAGCGTCAGCGCGGCGGTGCCGGACTTGACGCCCGCATCGGCGGCGCGGCCGGCGTTGAACAGCAGGCTGAAGTTGAGGGCCGGAATGTTGTGGCGCTCGGCCAGGATCAGCTTGAGGCCGTTGGACAATGTGTCGTGTTGCAGCGGCGGCAGCTTCAGCGCCGGCGTCTCGGACGGGGCCGGCAGCTTGCTGCGGTCGGCACCGGCGGCGGCAGCCTTGAAGTCATCCTGCGGCTGCACTTCCAGGGTGAAGCTGCCCTGGGTCACCCAGCGCTGTGTGGCGTCGCGCACATCGGCCGGGGTGGCGTCGCGCTGGTAGCCCAGTTCGATGCGGTAGTGCGCAGGATCGTCATGAAAGGTCTGGTTGGCGGCGAGCAGGCCGGCCTTGCCGCCGGAGCCGCCGACCTTGTCCAGGCCGTGCACCATGCCGGCGTAGGTGCCGGTGTCGATGCGGTCCAGCTCTTCTGCGGTGGGGCCGTCGCGGCGGATGCGGTCCAGTTCCTCGCGGATGGCCTTTTCCACCACGCCGAGGTCGCCGCCCGGCTTGACCGTGGCGACGATCTGCAGCTGGCCGCCGATCTCGTTGCCGTCGACGTCCGCCTCGACTTCGGTGGCGATCTGATCGCGATAGACCAGGCGCTGGTACAGGCGGCTGTCCTTGCCGCCGCCGAGCACCTCGGCCATGGTCTGCAGCAGCACGTTGTCACGCTCACCGTCGCCGGGAACGTTCCACACCATGTAGACGCGCGGCAGCGGCACGCGGTCGACGATGCTCATGCGCTTGTCGCCCTGCATCGGCGCCGGCCAGCTCTGCACGTGCGCCACCGGCGGTCCCGGCGGCAGGTCGCCGAAGTAGTGTTCCACCTTGGCCTTGATGGCGGCGGTATCGACGTCGCCGGCGATGGCCAGCACGGCGTTGTTGGGGCCGTAATAGGTGCCGAACCACTTCTTCACGTCGGCCAGGGTGGCGGCGTTCAGGTCGGCCTCGCTGCCGATGGTGGTCCAGGAATAGGGATGGCCGGGTGGATAGGTCTGCTCGGCGATGAGGTCGCCCACCGCGCCGTAGGGCTGGTTCTCGTCCTGGCGCTTCTCGTTCTCCACCACGCCGCGCTGCTGATCGAGCTTGGCCTGGGTGATGGACTGGGCCATGTAGCCCATGCGGTCGGACTCCAGCCACAGCGCGCGGTCCAGCGCCGAGGTCGGTACCGTCTCGAAATAGTTGGTGCGGTCGACGTTGGTGGTGCCGTTCATGTCGGTGGCGCCGGCGGGTTCCAGCACCTGGAAGTAATCCTTGTCGAAGTGCTGCGAGCCTTCGAACATCAGGTGCTCGAACAGGTGGGCGAAGCCGTGGCGGCCGGCCGGCTCGTTCTTGGAGCCGACGTGGTACCAGACGTTGAGCGCCACCACCGGCGTCTTGTGGTCCTCGTGCACCAGCACGGTGAGGCCGTTGGGCAGGACGAAGCGCTGGTAGGGGATGTCGATGTCCGGCATGGCCGCGGCCTTTGCTGCGAGAGGGGCATCGGCGGCTGCGGTGGAGGACTGGGCAGGCTGGGCGGCGCAGGCGGACAGGCAAAATGCTGCCGCGAATGGGACAATGAAGCGCATGAAGACTCCGTTATTGTTGTCGCCAGTGTAGGGGCTTGCACTTGAACGCGCAGGCGAGCCCCTCTGACCGCGCCACCGAGGCAGGCGTTCCGTGCCTGACGCTCGGCCCGGGGCACCGCCTCGACGGCGCCACCTTCCTGGCTTCTCCCAACCATGACGAGCGGCCCGACCCCGCCGACATCTCGCTGCTGGTGATCCACGCCATCTCGCTGCCGCCGGATCAGTTTGGCGGGCACTGGATCGACGACCTGTTCCTCAACCGCCTCGACCCGGCGGCGCACCCCTACTTCGCCGCGATCCACACCCGGCGCGTTTCAGCCCACGCCTGCATCTTCCGCGACGGCGCCATCACCCAGTACGTGCCGTTCGATCGCCGCGCCTGGCATGCTGGCGAATCGCGCTTCGAGGAGCGCGTGCGTTGCAACGATTTCTCCATCGGCATCGAGCTGGAAGGCTGCGATACACAGTCCTTCAGCGATGCGCAGTACGCCACGCTGATCGCGGCCACGCAGGCGCTGCTGCCGCACTACCCGGCGATCACGCCGCGGCGCATCGTCGGCCACAGCGACATCGCCCCGGTACGCAAGACCGATCCCGGCCCGCATTTCGACTGGGCGCGTTTTCGCGCCGGCCTGGCCGCGACATGAAACTATTGGCGATGCTGCTGGCCCTGGGCGCCGAACGCCTGTTCTCGCCCTATCGCGATTCCGCCAACCGCCGCGAGATCTGGGCCTTCCTGCAGCGACTGCTGCCGGCGCCGGGGTTCTGGCAAGCGGGGTGGATGCCGCCGCTGCTGGTGCTGCTGCCGACCCTGGCGGTGTTGCTGATCCAGCGCGAGATCCACAACGAATTTTTCAAGCTGCCGTTCCAGGCGCTGCTGCTGTTCCTGTGCCTGGGGCCGCGCGACCTGGCCGACGACGTGCAGAAGTTGCGCGCCGCGCGCGCCGCCGGCGACAGCGAGACGGTGCAGCGCCTGAGCTGCACGCTGCAGATGGGGCCGGAGCCGGACGCTGACCATCGCAGCTTGCTCGGCGCATTGTTCATCCAGTCACACGAGCGCCTGTTCGGCACACTGTGGTGGTTCCTCGCCGCCGGTCCGACCGGGGCAGTGTTGTACCGCCTGGCCAGCCGCCTGCCGGTGCTGATCGCGGACGCGGACAGCCCGGCGGGACGCAGCGCGGCGCAACTCCATGCCGTCCTGGCCTGGGTGCCGGTGCGGCTGACCGCGGTGCTGTTCGCCTTGGCCGGCAGCATGGATGACGCCATCGCCGACTGGCGCCAGCTGGGGCCGCACCCGGACTGGAAGCGGCAGACCTGGAACGTGCTCGCCACCGTGGCCAGCGCGGCCCTGGACTGGGAGGACGGCGGCGGTCCGGTGGTGGCGTCTTCCCTGGACTCGGCGCTGGCCGAGGTGCTGCGCATGCAGCAGCGCGCGCTGCTGATCCTGCTGGCGCTGGCCGCGCTGTTTACCGCCGGCATCTGGATCGCATGAAGCCGCATCTGTTCCGGCGCGGCTTGGCCGCGCTGTTCCTGACCCTGTCGTCCAGCCTGGCGCATGCCGGGGCTCCGCCGCAGCGGGTGGTGACGCTGGCGCCGCACCTGACCGAGCTGGTCTGCGCCGTCGGCGCCTGCGGCCGGCTGGTGGGCGTGTCGGCCTACAGCGATTACCCGGCGCAGGTGAAGGATCTGCCGCAGGTCAGCGACGCCGCCACGGTGAACCTGGAAGCGGTGCTGGGCCTGAAGCCGGACCTGGTGCTGGCCTGGGACGGCGGCACGGCGCCGGAAACCGTGGCGCGGCTGCGCGGCCTCGGCCTGCGGGTGGAGCCATTGCGGGTGCGCGGGCTGGAGGACGTGGCGGCGGCGCTGGAAGAAACCGGGGCGCTGCTCGGCAGCGTCGATGCCGCGCACCAGGCCGCACAGGCCTACCGCGCGCGCCTGGCGCAGCTGCGCGCGCGCTGGCGCGGGGCCGCGCCGATCCGCACGGTCTACCAGATCGAAACGGCCCCGGCCTACACCATCAACCGCGACAGCCCGATCAGCGAGGCCATGGCCCTGTGCGGCGGCGTCAACGTCTTCGCCGACCTGCCGCGGCTGGCGGCGCCGGTCAGTGCGGAGGCCATGCTGGCGGCCCGGCCCGAGGCGGTGCTCTACGGCGGCGAGGAGAACGCGCAGGCGATCCGTGACTACTGGGCCCGCCTGGCGGGAGCCCCGGCGGCGCGCACCGGCAACCTCTATGCGGTCGACGCCAACCTGTTGGCACGCGCCACGCCGCGCCTGCTGGACGGGGTGGAGCAGGTCTGCACCATCCTCGACCAGGCGCGGGCACATCGCGAAAAGGCCCGCGCGCAGCACTGATTCGCGGATACGGGGCGGGTACGGGCCCGCGCTTCTGGCAAAATACGCTTCTATGTCGCTCCCTTCCTCGCAGCTCTCCCCCATCCTTTCGGTTCGCCACCTCAAGGTCTACTTCCAGCCGCGCGGTATCCTGCCGTGGCAGCGCAAGGGGGAGATCCGCGCGGTGGACGACCTGCACCTGGATCTGCGCGCCGGGGAGACGCTGGGTATCGTCGGCGAATCCGGCTGCGGCAAGTCTTCGCTGGCACGGGCGCTGATCGGCCTGGAGACGCCGACCTCGGGCTCGATCCGCTATGCCGGCCGCGAACTGGCGAACCTGTCGAAGAAGGATTGGCGGCCGCTGCGGCGCGAGTTGCAGATGGTGTTCCAGGATCCGCTGGCCAGCCTCAATCCGAAGATGACGGTGGGCCAGATCGTGGCCGAGCCGCTGCGCGAGCTGTGCCCGGAGATTCCGGCGTCCGAGCATGCGCAGCGCGTGGCGCAGATGCTGGAGCGGGTAGGCCTGTCGCGCGATATCGTCGACCGCCATCCGCACGAATTCTCCGGCGGCCAGGCGCAGCGTATCGGCATTGCCCGCGCGCTGATCGTCAAGCCCAAGGTGCTGATCTGCGACGAAGCGGTCTCCGCGCTCGATGTGTCGGTGCGGGCGCAGATCGTCAACCTGCTGGTGGAGCTGCGCCAGGAATACGGCCTGACCCTGATCTTCATCGCCCACGACCTGGCCATCGTGCGCTACCTGTGCGACCGGGTGCTGGTGATGTATCTGGGCAAGGTGATGGAGCAGGCCGGCGCCGCCGACCTGTTCGGCACGCCCAAGCATCCGTATACCCGCGCGCTGATGGCGGCCGCGCCGTCGGCCGCCGAAGCGACGCCAGTCGTCGAGGCGGACGGCAAGAAAAAGAAGAAGCGCAAGCCGCCCTCCGGCGATCTGCCCAGCCCGGCGCATCCGCCGATGGGCTGCGTCTTCCATACGCGCTGCCCGCTGATGGAGTCGGCCTGCGTCGCCTCGATCCCCAGTCTGCGCCGGGTCGGCGTTGAGCATTACGCCGCCTGCCATTTCGTGGAAGCCTCGGATCGCGCCGAACTGCAGCGCTGAGCCGGCACCTTGCGCCGGCGTCCGGCGCTATTCCGTACTACCCATCGCGGCAAGCCGAATACTGGTATTCCTGCGCGTTCGATAGGACCGCTTCCGCGCGCCTGCTTGCGTTGTCACAGCCCATCGCCTTGCCTAAAAAAAAGCGGTAAATTGCCGGAAGGGGGTTCCGTCGACGGCGCGGCAGGGACCGTTATCGGGCCTCCACATCATGTCTGTTTGTCGCTATCGGCAAGAGGAAGTTTTGGCTTTATGTCTAATCGTGAAACGGGGACGGTGAAGTGGTTCGACAACGCCAAGGGCTACGGCTTCATCCAGCGTGGCGCCGGCAACGACGTGTTCGTGCACTTCAAGCAGATTCGCGGTGAAGGTTTCCGCACACTACAGGAAGGACAGGAGGTCCAATTCAGCGTGGTAGAAGGACAGAAAGGCCCGCAGGCCGAGGACGTGGCGCTGGTCTAAAGGCTGCGTGGTGGCAAAATTCGAGCGCCGGAGGGGAACCCGTCCGGCGCTTTTTTCATGGTCGGTCTGCTGCCGGGTGCGCCTGATCAGGTTCGGGCGCACTCACCCGATCGATCAACCGGCTGCGGTGAAGGCTTTCTTCATGCCGGCGCTGGACACGCTGAGGCCGCCGAGCGACCAGCCGCCGTCCACCGGCAGCACCACGCCGGTGACGTAGCGCGCATAGGGGCTGCTCAGCCACAGGCAGGCGTTGGCGATGTCGTCGGTGCTGCCGAAGTGGCCCAGCGGCACGCTCTCGGCCACCAGCTTGCGGGTGGCTTCGTTCGGCGCCAAGCGGTTCATGCCTTCGGTGCCGTCGATGGGGCCCGGGGTGACCGAGTTGATGCGCACGCCGGCGGCGGCCCATTCCATCGCGGCGACGCGCGTCACCATGTCGACGCCGGCCTTGGCGGCGCAGACGTGCATCTGGAACTCCATCGGAATGTAGGCCTGCGGCGCGGAGATGTTGACGATGGAGGCGCCGGGCTTGTTGAGATACGGATAGGCCGAGCGCAGCACGTGGAAGGTGCCGAGCAGGTCGATGTCGACCACCGATTTGAAGCCGTTGGGCGAGATGCCCAGCGCCGGCGAGGGGAAGTTGCCGGCGGCGCCGGAAATCAGCACGTCGATGGCGCCGAGGCGGGACTGGGTTTCCTTGAAGGCGGCTTCCACCGCCGCGTAGTCGCGCACATCGACCGCGAAGCCGGTGGCCTCGCCACCGTGGGTCTTCAGCGCCGCCACCGCGGCATCGACCTTGTCCTGCTTGCGCGAGATCACCGCGAGCCTGGCGCCGGCCTTGGCGAAGGCATGGGCCACGCCGAGGTTGATGCCGCTGGTGCCGCCGGCGATGAAGACGGTCTTGCCGCTGAAATCGAACGGGGTACTCATCTGCTTCTCTCCTCGGTTTTTATGTATTGATTACGCCGGCGGTGTGTAGCGCAGCTCCTGCAACAACTGGCCGTGCAGAGCGGGCGTGGCCGCCAGCACGCTGGTGGTGTCCAGACCCAGGGGCGCGCCCTGCAGGTCGGTGAACTTGCCGCCGGCCTCGTGGACAATGACGCTGCAGGCGGCGATGTCGAGGATGTTGACGTCGGACTCGATCACCGCGTCGAGCTTGTTCGCCGCGAGCCAGTGGTAATGCAGGAAATCGCCGTAGCCGCGAATGCGGTGCAGGCGCGGAATCAGGCCGCCGAGCCGGGCCCAGGCCTCGCTGCGGGCCAGCCGCGCGAGGTTGCCGGTGGAGAGCGTGGCCTTGGCCAGGTCGGTGTTGTCCGACACGCGCAGGCGCTCGCCGTCGAGCCAGGCACCCTGGCCTTTCTCGGCCCAGGCCGTCTCGCCGATGCCGCCGTTCCAGCACGGCGCCGAGGACACGCCCAGCACCAGCTCGCCGCGCCGCATCAGCGCGATCTGCACCGAGAACAGGGGATAGCCGCGGACGAAAGCCTTGGTGCCGTCGATGGGATCGATCAGCCAGAGGTGTTCGGCATCGCCGGTTTCCCGGCCCAGTTCCTCGCCGTAGAAGCCGTGGGACGGAAAGTGGGTCTTCAGCACCGCCTTGATCGCCCCCTCGGCGGCAATATCGACCTCGGTCACCGGGCTGGCGTCGGCCTTGTAGCTGACCTGGAAATTGCCGCGGTAGGCCTTGCGGATCAGGGTGGAGGCCGCTTCCGCGGCTTCGAGCGCGGCGTTGAGCAATGCGCTGGGCATGTCGTTCCTTTTCGCTCCTTCTGCCTGGAGCCGGGGCG
>JAQGNS010000014.1 GCA_028291705.1 Nevskia sp.
GCCCAGCGGAAGCCGCTGATCAGGTACACCACCGGGTTGAACAGGGTCACGGTGCGCCAGGCGGGGGGCAGCATGTCGATGGAGTAGAAGGCGCCGCCGAGGAAGGTCAGGGGCGTGACGATCAGCATCGGGATGAATTGCAGGTGTTCGAAGCCCTTGGCCCAGATGCCGATGACGAAGCCGAACAGGCTGAACGTCGCGGCGGTCAGCAGCAGGAAGGCGAGCATCCAGAACGGATGCAGGATGTGCAGCGGCACGAACAGCGAGGCGGTGGCCAGGATGATCAGGCCGAGCAGAATCGATTTGCTCGCCGCGGCGCCGACGTAGGCCAGCACGATTTCCAGCGACGACACCGGCGCCGACAGCAGCTCGTAGATGGTGCCGGTGAACTTGGGGAAGTAGATGCCGAACGAGGCATTGGACAGGCTCTCGGTGAACAGCGACAGCATGATCAGGCCGGGCACGATGAAGGCGGCGTAGGGCACACCGCCGACCTGGGTCATGCGCGAGCCGATGGCCGAGCCGAACACCACGAAGTACAGCGAGGTGGTCATCACCGGCGTGACCAGGCTTTGCAGCAGGGTGCGGCGGAAGCGCGCCATCTCGAAGTGGTAGATGGCCCAGACGCCGCGCCGGTTGAAGTCGAGCCAGCTCATGCCGCCGCTCCCTTGCGTGTGGTGACCAGGCTGACGAAGATGTCTTCCAGCGAACTCTGCCGGGTGTTGAGGTCCTTGAAGGCGATACCCAGCTCGCTCATGCGCCGCAGCAGGGCCGGAATCTCGGTGTGGTCCTCGCCGGTATCGAAACTGTATTCCAGTTCGTTGCCGTTGGCTTTCAGCACCAGCTGCCACTGACCCAGCGCCGCGGGGATCGCGTCCATCGGCTCCTGCAACTGCAGGGTCAGTTGTTTCTTGCCCAGCTTCTTCATCAGCGTCGCCTTGTCTTCCACCAGGATCAGCTCGCCCTTGCTGATCACGCCGATGCGGTCGGCCATCTCCTCGGCTTCCTCGATGTAGTGCGTGGTCAGGATGATGGTCACGCCCTTCTCGCGCAGACCGCGCACTAGCGCCCACATGTCGCGGCGCAGCTCCACGTCAACGCCGGCGGTGGGTTCGTCGAGGAACAGGATCTCCGGCTCGTGCGCCAGCGCCTTGGCGATCATCACGCGCCGCTTCATGCCGCCGGACAGGGTCATGATGCGGTCCTTGCGCTTCTCCCACAGCGACAGGTCGCGCAGCACCCGCTCGATGTGCACCGAATCCGGCGCCCGCCCGAACAGGCCGCGGCTGAAGTTCACTGTTGCCCAAACCGTCTCGAAGGTGTCGGTCGCCAGTTCCTGCGGCACCAGCCCGATCTTGGTCCGCGCCGGGCGGTAATCGCGCACGATGTCGTGGCCGTCGGCGATGACCACCCCTTCGCTGGCGGTGACGATGCCGCAGACAATGCTGATCAGCGTGGTCTTGCCGGCCCCATTAGGCCCGAGCAGGGCAAAGATCTCGCCCTTGCGGATTTCCAGGTTCACACCCTTCAGCGCTTGCAGGCCCGAGGCGTAGCTCTTGGACAGGTTCTGGATCGACAGCACCGGCATCATCATGCGGTCTCGCTCAATGTGTACCCGTAAGCGTAACGCATTGCGGCCGCTGTCTGGCGCCCGGTCTTGCGTCGGAAACGGCTGGATGCCACTGCCTCAAACGGACGAAGCCCCGCCCCCGCCGAATGCACATGCTGCTCCGACAAGCAAAAACATCCGGAGGAGCCCCATGTTGAGCCTGCAGCAGATTTCCGACCGCCTGGAAATCCAGCAACTGTTCACCGACTACGCCACCGCCATCGACAGCAAGAACTTCGACCTGCTCGATGCGATCTTCACCCCCGACGCCTACATCGATTACCGCGCCATGGGCGGCATCGACGGCCGCTACCCGGAGATCAAGGCCTGGCTATCGGAGGTATTGCCGAAATTTCCCAACTACTTCCACATGGTCAGCAACGCCGCGCTGAAGATCGACGGCGACCGCGCCAGCTCCACCATCATCTGCTTCAACCCGATGCAGATAAAACTGGGCGAAGGCAAGAGCCAGGTAATGTTCCTCGGCCTCTGGTACCACGACAAGTTCACCCGCACGGCGCAGGGCTGGCGCATGAGCGAACGGGTCGAGCAGAAATGCTTCGACTACAACGTGCCCGGCGGCGTCGGCACCGGCTAAACCTCAGGCCCCGGCCTTCTCCGCCTCCACCTGCGGATTCTGCGCCGGCATGGCGAAGCGGCACAGCAGGATGCCGGCCATCACGATCACCCCGCCCAGCACCTGCTGCGGGCCGAAGCCTTCGCTCAGGATCAGCCAGGCGAAGATGGTGGCGGCGATGGGCTGCACCAGCAGGGTGACCGAGGAGAACGAGGCCGGCAGATGGGCCATGGCCCAGGCGATCAGGCCCTGGCCGCCGACGTGGGAAATCACCGCCAGCGCCGCCAGGATCGCCCAGGAATGCGCATCGCGCGGCCAGAACGGCTCGCCGGTGGCGATGGTGATGACCAGCAGCACCACGGCGGCGCCGGCCGAGCTGCGCAGCATCACGTCCAGCGCGGAGAAATTCTGCCGGCCGCGGCTGACCAGCAACTGATACGCCGCGTAGAACATGGCGGTGACGATGGCGCAGAGATCGCCCAGCACGGTCTCCGGCCCGATGCGCAGGCTGCCGGCGAGCAGCACCACCGCGCCCACCAGTGCCAACACCAGCCCCAGCCAGAAGCGCGGCGCATGGCGCTGGCCAAAGCCGAAATGCAGCACCAGGGTCAGGAACACCGGCGCCAGGTTGGTGAGCAGGGTGGAATTGGCGATCGAGGTGAGATGGATCGACTGGTGCCACACCGCCAGGTCGCCGGCGAAGGCCAGCCCCGCCAGCCACAGGATCAGGGTGCTGCCGCCCTTGCGTGCCTGATCGCCGCGTGAGGCCGTGCTGGTGGTGGCCCGTTGCAGCAGGTACAGCACCGGCAGCGCCAGGAACACGCGCCAGAACGCCGCCGCGGTCGGGCCGACCCCGGCCAGGCGCACGAAGATCGGCGCCAGGCCGATCAGCACCGCGCCGAGCACCAGGCCGGGCAGGGCATAACGGACGCTGGCGGAGGCAGTGGAGGACATGGAATCCGGTAGGACGGCGCGCGTTCGTCAGGCAGGTTCGGATCAAAGGGAACGCCAACCCGCCTGCGCACACTAAGATTAGGTAATTACAGCGATATTTTATGCATTACGACCCCTTCATGCTGAAGATCGTGGCCGCGATCCTGGGAATCCTGGGCGTGGCCTTCATCTCGCGCGCCTTGCGCCAGCCGCATGTGGTGGGGTACCTGGCCGCCGGCATCCTGCTCGGCCCGCACGGCCTGGCGCTGCTGACCGAGCGCGCCACCCTGTCGCGCATCGGCGAATTCGGCGTGCTGCTGCTGCTGTTCTTCATCGGCATGGAGAACAATCCGCGCGACCTGCTGACCCGCTGGCGCATCACCTTCATCGGCACCGCGGTGCAGATCGGTGCCAGCGTCGGCGCCATCTGGCTGCTCGGCTGGTGGCTGGGCTGGGGCCACTCGCGCATCATCCTGCTGGGCTTCGTGGTCAGCCTGTCGAGCACGGCCCTGGTGCTGAACTATCTGCGCGAAACCGGCCAGACCGAGGCCAAGATCGGCAAGGACGCGCTCGGCGTGCTGCTGGCGCAAGACCTGGCGGTGATCCCGATGCTGATCGTGATCGACTTCTTCGGCAACGACGGCATCAGCGGCGAGACCATCGCCCTGCAACTGGTCGGCGGCGCCCTGGCGCTGGCCCTGCTGTCCTGGATCGTGTGGGGCAAGAACCTGCGCCTGCCGTTCAGCGAGAAGCTGCGCGGCGACCGCGAACTGCAGATCTTCGTCGCCTTCGCCCTGTGCCTGGGCTTCGCCCTGCTGGCGGAAGGTTTCGAGCTGTCGGCCAGCCTGGGCGCCTTCCTCGCCGGCATGCTGGTCGGCGCCGCGCGAGAGACCGAGTGGGTGGCGGACCGGATGGAGCCGTTCCGGGTGGTGTTCGTGGCGGTGTTCTTCGTTTCGGTCGGGTTGCTGGTCAGCCTGGATTTCGTGGTGGAGCACGCCATGCTGGTCGGTTTCATCGCCTTGGCGGTGCTGCTCGGCAACACCGCCATCAACGCCCTGATCTTCCATGCCCTGGGCGACCCCTGGCGCTACTCGATCTACGCCGGCGCCCACCTGGCGCAAATCGGCGAGTTCTCCTTCGTGCTGGCCGCGGTGGGGGTGCAAAGCGGGTTGATCACCAATTTCGAGTATCAACTGGTGATCGCGGTGATCTCCGCCACCCTGCTGCTCTCGCCGGCCTGGATCGGGCTGATCGGCCGCACCCAGCGGCGTATGCTGCACACCCGCAAGACGCGGCTCGACGGCAGCATCGCGGGCGGCTGAACGCCGCTCTCCGGGAGCGTTTCGGGGCGGAAACCGCGCCATTAGGTCATTCCGCACTATTGCTGCGGCGAGGGAAAATGGCGTGCTGCACCGTTTTTATGCACATGGGGCGGGGAACGCGTGATTTGACCGGGGTCAAGAGCCGGCGCACAACTATCTTTTAAAGTGTCTTGCAAGCTAATGATTTGTATATTGTTATATTTATGAAACAAGTTCGGCCCGATTTTGTCTCCCTGCGTACGCCGCCGCATCGTGGCTTTCTGTCCACACAATTATCCACAAGGCTTCCGTGAAGCTGGTCAGCGTCGCCATCCCCGTACCGCTGCGGCGTACCTTCGATTACGCCCTGGGCGAAATCGAGCCTGGCAGGCTGCTGCCGGGCATGCGGGTGCGGGTGCCGTTCGGGCGGCGCGAGCAGATCGGCGTGGTGCTGGAAGCGCCCCGCGAGGTGGCGGAGCCGGAGTTCGAATGCCGGCCGGTGACGGCGGTACTGGACGATACGCCCCTGCTCGACGCCGAGCTGCTGGCCCTGTGCCGCTGGGCCGCCGATTACTACCACCATCCGCTGGGCGAGGTGCTGGCCACGGCCTTGCCGGGACCGCTACGCCACGGCAAGGCCGCGCCTTCGACCACCGCGCCGACCCTGCTCAGCCTGACCGCCGCCGGCACCGCCGCGCTGCCTGACTTGCCGGCACGCTCGGCGGCGCTGCGGGCGGTGCTGGAAAAGCTGGGTGAAGGCGCGCTGTCGCGCGCCACCCTGCTGGAAGCGCAGCCCAAGGCGGCCGCCGCCATCCGCCGCGCGCTGGAGCGGGGCTGGGTCGAGCAGGTCGCGGCGGCCGGCGGCGCGGAGCTGCGCATGCTGGAAACGCCGCCGCCGCTGACCGCCGAGCAGACCGCCGCGCTGGAGGCCCTGCGCGCCGCGTCGCCCGGCTATGCGGCGACGTTGTTGGAGGGCGTCACCGGCAGCGGCAAGACCGAGATTTACCTGCAACTGACTGCCGATGCCCTCGCGGCTGGCAAGCAGGTGCTGGTGCTAGCGCCCGAGATCGGCCTGACGCCGCAGTTGGCGGAGCGTTTCGAGCGCCGCTTCGGCGCCCGCGTCGCCAGCTACCACTCCGGCCTCAGCGACAACGAGCGGGCGCGCAACTGGATGCGCGCGCGCCGCGGCGAGGTGGACGTGCTCGTCGGCACGCGTTCGGCGGTGTTCCTGCCGCTGGCGCGGCCCGGGCTGCTGATCATCGACGAGGAGCACGACGTCTCCTACAAGCAGCAGGAAGGCCTGCGTTACGCCGCCCGCGACCTGGCCCTGATCCGGGCGCAGCGCCTGCGCATCCCGGCCGTGCTGGGTAGCGCCACCCCGGCGCTGGAGAGCCGCCACAATGCCGCGGCCGGGCGCTATCGCCATCTGCGCCTGCAGCAGCGCGTGTTCACTGCCGCCGGCCCGCGCATCGGCGTCATCGACATGCGCGCCCAGCCCTTGCAGCACGGACTCAGCACGCCGGTGCTGGAGGGTGCGGAGCGGCATCTCGCCGGCGGCGGCCAGGCCCTGCTGTTCCTCAACCGCCGCGGCTATGCCCCGGCCTTGTTGTGCCACGACTGCGGCTGGGTGGCGCCCTGCCCGAACTGCGATGCGCGGATGACCCTGCACCGCGCCCGCCGCCGCCTGATCTGCCACCACTGCGGCCATTCCGTGCCGATGCCGCTGGCGTGTCCCGATTGTGGCGGCACCGAGCTGGTGCCGGTGGGCCAGGGCACCGAGCGGGTGGAAGACAGCCTGCGCATGCGCTTTCCCGGCCGCCGCATCGAACGCTTTGATTCCGACCGCCTGGGCCGTGCCGGCGAACTGGAGCGGCTGCTGGCCGATGTGCGCAGCGGTGCCATCGACATCCTGGTCGGCACCCAGGTGCTGGCCAAGGGCCACGACTTCGCCGGCTTGAGCTTTGCCGGCGTGCTCGACGTCGACCAGGCCTTGTACGGCAGCGATTTCCGCGCCCTGGAACGGATGGGGCAGCTGGTGACGCAGGTAGCCGGCCGCGTCGGCCGCAAGGGCCAGCCCGGCGAAGTGCTGTTGCAGACACATCAGCCGGAGCATCCCCTGCTGCGGGTATTGGTGCAAGAAGGCTACCCGGCCTTCTGCGAAGCCCTGCTGCGCGAGCGCCGCGAGTTCGGCCTGCCGCCGTTCGGCTACCTGGCCCTGCTGCGCGCCGAGGCGCAACAGGAAGGCGAAGCGCTGGCCTTCCTGCGGCAGGCGCGCGAGCTGCTGCCCGAAAATTCCGGCATCGAAGCACTCGGCCCGGCGCCCGCCGGCATGGCCCGCCGCGCCGGCTATCACCGCGCGCAACTGCTGCTGCGCGGCGCCTCGCGCTCCGCCCTGCACCGGCTGCTGGAGCAGTGGCTCGCCGCCATCGAAACCCTGCCCGCGGCCAAGCGCCTGCGCTGGTCGGTGGACGTCGATCCGGCGGATCTGTTTTAGGCTGCTCCGGCACCTGCCGCCGCGACGCAGGCAGTACAATCCGCAGTTCAAAACCTGACCATCGCGCGCAGCACCGCGCATCCGAATGAAACTCCAGATCCTTGCCCTGCTGCGCCAGGCACTCGCTACGCTGTTGGCCGGCTCCGCCGTGACCGCGCCGGAGACGATCAACCTCGATCCGACCAAGGACAGCAAGCACGGCGACTTCGCCACCAACCTGGCGCTGGCCCTGGCCAAGCCGCTGGGCAAGCCGCCGCGCAAGGTCGCCGAGGAACTGGTGCAGGCGCTGCCGGCATCGCCGCTGCTGGCCAAGGTGGAGATCGCCGGGCCGGGCTTCATCAACTTCTTCATGGCGCCCGCCGCCTTCCAGTCCATCGTCGCCGACATCCTCGATGCCGGCGCGGCCTACGGCTGCAACAACAATGGCGCGGGGAAGAAGGCGATGGTGGAGTTCGTCTCCGCCAATCCGACCGGCCCGCTCCATGTCGGCCACGGCCGCGGCGCGGCGGTGGGCGACAGCCTGGCGCGGCTGCTGGCCGCGGCCGGCTGGGACGTCTGCCGCGAGTTCTACTACAACGACGCCGGCGCGCAGATCGCCAACCTGGCGCTGTCGGTGCAGGCGCGCTGCAAGGGCGTCGAGCCGGAGCAGGCGGGCTGGCCGGAGAACGGCTACCGCGGCGAATACATCAGGGACGTGGCCAAGGCCTACCTTGCCGGCGAAACCGTCGTCGCCGACGACCAGGACGTGACCGGCGCCAAGGATCCGGATGATCTCGAAGCCATCCGCCGCTTCGCCGTCGCCTGCCTGCGCCGCGAGCAGGACCTGGACCTGAAAGCCTTCGGCGTGCACTTCGACGTCTACTACCTCGAGTCCTCGCTCTACAGCGACGGCAAGGTGGAGCAGACCGTGGAAGCGCTGCTGAAGAGCGGCCACACCTTCGAGCAGGACGGCGCGCTGTGGCTGCGCACCACCGACTTCGGCGACGACAAGGACCGCGTCATGCGCAAGTCCGAAGGCGGCTATACCTACTTCCTGCCGGACGTGGCCTACCACGTGGCCAAGTGGCAGCGCGGCTACGTGCGCGTGGTCAACGAGCAGGGTGCCGATCATCACGGCACCATCGCGCGCGTGCGCGCCGGCTTGCAGGCGCTGGAAATCGGCATCCCCAAAGGCTGGCCCGAATACGTGCTGCACCAGATGGTGACGGTGATGCGTGGCGGCGAAGAGGTGAAGATCTCCAAGCGCGCGGGCAGCTACGTCACCCTGCGCGATCTCATCGACGAGGTCGGCCGCGACGCCACGCGCTACTTCCTGGCGGCGCGCAAATCCGACTCGCAGCTGGTGTTCGACATCGACTTGGCGCGGGCGCAGACCAACGACAACCCGGTGTACTACATCCAGTACGCGCACGCACGCGTCGCCGCCGTGCTGCGCCAGCTGGGCGAGCGCGGCATGCCGGCATGGACGCCCGAAACCGGCAAGGCTGCGTTGCCGCACCTCACCGAAGCGGCCGAACTGGGCCTGATCGGGCAGTTGGTGAAATATCCCGACATCGTCGGAGCCGCGGCTGAACTGATGGAAACGCATCTGGTGGCGCAATACCTGCGCGAACTGGCGGCGGCCTTTCACGGCTTCTACAACACCCAGCCGATGCTGGTGGACGATGCCGGCCTGCGCAATGCGCGTATCGCGCTCGCGGTGGCGACGCAGCAGGTACTGCGCAACGGCCTCGATCTATTGGGCGTGTCCGCGCCGGAGAAAATGTGATGGCGAAGGATTACGCCAAGAACCGCAGCAGCGGCAGTGGTCGCGGCAATGCCGGACGCGGTGGCGCCGCCGCGCGTCGCAGCGGCGGCGGTGGCGGCAAGTCCGGTGGCGGCAACTCGGGACTGGTGGTGGGACTGGTGATCGGCCTGTCGCTGGGCCTGTGCGCCGCCGGCTGGGTGTGGATCAATCGTCCGGCCAAGACTTCACCGTTGATCTCCAGCGCCACCACGCCGACCGCCACCGCGGCGCAGGCGCAGAAGCCGATTCCGCTGCCGCCGAAGCAGCCGTCGAAGTACGCCTTCTACGAAATGCTGCCGAGCTACGAGGTGGTGATCCCGCGCGAGGATGCCGCCGCATCGGCCAAGGCCGGCAAGGCCACCACGCCGGAAATCGCCGAGCCGGGGCAGTACCTGATCCAGGTCGGCGCCTACAAGACCCGCGACGAAGCCGAGCGCAGCCGCGCCAGCCTGGCGTTGCTGGGCGTGGAGTCGAAGATCGAGCAGGTGACGATCGACCAGGCCGAGACCTGGTTCCGCGTGCGCATCGGGCCGCAGGGCAATCTGAGCAAGGCGCAGGAAATCCTGCAGCGGCTCGACGACAACGGCATCAAGGGGATGCTGGTGAAGGTGAAGGCGGCTTGAGTTGCACCGCCAACCCGTAGCCCGGGAAGCGCGTAGCGCTACCCGGGAGGTTCACCGCAGAATGAAAGACCCCGGGTAGCGCTACGCGCTTCCCGGGCTACGATCCGGCTAATCTTCGTCGCCGTCGTTCTTGTACGGCTGCGCCGGCGGCAGCTTGCCGCGCTTGCGGAAGGTGGCCAGCGCCTTCACCGTGACGAAGGGTGCCACCAGGATGCCCAGCACCAGCAGCAGCAGGATCCACTCGGCCTTGTTCATGGAAGCTTTATAACGCTTCCAGCTTGGCCTGCGCCAGCATCAGCCACTTGGTGCCGGCCTCGCGGAAGCGTACTTCGACGCGCATGCGGTCGCCGTCGCCGTCGAAGGTGAGGATGGTGCCTTCGCCGAACTTGGCGTGGCGCACGCGCGCGCCGAGCTTGTAGCCGCCGGGCACGTCGTTGGCGGTGGCGGCGCTGGTCGCGGTGCGCGAAGGCGCGCGGTCGTAACCGCCGCGGCTGGGGTAGTTGCTGCCGGGGCTGTAGCCGCCGCCGGAGCCGTAGGAGCGCGAGGGCTGGGAGAAGGTCGGTCGCAGGATGCCGGCACGGGGCCTGGTCTCGACGATGTACTCGGGCGGGATTTCCCGTACGAACATCGAGGGCGAGCCGATCTGCTCGACACCGTGGACGCGCCGCACTTCGGCATAACTCAGGTAGAGCTGCTTACGCGCGCGGGTGATGCCGACGTAGCAGAGGCGGCGCTCCTCTTCGAGGCTGCCTTCTTCCACTGCGCGCTGATGCGGGAACAGGCCGTTCTCCATGCCCACCAGGAACACGATGGGAAACTCCAGGCCCTTGGCCGAGTGCAGCGTCATCAGCTGCACGCAGTCCTCGCCCTCGCCGGCCTGGCGCTCGCCCGATTCCAGCGCGGCATGGGCCAGGAAGGAATCGAGCGGCGCGATGCCTTCGTCTTCCGCCGGGCGCTCGAAGCCGCGCGCGGCGTTGATCAATTCGTCCAGGTTCTCCAAGCGCGATTCGGCCTGCTCGCCTTTTTCTTTCTTGTAATGCTCGCGCAGGCCGGAGCGTTCGATCGCCGTCTCCATCATCTTCGACAGCGGCTCGTCCTGGATGTCCCTGGCCAGTCCGTCGATCAGGTCGAGGAACTGCTTCAGGTTGCCGTGGCTGCGGCCGAGGGCCGCGCCGGCGCCTTGCGCCACTTTCCACAATGAAGTGCCCTGCTCGCGCGCCAGTGCGCGCAGCCGCTCGAGCGTGGTCGCGCCGATGCCGCGCGCCGGCGTGTTGACCGCGCGCTCGAAGCTGTTGTCGTCGTCGCGGCTGGTGGTGAGGCGCAGATAGGCCAGTGCGTCCTTCACTTCCATGCGCTCGAAGAAGCGCAGGCCGCCGTAGATGCGGTAAGGGATGCGGTTGCGGATCAGCGACTCTTCCAGCACGCGCGACTGCGCGTTGGAGCGGTAGAGGATCGCCAGATCGACGTAACGGCAGCGGCCGTCGAGGTGCGACTTCATCTTGTTGACGACGAACTCGGCCTCGTCGTATTCGTTGAAGGCGGCGTAAAGCTGGATCGGCTCACCCTCGCCGTCCTCGGTCCACAGGTTCTTGCCGAGGCGGCCGTTGTTCCTGGAGATGAGGCCGTTGGCGGCCTTGAGGATGGTGCCGGTGGAGCGGTAGTTCTGCTCCAGGCGGATCACTTCCAGCCCGGTGAAGTCGTGCCCCAGGCGCATCATGTGCTCGACCTTGGCGCCGCGCCAGGAGTAGATCGACTGGTCGTCGTCGCCCACCGCGAACAGCACGCCGCGATCGCCGGCCAGCACGCGCAGCCAGGCGTATTGGAGGGTGTTGGTGTCCTGGAACTCGTCGACCAGGATATGGCGGAAGCGGTTGCGGTAATGCGCCTGGATCTGCGCGTTGTCGCGGCACAGCTCGTGCGCGCGCAGCAGCAGCTCAGCGAAATCGACCAGCCCATTGGCTTCGCACTGCTGCTGGTAGGCGCTGTAGACCCGCGCCAGCTGGCGCTGGGCGTAGTCGCCCTGGTCCTGCATGGCTTCGGGGCGACGTCCTTCTTCCTTCTGGCCGTTGATGTAGCCCGTGACCATCTTCGGCGGCCACTTGTCGTCGGGCAGGTCGAGGCTGCGCAGCACGCGCTTCACCAGTCGCTGCTGGTCGTCGGCGTCGAGGATCTGGAAATTCTGCGGCAGCCGCGCTTCTTTCCAGTGCAGGCGCAACATGCGGTGCGCGATGCCGTGAAAGGTGCCGACCCACATGGTGCGCACCGGCACGTTGATCAGCGACTCGATGCGCCCACGCATCTCCGACGCCGCCTTGTTGGTGAAGGTCACCGCAAGGATCGAATGCGGCGAGACGTTTTCCACCGCGATCAGCCAGGCGATGCGGTGCGTCAGCACGCGGGTCTTGCCGGAGCCCGCGCCCGCCAATACCAGGCGATGTTCCGGGGGGGCTGTAACCGCTTCTTTCTGCGCGGGATTCAGCGCCGCGACCAGTGCTACTACTTCGGGATTCGGAGCTTCGAATTGCATCGGCTCATTGTACCGCGCCGGGGGTGGGAAACCTGCACGGGTTTACCTTTGTGGATACACGCAAAAAGCCTGTTTTTCACCATGCATGCCATGTGTGCCGAGGTTTCAGAGCGCCAAAGCCAAAGCAGGATGGCAGCGACTGATGCGCTTCGCTACGCTCGGCACATCCTACGTTTAGATCGTCGGCATCCAAGGCAAGTTCATCCGGCACCGAGGTTCACCGAAGCCTGGATTGCTCGGCCCATCCATGGGCCTCGGCCTTCGGCCTCGCTGCGCTCGCTCAAATACGTTCCCGACGCATTTGTCCGGCTTTCGCCGGAATGACGGGTGATGGATGTTATTTGGCGGTGATTGCCTTCGCAGCCGCGGCCCTCTTGCGCCGCTTGTGCATCTGCAAGTTGACGATCTCCACCGCGCCCGAGAACGCCATGGCGAAGTAGATATAGCCCTTCGGCACATGGAAATCGAAGCTCTCCGCCACCAGCGACATGCCGATCAGGATCAGGAACGCCAGGGCCAGCGTACGGATGGTGGGATGCTCGTCGACGAAGCGCGCCACGGTGCCGGCGAAGAACATCATCACGATCACCGCAGCCACGATCGCGGCGACCATCACCGGGATGTTCTGCGTCATGCCGACGGCGGTGATGACCGAATCCAGGGAGAACACGATGTCCAGGATCATGATCTGGGTGATGACGCCGAAGAAGCTGGCGGTGCGCGGGGTGCCGCCGGCGGCGACGATTTCGGCGCCTTCCAGCTGTTCGTGGATTTCCAATGTGCTCTTGCCCATCAGGAACAGGCCGCCGATGAGCAGGATGAAATCGCGGCCGGACAGCTCCTGGCCGAGGATGGTCACCCAAGGCGCGGTGAGCCGCGCCAGGAAAGCCAGCGACAGCAGCAGGGCGATGCGCGTCAGCATGGCGCCGGCCAGGCCGATGGTGCGGGCCCGGGGCTGTTGCTCCAGCGGTAGCTTGGAAGCGCTGATGGAAAGAAAGATGATGTTGTCGACGCCGAGCACGATCTCCAGACCGGCCAGCGTCAGGAAAGCCGCCCAGATGTCTGGGTTGTACAGGAAGTCCATGGGGGAACTGTAAGGGATCTGAAAGCCATCATAGCCGGATTCCGCGGGGTGACAATCCCGTGACGTTCCACCGGTTTGTCACAATTGACCCGGATAATCCCATCGTTCAGGACAACCGGCGCGCACCGGCGCCGCGGGGAGGCGACGATGCGGATCGCATACGGGGTGATGGGCTACGGGCGTGGCCACGCCATGCGCAGCGGCGCGGTACTGCCTTCGCTGATGGCCGAACACGAAGTGACGGTGTTCGCCGGGGGCGATGCCTACGACGTGCTGGCGCCACAATTCCCGACGGTGCGCATCCCCATCATCGGCTACGCCTACAACGAACGCGGCGGCCATTCGACCTCGCGCACCCTGTCGCGCAACTTCTCGCCGATGGCGGACCTGCTGTTCGGCGGCGCCGGTTCGGCCCTGGTGGAGAAGGAATTCCGCGAACGCGGCATCGATCTGGTGATCTCGGATTCCGAGGCCTGGACCCATCGCGTGGCGCAGAAGCTGAAGATTCCGCGCATCAGTTACGACCACGTCGGCATCATCGCCTACTGCAAGCCGCACTTCCCGCCGGACCTGCGCCTGCTCGGCATGCGCGACGCCATCGGCTACCGCGCGCTGATGGGCATCCCCGAACGCATCCTCATCTCCAGCTTCTACCCGGCCGAGCCGGCCTATCCGAACATGCACATCGTCGGCCCGATGCTGCGGCCGGAAGTGCTGAAGGTGCAGCCGCGCGACGGCAAGTTCCTGATGGCCTACTTCAACAAGGGCGAGCACCAGTACCTGCCGCACATCGACCGCGCGCTGCGCCTGCTCGACCTGCCGGTGGTGGTGTACGGCACGCCGTTCCGCGGCCAGTCGGAGAACATCGACTTCCGCGCGCCGAGCAACGAGGGCTTCATCCGCGATCTCGCCGGCTGCAAGGCGGTGCTGTCCACCGCCGGCAACCAGCTGATCGGCGAGGCCATCCACTTCGGCAAGCCGATCCTGGCGGTGCCGGAAGAGGCATTCGAACAGCGCCTCAACGCCTTCATGATCGAGCGCATGGGCGTGGGCATGCGCGGCGACCGCCACCGGCTGACGCCGAGCGATATCGACCGCTTCATGGGCAACTACGACTACTACCGCTCCAACATGGGCGACCACGCCCGCGATGGGCGCGCCGAGGCGACGGAGACGCTGCACCGTTATGTCGGCGAGCTGGGACGCAAGCCGGTGCGCAGCAAGCGGGCGCGCAAGCAGCGCAACAGCAACGCCGCTGACAAGCGTGTTCCGGTTGGGGTGTGATGCTCATGGAGAAAAGCGAAAAGCTTTCGACCAGGGCCTAAATCGTAGGGCGGCCTGTGGCCGCAATGCGTCATCCAATCAAGCGGTGTACGGCGGCCACAGGCCGCCCTACGATCGCCGCATCATCATGCCGAGCGGCGGCGGGCACGGGCCGCCCTACAAAAACCGTCCGAGGATTGCGCGCATCCAGCGGTTGTTTTCCTCGAAGCTGTCGCGCTGCGCCAAGATGTGCTCCGGCGTCTGCACATAGCGCGCGGGCCGCGGTTGCTCGTGGCGGAACCACTCTTCCGCGTTGGTGCGGGTGACTTCCAGGTGGAATTGCAGGCCCAGCACTTGAGTGCCCAGGGCGAAGGCCTGCTGTGCGCAGGCCTCGCTGGTCGCCAGGCAGGCGGCGCCGGGCGGTAGCGCGTAGGTGTCGCCATGCCAGTGGAAGCCGGTGAAGGTTTCCGGCAGATCGGCGAACAGAGGCGATGCGCGCCCCGCCGCGTTGAGGTTCAGCGGGAACCAGCCGATTTCGCTGTCGGCGTTGCGCGTCACCGGGCCGCCCAGCACGTCGGCGAGCAGCTGCGCGCCGAGGCAGATGCCCAGCACGCGCTTGCCGGCGTCCACGGCGGCGCGGATCAGCGCCTTCTCGCCGCGCAGCCAGGGGTATTGGGCGTATTCGTAAATGTTCATCGGGCCGCCCATGATGATGAGGGCGTCGAAGGTGGCGACGTCGGGCGGGGTTTCGCCGGCGTGGAGACGCGTGCCGGAGACGGTGTGGCCGGCGTCGGCGAGCCAGGGAGCGATGCAGCCGAGGTCTTCGAAGTCGGCGTGTTGCAGCCAGTGGACGCGCATGGGGTTCGTTTCGCGGTGCTGGTGGTGGCGAGCGCAGCGAAGGATCCGGCCGGATCCTTCGCTGCGCTCAGAATGACATTACGGCTTGGTTCTGCCTTCGAAATTCAGCGCGGCGGAATTGATGCAGTAACGCGCGCCGGTGGGCTTGGGACCGTCGGGGAAGACGTGGCCCAGGTGGGCGTCGCAGCGGGCGCAGCGCACCTCGATGCGGCGCATGCCGTGGCTGTTATCTTCGAGCGAGGCCACCGACTCGGCGTCGACCGGGCGGAAGAAGCTGGGCCAGCCGGTGCCGGATTCGAACTTGCTGTGCGAATCGAACAGGGCGGCGCCGCAGCAGATGCAGCTGAACACGCCGTCGCGATGATCGTCCCACAGGGTGCCGGTGAAGGCGCACTCGGTGCCGCCGTGGCGGGTCACCTGGTATTGCTCGGGGGTGAGCAGGGCACGCCATTCGGCGTCGCTCTTTACAATCTTTTCCAGTGCCATTGCTGCGCTCCGTCATGGATGTTTCATAAAGGGCGCGTAAGGTTGCGCCCACGAGAACAGCCCTTCTCATTTTGGCGTCCGCGCCACGCCCGGCCTTCAAGCCGGGCGTTTTCTTTCAAGCCCGGATAAGCTGGCTTGATGATACCAGCCACCTTGTTCTGCGCCGCCGCGATTTCCGCGCTGCTCGCCATTGCCGCCGACTGGGAAGAGCGGCGTCATCCCGCCTTCTACCTGCTCAAGCCGCTTACCACTGCGCTGATCCTGGGCGCGGCGCTGAGCCTCGCGCCGGCGTCCGGCGCCGGCTACCGCCTGCTCGTCGCCGCCGCCCTGGTGCTGTCGCTACTGGGTGACGTCTGCCTGATGTTCGAGGGAGACGGCTGGTTCGCCGCCGGCCTGGGCAGCTTCCTGCTGGCTCATGTGGGGTTCATCCTGGCATTCCTCAAGGGCGTGGCCCTGGCTTGGCCGCCGGCCTGGACGCTGTTGCCCCTGATCTACGGCCTGGGCCTGTGCGCCTGGCTGCTGCCGCGCGCCGGCAGCCTGCGCATTCCGGTGGCCCTGTATTGCCTGGTGCTGCTGGGCATGACGCTGACGGCGGCGCTGCGCCTGCAGACGCTGGGAGGACAGCCGGCGCTGCTGGCGGTGGCCGGAGCGCTGTTGTTCGTGGTGTCGGACTCCTCGCTGGCGCTGCGCAGGTTCGCGGGGTCTTACCGGGGGGCGCAGGCGCTGATCCTGTCGACTTACTGGCTATCCATCGGGCTGATTGCAGCTTCGGTTTAAACCCTTCCGGGCCATGCGGCGTCTCATTGGGTTATGCCCCGGGTGATGGCGGCGGGCTGTGGGCGCCCTGTTATGATCGGCCGTCTGGTGTATTCACCATCCCATAAATAACTTCGACAAATTCAGAGGCATGCGATGAATAAACTGCTTTTGGGCGCAGCCTGCGCCTGTCTGGTCGCCGGCTGCAGCAAGCCGCCGGAGGCCCCGAAACCGGAGGCCGCCGTGCCCGCCGCCCCCGCCCTGGTATCCGGCATCGACCTGCAATACGTGGACGACGGTGTCCGCGCGCAGGACGACTTCTACAAGCACGTCAACGGCAAGTGGCTGGCCACGACCGAGATCCCCGCCGACAAGGGCCGCTATGGCTCCTTCGACAAGCTCAGCGACGATGCGCAGGCGCAGCTGCGCGGCATCGTCGAGGACCTGCAGAAGTCCGCCGATGCCAAGGATCCGGACCAGCAGAAGATCGCCGACCTCTATGGCACCTTCATGGACGAGGCGGCGCTGGAGCAGCAGGGCCTGAAGCCGGTGGACGCCGAGTTCGCCAAAATCGACGCGCTCAAGGACAAGAAGGAAATCGCCGGCCTGATCGGGCATTTCAACGTGATTGGCGTCAGCGCGCCGTACACCCCTGGCGTGCACCAGGATGCCAAGGATTCGACCAAGTACGTGTTCGACCTGGGTCAGGACGGCCTCGGCATGCCGGACCGCGACTACTACCTGCTCAACGACGACAAGATGAAGCAGGCGCGCACCCAGTACGGCCAGCACGTCGAGAAGATGCTGACCCTGGCCGGCGACAAGGCCGCGGCGAAGAACGCCAAGGACATCGTGGCGCTGGAGACCGAGCTGGCCAAGGCGCAGTGGACCAAGGTCGAGCTGCGTGATCCGGTGAAGGCCTACAACAAGGTCGAGCTGGCCAAGCTGCCGGCGCTCGCGCCCGGCTACGACTGGAAGGCCTACCTCGCCGCCAGCGGCGTGGAAGGCAAGACCGACTACCTCGTGGTGAGCCAGCCGAGCTACATCAGCGCCTTCAACAAGATCCTGGCGAAGACGCCGCTGCCGGTGTGGAAGACCTACTTCCGCTGGCGCCTGCTGAGCGACTTCGCGCCCTACCTGAGCAAGAGCTTCGTCGACGAGCACTTCGCCTTCTACGGCACCGCGCTGCGCGGCATTCCGCAGAACCGCCCGCGCTGGAAGCGCGGCGTCGGTGTGGTGGAGAACTCCATCGGCGAAGGCCTGGGCAAGATCTACGTGACCAAGTACTTCCCGCCCGAGTCCAAGGCGCGCATGGACCAGCTGGTGAAGAACCTTCTGGCCGCCTACAAGGCGGACATCGACACGCTTGACTGGATGAGCCCGGAAACCAAGCAGAAGGCGCAGGACAAGCTGGCCAAGTTCACGCCGAAAATCGGCTACCCGGTGAAGTGGCGCGACTACAGCGCGCTGCAGATCACCAAGGGTGACCTGGTCGGCGACGTGGTCCACGCGCAGAGCTTCGAGTACCAGCGCAATGTCGACAAGCTGGGCAAGCCGATCGACCGCGACGAGTGGGGCATGACACCGCAGACGATCAACGCCTACTACAACCCGGAAATGAACGAAATCGTGTTCCCGGCCGCCATCCTGCAGCCGCCGTTCTTCAATCCGAAGGCCGACGATGCGGTGAACTACGGCGGCATCGGCGCCGTCATCGGCCACGAGATCAGCCACGGCTTCGACGACCAGGGCAGCCAGTACGACGGCAACGGCAACCTGCTGAGCCCGCCGGGCTGGTTCACCCAGGCCGACCTCGACAAGTTCAAGGGCAAGACGCACGCCCTGGTGGAGCAGTACGCCGCTTACGAGCCGATCCCCGGCTACCACGTCAACGGCGAGCTGACCCTGGGCGAGAACATCGCCGACAACTCCGGCATGGCCATCGCCTACAAAGCCTACAAGCTGTCGCTGGGCGGCAAGGACGCGCCGACCATCGACGGTATGACCGGTGACCAGCGCTTCTACGGCGGCTGGGCGCAGGTGTGGCGCGGCAAGGCGCGCGACAACGACATCATGGTGCGCATCAAGACCGATCCGCATTCGCCGCAGGCGGTCCGCGGCACCGTGCCGGAAATGAACCAGCCCTCGTTCTATGAAGCTTTCGGCATCAAGGAAGGCGACAAGATGTACCTGCCGCCGGAGAAGCGCGTCAGCCTCTGGTAAACCGGCTTGAGATAAACGGCGGATAGCTGCCGTTGTAAAAAATCAGCCCCGGTGCGGCAACGCACCGGGGCTTTTTTGCATTCACATCAGTCCGGAACCGTCGGCTGACGGGCCGGGTGCCGCATCAGGCGCCGCGGCGCTTGCCGGTCGCGGTATCGAGTTCCGACTTGGCGGCGCCTTCCAGGTAAAGGTGGATGTAGCTCTCCAGGGCCGCGGGGCCGTGGGAAGCGAGGTGGTGGAAATTGGGGATGACGCCGGATTGCCCGCCAACGCTCTGCGCGCTGGAACGGACGGCCTGGTTGCCTGTGGTGTCGTTGGGGTTGGACATGGCTACCTCCTTGCGGTTGCTTGAAATCCTTTTGGCCGGGAAGGCCGAAGGCGTGCAAGTTACGCCCTTCCATCCTTGACAACTACCCGGTATGTTCGAGAATCACCCTACCGGAAAATGGAAGGAATCAAATATGGATCGGCTTGAAGCCATGTCGATTCTTCTCGAGGCGGTGGAGACCGGCAGCCTTTCCGCCGCCGGGCGCAGGCTGGGCATGCCGTTGCCCACCATCAGCCGCAAGGTCTCCGACCTCGAAGCGCACCTGAAAACCCGCCTGCTGCTGCGTGGCGGGCGCAAGCTGGTCCTGACCGATGCGGGCCGCAACTACGTGGCGGCCTGCAAGCGCATCCTGGAAGACGTGGTGGAGGCCGAGCGCGTCGCCGCCGGCGAATACCGCGCGCCGACCGGCGAGCTGGTGATCAGCACGCCGCTGGTGTTCGGCCGGGTACACGTGGTGCCGGTGGTTACCGAATTCCTCAAGGCCTACCCGGACATCCACATCCGGCTGCAGATGACCGACCGCGTGGTGAACCTGATCGAGGATCACATCGACCTGGCTGTACGCATCGGCGCGCTGCCCGACAGCAGCCTGATCGCGACGCGGATCGGCACGGCCAACCTGGTGGTGTTCGCCAGCCCGGCCTATCTCGCCCTGCGCGGCACGCCGCGGACGCCCGAGGACCTAGCGACGCATGACTGCATCGCCTTCGACGCGCTCTCGGCCGGTGACCGCTGGGATTTCGCGCGGGAGCGGATCGGCAGCTCGGTGCTGATCCGGCCGCGGCTGCGGGCGAATACCGCCGAGGCGGTGATCGAGGCGGCGCTCGGCGGTCTGGGCATTGCCCGTACCATGTCGTACCCGATCGCACCGGCGGTCGCTGCCGGCGCGCTGGGCATTGTGCTGCGCGACTACGAGTTGCCGGCGGTGCCGATCAGCCTGGTCTATCCGAGCCAGCGCCTGCTGCCGCTGAAGCTGCGCGCCTTCCTGGATTTTGCGACGCCGCGCTTGCGCGAGCGGGTCGGGCCGGGGTTCGAGAAACCGAAGGTCGGAATACGGGACTGATTCACCCAACCTGGGCGCCCCGGCTCGTGTCCCGCCAAACGGTGGCTTCTCGATCAGCCGCGGATACTGGTCATGCCTCTCCGCGGGATATACTCAATCGTATGCTGACGTGTCCGCATGGGACGGACTCGACGCAATAAAACCATCTGCCAGGGAATTATTTCATCGGCGGCGGACGGCGGATCGATCAGGGACTCGATCGCAGAAATCTCATTTTTCGGGGGCCTCGGATGAAGGCGAGTCTGCTGCTGGCTGTTCTTACGACATTGCTCGCGGGTTGCTCTGCCGCGGGGTCTATACAGGATGTACCGACGCAGGCTGTGCTCACGGTCCCAACCGGAACCGATGCCAGGCCCATCCTGCTGCGCAAGGTTGTAGTCCAGCTTCATCGCGGGGACGATGTAGGAAAGTTCATGGGGGGATTGGCTTGTGTACCGCACGGCCGCCTTACCTGGCACGCCGGACAGGTCACCGTTACCGATGATGAATTCACCGGCGTATTTCACGACGAACTGCAAAAAGCCAATTACCCAGTAGTCGGGAACCAGGACAACCTGTTTCCGGATCCGTCCGAGTCCAGCGCGGAGCTCATGGTGGGTGGGCGCATCGACAAGCTCAATGCCAATATCTGCTCAAACGTCTCCGGAATGAAGGGGGGTGCTTTTATACACGTCGATTGGGAGATTTACGATGTCATTGCCCGCAAGGTCGTCTACAAGACGGCGACAGAGGGCTCTTACAAGACCGAAAAGAATTCGCAGTCCGGGGGTGTTCCGGAATTCATGACCAACGCCTTCGATATTGCAGTTCAGAACCTGCTTGCCGACGAGGGGTTCCACGCACTGGTCACTCGTAAAGAGGGCGCTGGGTCCGCCACTGCAGTACAGGCGGTGCTGCCGATCATCGAGATGCGCGCGCCCCCTGCCATAAGCAGCATGGGTGATGCCCGGGCTGCTTCGGTAACGGTGCTGACGGGTACTGGTCATGGCAGCGGCTTCATCATCAGTCCGGACGGCTACGTAATTACCAATCAACATGTTGTTCAGGAAGCACGCGCGGTCAAGGTGCGCTTGGCAACGCAGCGCGAAGTTGTTGGTGAGGTCGTGCGCACCGATGCGGCGAGGGATGTGGCTCTGATCAAGCTTGCGGAAAGCAATCTTCCCGCAGTGAGTATCCGTTCAGCCGATGCACCGGAAGTCGGGGACGAAGTATTTGCCATCGGCGCCCCGCTTCTGGACAAACTCGACGTGACGGTCACGCGTGGCATCGTCAGCGCGTATCGCGACACTAGAGGCTTCAAGTTCATTCAAAGCGATGTCTCGGTCCATCCAGGCAGCTCCGGAGGCCCGTTGGTCGACAAATCCGGTTTGGTTGTTGGCGTGTGCGACTGGGGGATGCAGACTGGAGGTGTGAACGAAAGCCTCAACTTCTTCATTCCAATCGCTGACGCCGTTACCCGGTTGCAAATTCATCTCGGTAACACCAAGCCGACCGTGCTTTCAACGCGATAACCGCCTTCTGCGGCAAGTGTTGTATTGCTTGCCGCATTAGAGGACTTCGGGCTCGTCAAAACGCGCCCATCCGTCAGCCACTGACCAGCGTCACCGCGCAATAGATGACGGCGGCGCCCAGCAGGGTCATCAGCGTGGTCAGCAGCTTGGGATGGGCGTGGTGGCTTTCCGGGATCAGATCGCTGGCGCCGATGTAGAGGAAGAAGCCGCCGAACAGGGCCAGCGCCACACCCAGCACGGTCTGCGGCAGGGTGAACAGGAAGGTCAGGCCGATGCCCACCGCCGGGGCCAGTGCGTCGGCCAGCAGCCAGCGCAGCGCCTGTTGCCGGGTGCCGCCGTTCTTCAGGACGATGTTGGTGGTGTTGATGCCGTCGGAAAAATCGTGGGCCAGCACGGCCACGGCCACTACCGCGCCGATCGACGCCGACGCCTGGAAAGCGGTGCCGATGGCGATGCCGTCGAGCAGGCTGTGCGCCGACAGGCTGACGGCGCCGAGCGAACCGCGCGGCGCGAAATTGCGGATGTCGCCGCCATGGTCGTGGACATGATCGTGATGTCCGCCATGACCGTGGCCGAGGAAGAACTGCATGCGGTCCAGTACCAGGTAGAACAGGAAGCCGATGGCGGTCCACAGCAGCAGGGTCGCGGGCGCATGGAAGCCCTGTCCGAAGGCGATCGATTCCGGGATGAGGTCGAAGAAGGCGACGGCGACCACCGCGCCGGCGCTGAAGCCGAGCACGAGGTGCAAGCGGTCCTTGAGCCGCAGCGCGAATAGGCCGCCCGCGTAGGTGGCGCAAAACGCCGCGCAGGCTATTGCCGCAATCAACATGTGATTCCCTGGTGATCCATCGGGGCTGATCCACCGGACGAACCGTCCAGCGCCGCTTCAGCCGGTGCGACATCCGTTACATTATAACAATAAGATTCGTCAACGAATCTGTCGGGGGGCGTCCGCCCACCCGGTCATCGCCATGGATCGCTGCGCCGCGATGGGGGATTGGCCCCCTTTGCCTGTGGAAACGGCGCCAACGTACCAACTGGGACGACGGCGCTTTGCGACGGCCTCGCCTTGCGCTAACCTGAGACGAAAGCGGGCCGGCCATGGGGCGGCCGTATTGGGGGCAACCGGCGGCGTTCGTCACCGGTTCACGGGGGATTTATGGGGATGCGCGCCGGTCTGGGGGCCGCGATCATGTTGTCGTTGCTGCCGCTTGCCGCGGCCCTCGGCGACGACGGCAGCGGCGGCGACAAGGGTTGCCAACTGCAGCGCATCGCGCAGCTGGACATGCTGCCGAACAACGCCGGATCGATTCTGATTCCGGTGGGACTGAATGGGCAGCCGGGTGCCTTGGCGCTGGATACCGGTGCTTTCTGGAGCGTATTGCGCAAGGGCGTGGTGAGCGGGCTCGGCCGCCGCGAATCCCCCATCACCCAGGTCGGTGCCGGCGGCGGCGAACTGGACCGCTATGTCGAGTTGCCCTCGGTCGAAGTGGGGTCCTCCTCTTTCAAGCACGCGGACTTCTTCGTCGGTCCTGACGAGCTTACCGACGACCCGCGCGTCGGCGGCAACCTGGGCGCCAACCTGCTGCAGGAATACGACCTGGAGATCGACCCCGGGCATCGCACGGTCAGCCTGTTCATACAGCACCACTGCAAGCAGGCGCCGGTCCATTGGGCCGAGAGCGACGTGGTGAGCATTCCGTTCGATCTCGACCATCACCTGATCACCATTCCGGTGGTGCTCGATGGCAAGCCGATGCGCGCCCTGCTCGACACCGGCGCCAGCAGCTCGATCCTCAGCCTCAAGGCGGCCAAGGCCCTGTTCGGCCTGACACCGCGAAGCGAAGACGTGCGCGTTTCGGGCAAGGCGCAGACGCTCGACGGCATCGGCGTGGCGCTATACCGGCACCGCTTCAAGTCGCTGGATATCGGCGGCATCACTTTCAACGGGCCGCTGCTCAACCTGGGCGTCGACAACCTGGAGCGCGTCAATCGCAGAAGCCTCGGCGACAAGGCGCCCGACCTGATCCTGGGCATGCACCAGCTGCGCCTGCTGCACCTCTACATCGCCTATGGCGAAAAGACGCTGTACGCCTCGACGGTACAGGGCGACTTCCTGGCCGAGCAGGGTGAGGGCGACAAGACGACGACGGCGCCGCGCCCGGCCGCCGATCCGCTCGACCGGGAAGAAGCGCGGGATCTGGTGGAGCGCGCGCAGGCCCATGCGCAGAAGCAGGAGTTCGACGCAGCCCTGCGGGATTTCGGCCGGGCCATCGACAATTTTCCAGGCGAATCCTGGTTGTACCAGGCCCGCGCCGAAATGCAGGCGGGGCGCAAGGCTTACCCCGAAGCCCTTGCCGATCTGGGCCGGGCCATCGAGCTGGCAGCGGAGAAGGACCGCGCCGCGATCTATTTCAACCGCGGCGAGACCTATCTTGGGGCCGGCGATGTGGACCATGCCCTAGACGATCTGACGCGCGCCATCATGCTTGACCCCAAGCTGGAAAACGCCAACCTGGAGCGCGCCGAAGTCTACCTGGGCAAGGGCGATAGCGCCGGCGCCATGCCGGACCTGGATCGCGCCATCCAGCTGAATCCGCATTCGTCCCGCGCCTACACGGCGCGTTGCTGGGCGCGCACCACCCTGCAGCGGGGTAAGGCGGCGCTGGCCGACTGTGACGCGGCCATCGATGCTGACCCTAACGATGTCGAAGCCCTGATGACGCGTGCCGCGGTGAACCTGAATACCGATCAGTTCGCGGCCGCGATCCGCGACTACAGCGCCGTGCTGAAGCGCTGGCCGGACCGCGCCGTCGCGCAATACGGGCGTGGCCTGGCGCGCCGCTCCGCTGGAGACGCCACGGGCGGCGCGGTGGACATGGCGGCGGCGATCCGGCTGGATCCCGCGGTGGGCGCGAATTTCACGCTTCGAGCGACTGTCGAAAAGACCACGGCGGCGCGGTAAGGAGCGCTAGTCCGCCCAGCGCGCCCGCACGAACTCGATGAAGGCCTTGAACGCCGCCGGGTGCTGGCGGCGGTTGGGGTAGTAGAGGAAGAAGCCGGGGAAGTAAGGGCACCAGTCGTCCAGCACGCGCACCAGGCGGCCGGCGGCGACGTGGTGTTCGATGCGGTTCTCGAAGACGTAGGCCAGGCCGGTGCCGTCGAGGGCGGCATCGATCATCAGGTCCTGGTCGGTGAGGGTCAGGGCGCCTTCGACCTCGATCTTCAGCTCGATGCCGCCGCGCTCGAATTCCCAGCGATAGAGGTCGGCGCCGCGGAAGCGGTAGCGGATGCAGGGCAGCCTGGGCAGGTCGTGCGGCGTCTGCGGCACGGAGTGCCGTTCGAAGTAGGCGGGCGAGCCGACTACCACCATGCGCTGCCGCGGCCCGATGGCGGTGGCGATCATGTCGGCGGCGATGACCTCCCCCAGGCGCACGCCGGCATCGAAGCCGGCGGAGACGATGTCAACCAGAGTGTCGTCCACCACCAGTTCGAAACTCACGTCCGGGTAGAGGCGCATGAATGCGGTCACTGCCGGCAGCAGCGCGACCCTGGCCGCCTGCCCCGAGGTGTTGATGCGCAGGGTGCCGCTGGGCTTGCCGCGGAAGGTGTTGAGGTCCTCGATGGCGTCGTCGATGTCGTGGAAGGCGGGGCGGATGCGGGCGTAGAGGCGCTCGCCTGCCTCGGTCAGGGCGACGCTGCGGGTGGTGCGGTTGACCAGGCGCAGGCCGAGCCGTTCCTCGATGGCGCGCAGGGCGTGGCTGAGGGCGGAGGGCGAGACACCCAGTTCCACCGCGGCGCGGCGGAAACTGCGGTGGGCGGCGATGGCCAGGAAAATCGACAGGTCGGCGGGATCGATGCGCTTCATTGATGAGATCAGCTCACTAGTTCATCTGATATTTGCATGATTGTTTCACTGATGGCTACTGCTTACCTTGGCTGCACCTGAAACGCCGCATGCCGCGGCAGCGAAAAGCTAGGAGCAGTGCCATGAGCAAGAACAGCAAAAAGGTCTGGTTCATCACCGGTGCGTCGCGTGGCTTCGGCGCCCTCATCACCGCCGAGGCCCTGGCCGCCGGTGATGCCGTGGTCGCCACGGCCCGCGACCCGGCCGGCGTCACCGCGCGCTTCGGCGCGCACCCGAACCTGCTGCCGGTGCGCCTCGACGTGACCCGCGAGGACCAGGTGCAGGAGGCGGTGAAGCAAGCGGTGAAGCGCTTCGGCCGCATCGACATCCTGCTCAACAATGCCGGCTACGGCCTGCTCGGCGCGGTGGAGGAGTCCAGCGCGGTGGAAGTGGAACGCCTGTTCGCCACCAACGTGTTCGGCCTGCTCGGGGTGACCCGCGCGGTGCTGCCGCACATGCGCCAGCAGCGCGCGGGTCATGTCATCAACATCTCCTCCATCGGCGGCTACAGTGCCTACCTGGGCTGGGGCGTGTACGGCGCCACCAAGTTCGCGCTGGAAGGCATCACCGAGGCCCTCGCCGCCGAGCTGGCGCCGCTGGGCATCCATGCCACGGTGGTGGAACCGGGCTTCTTCCGCACCGATTTCCTCGACGACCAGTCGCTGAGCAAGACGGTGCAGCGCATCGGCGACTACGCGGAAACGGTGGGCGCGATGCGCGACTTCGCCGCCGGCCACAACCATGCGCAGCCCGGTGATCCGGCGAAGCTGGCCAAGGCCATGCTGCAACTGGGCCATGCCGAGCAGCCGCCGGTGCGCCTGCCGCTGGGTAGCGATACGGTGGAGGCGATCGAGCGCAAGAACGTCACCGTTGCCGCAGAGTTGGCGCAGTGGCGTGCGCTGGCGCTGTCGACCGACTACGCCGCGGCCTGAACGGGTACCGAACGTAACCATTTCTCAAGCAATACGGAGTACGCACATGAACGCACAACAGGGCAAGGTCTTCTTCATCACCGGCGTCAGCACCGGCTTCGGCCGCGCCTTCGCCATCGCGGCATTGGCCGCGGGACATCGCGTCGCCGGCACGCTGCGCAACGAATCGGCACGGATGGATTTCGAACAGCTCGGCCCGGGTCGTGCCTTCGGCAAGCTGGCAGACGTAACCGATGCCGAAGCGGTGACGCGCGCGGTGGCCGAGGTAGAAGCGCAGGTGGGGCCGATCGACGTGTTGATCAACAACGCCGGCTACGGCCACGAAGGGTTGATCGAGGAATCGCCGCTGAGCGATCTGCGCCAGCAGTTCGAGGTGAACGTGTTCGGCGCGGTATCGGTGATCAAGGCGGTGCTGCCGTACATGCGGCAACGGCGGCGCGGACACATCATCAACATCACCTCGATGGGCGGACTGATCACCTTCCCCGGACTGGCTTACTACCACGGCAGCAAGTTCGCGCTCGAAGGCATTTCCGAAACGCTGGCGAAGGAAGTGAAAGGCTTCGGCATCGCGGTGACGGCGGTCGAGCCAGGCGGCTTCCGTACCGACTGGGCCGGGCGCTCGATGGTGCGCGTGCCGCGCAGTATCGCCGACTACGACGCGATGTTCGCACCGATGCGCGCCGCGCGCGAGCAGCGCAGCGGCAAGCAGAACGGCGACCCGGCGAAAGCCGCGCAGGCCATTCTGCAACTGATCGAAGCGAAGGAGCCGCCGCTGCATCTGCCGCTGGGTGAAGATGCGGTGCAAGGCATTCGCGACAAGATCGCACTGCTGCAACGCGAACTGGATGCGTGGGAGCAGGTCTCGCTCTCCACCGGCTTCAACTGAGGCACCGCTTTGCTGGCAGCTTTACCCGGCTCTCCGTAGTCATCCGGCGCAGCGCACTTTAAAATCGGTGCGCGATGCAATGCGCTGCGCCGGTTGAAAATATTCGCTGGAAATCTTCCTTGTTGCGCAGCAACAAAATGCAAACCCGGTCACATTGGTAACGCGTACTACCCATTTAGGGCGTTGCGGGCGTTCCTGGCACCGTGTACAAGCATCGTCATAAAAAGCATTTCCAGAAGAACGTTTCAAGGAGCTCAGGATGAGGCGCCGCCAACCGTTGTTGGTGCG
>JAQGNS010000067.1 GCA_028291705.1 Nevskia sp.
AGATCACCCAGCGCAAGGGCATCACGCCGCAATACGCCAAGCTGGAGATGCGCCGCCGCACCACCCTCATCGCCGCCATGCTGCTGAAGAAGGGCGAGGCCGACGGCATGATCTGCGGCACCATCAGCACCACCGGACGGCACCTGCACTACATCGACGAAGTCATCGGCAAGTGCCCCAACACCAATGTCTACGGCGCCATGAACGGCCTGATCCTGCCGGGCCGCCAGGTGTTCATCGTCGATACCCACGTCAACCTCGACCCCAGCGCCGAAGAGCTGGCCGAGATCACCCAGCTGGCGGCGGAACAGCTCTGCTCCTTCGGCCTGACGCCCAAGGTGGCCCTGCTGTCGCATTCCAACTTCGGCAGCAGCAATGCGCCTTCCGCCCAGAAGATGCGCCAGACCCTGGCGCTGCTCAGGGAGCGGATGCCGAACCTGGAAGTGGATGGCGAGATGCACGGTGATTGCGCCTTGGACGAAGCGGCGCGCAAGGCCATCCTGCCGGACAGCACCCTGCACGGCAGCGCCAACCTGCTGGTCTGCCCCAACCTGGACAGCGCCAACATCGCCTACAACCTGCTCAAGTCCGCGGCCGGCCACAACGTGGCGATCGGCCCGATCCTGCTGGGCTGCAAGGCGCCGGTGCATATCCTCACCGCCTCCGCCACCGTGCGCCGGATCGTCAACATGACGGCCGTTACCGTGGTCGAGGCCAACAAGGCGGCTGCCGCAGCCTGACGGCAGCCGCTTCACAGCCCTGTCACCCTCCCGCTGCGCGGGGATGACAGGGCAAATGTTCGGATAGTTCTGGCACTCAAGCGGCGCCATCCCTGTCTAGCAGATGCCTTTTGCCCGCCAACCGCCGGCGCGTCACCCCTGATTTGACAGATTCAGTGACGAATGTTGAAAATCGTCAGATGCGCAGCGCCGCCCGTACCCAGCCCGAAACCCGTGACCGCATCCTGCAGGAGGCGGAGCGTGTATTCCGTGCCTACGGTTATGCCAAGACCACGGTGGCGGATATCGCCAAGGCCTGCGGCATGTCGCCGGCCAATGTCTACCGTTTCTTCGAAAGCAAGGCGACGATCAACGAGGCCCTCACCGAGGTGATGCTGAAGCGCCAGGAAGACCTGGCCCTGGGCATCGCCGCCGAGAAGCGGCCGGCGGCGCAGCGGCTGAAGAAGCTGATCGTCGAGATGCACCGCTTCACCTGCGAGCAATATCTCAACGAATCGCGCGTACACGAGATCGTGCTCAAGGCGATGGACGAGCAGTGGAGCGTGATCGACGCCCACATCGAACGCATGCGCCTGTTCTACAGAGCGGTGATCGACGACGGCGTCCGCAGCGGCGAATTCCACGGCAAGAACATCGAGGCCCGCGGTACCTGCGTCTTCAACGCCATCATGCCGTTCTGCCATCCACAGTTGGTGGCGGAGAAATTCGCCGAGGACAAGGGCGAACAGGCGGAGTTGATGGCCGATTTCCTGCTGGAAGCCCTGCGGGCCAAAAAGCCCTAGCTACCGCCAAGTTTTTTGCTTATTTGAATGGTCCAGGCATGGATGCCTGGGCGCTTGGACAGGATGTCCACAGTGTCCACAAATTCAGTAGTTAGCTCAGCAATCGGCAAGGATGGAGTGCAACGGCACTTCATCCTCAAGGAGTCGGACATGAAGCTGCACCATGCGTTGCCGGTCGTCGCGATTCCCTTCCTGCTGGCCTTGGCCGCTTGCGGAAAGCCGCCCGCCAAACCCGAGGAAATCCGCCCGGTGCGCAGCATCGTGGTCAACGTCGGCAGCGTCGATGCCGGCAACACCTACGCCGGTGAAGTGCGGCCGCGCTACGAATCCGACCTGGGCTTCCGTGTCGCCGGCAAAATTCTCAACCGCTCGATCAACGTCGGCGACGTGGTCAAGTCCGGCCAGGCGCTGGCCCGGCTGGATGCGCAGGACCTGGCCTTGAGCGAAGCCAGCGGGCGCGCCCAGGTGGCGGCGCTGGATGCACAACTGGCGGTGGCCAAGTCGGACTACGAGCGCAACAAGAAATTGTTCGACGAGGGCGTGATCGGCGCTTCTGGGATCGACCACTACGAGTCGACTTATCAGGCGGCGCAAGCCCAGGTGGAAGCCGCGCGGGCGCAGCTGCGCGCCACCAGCAACCAGACCGGCTATGCCGAGCTGCGCGCCGATCACGACGGCATCATCACCGCGGTGATGGCCGAGCCGGGGCAGGTGGTTTCGGCCGGGCAGACGGTGGTGCGGCTGGCGCACTCCGGCGAGATCGAGATCGCCTCCAACGTGCCGGAGGACCAGGTCGGCCGCGTGCGTGCCGGCATGCCGGTGCAGGTCTCCCTGTGGTCCAGCAGCGGTTTGCAGATCCCGGGCACCATCCGTGAGCTGGCTTCCAGCGCAGATCCGGCGACCCGCACCTACACCTTGCGTGTATCGGTGCCGCAACCGCCGCCGGAAATGAAGCTGGGCATGACCGCCAGCGTGCGCATCCCCCTCACCGGCGTGCCCAAGCTGATCCATGTGCCGCTGGGTGCCCTGATCGAGCAACAGGGTCACAAGGGCGTATGGGTATTCAACACCGCCGCGCAGGCGGTGGAATTCCATCCCATCGTCATCGCCGGGGTGGTCGGCAACGAATTCCTGGTTGCCGACGGCCTCAAGGATGGCGATGTGGTGATCACCGCCGGCGCGCCGCTGCTGCAAGCAGGGCAGA
>JAQGNS010000108.1 GCA_028291705.1 Nevskia sp.
CGGCAAGCACCTGATGCTGATGGACCCGAAGCATCCGTTCAAGGCCGGTGACGGCAGCAGCATCGGCTTCCACTGCGGCAAGGACGTAACGCAGGTGCCGTTCAGCGTGCGGGCGCAGCCATGATGCGGCAGCCGCCGGGCAGCGAGGCGACGCTGGGCGATCGCATCTTCGCCACCTTCCAGTCGCTGCTGCCGACGCGGGCGCTGTCGGCCTTCATGTTCCGCGTGGCGCAGGTGCGATCGAAGCCGTTCAAGAACGCGCTGATGCGCTGGTTCCTGCACAAGTACGCGGTGGATCTGGAGGAAGCGGAGTGGTCGCGTGTCGACAACTACGAGCACTTCAACGCTTTCTTCACCCGCGCGCTCAAGCCGGGCCTGCGGCCGCAGCCGGCGGCGGCGAATATCCTGAGCAGCCCGGTGGACGGCGCCATCAGCCAGGTGGGACCGATCCGGCAGGGCCAGATCTTCCAGGCCAAGGGACACAGCTACAGCGCCGCGGCGCTGCTGGCCGACGAGGAAATGGCAAAGAATTTCTACGGCGGCTCGTTCAGCACCATTTACCTAGCGCCGCACGACTACCATCGCGTGCACATGCCTTGCACCGGCCGCCTGCGCAGCTGGGCCTATGTGCCGGGGCGCTTGTTCAGCGTCAACCCGAGCACGGCGCGCTCGGTGCCTGGGCTGTTCGCGCGCAACGAGCGCATGGTGGCGATCTTCGATACGCAGTTCGGACCGCTGGCCCTGGTGATGGTCGGCGCCATCATCGTCGGCGGCATCGAGACAGTGTGGAGCGGCCAGCTCACCCCGCCGCACCTGCGCAATGTGCCGCCGACTTATTACCAGCCGATGCAGCCGCTGACGTTGCCGCGTGGGGCGGAGCTGGGGCGGTTCCATATGGGGTCGACGGTGATTCTGCTGGCGCCTCCGGGAGTGTTGACCTGGGATCCGGCACTGACGGCCGGGCAGGAAGTGCGGCTCGGTCAAAGCCTCGCTACGATGCTCAAATAAATATTCATAATTGATTCCAGCCGCTCCATGACAACCAACTTGCACGGCGCACTCGGCGCACTCTCCGGCATCGTCCTCGGCAAGGAACGCCAGCTCCGGCTTGCGGTGGCTTGCCTGCTGGCGCGGGGGCATCTGCTGATCGAGGACATTCCCGGCGTCGGCAAGACCACGCTGGCCCTTGCGCTAGCGCGGGTGTTCGGGTTGCATTTCCAGCGGGTGCAGTTCACCAGCGACCTGCTGCCGGGCGACATCCTCGGCGTGTCGATCTACGAGCCGGCGACCAGCGCATTCCGCTTCCATCCGGGGCCGATCTTCGCGCAGGTGGTGCTGGCGGACGAGATCAACCGCGCCAGCCCGAAGACGCAGAGCGCGCTGCTGGAGGCGATGGAGGAACGGCAGGTGACGTCCGAGGGTGTGACGCGCACGCTGCCGGCGCCGTTCTTCGTAGTGGCGACGCAGAATCCGAGCGAGCAGATCGGCACCTTTCCGCTGCCGGAATCGCAGCTCGACCGCTTCCTCATGCGCATCTCGCTGGGCTATCCGCCGCCGCAGGCGGAACGTGCCCTGCTGATGGAGCGGGAGCGGCGCGACCTGCTGGCGGAGACGCCGCCGGCCATGGAACCCGAGCAATTGATGGCGCTGCAGAAGCAGGTGCAGGAGGTGCGCACTTCGCCGGCCCTGCTCGATTACCTGATGGCGCTGATCAAGGCGACGCGCGAGCACCCTGCCCTGCGCATGGGACTATCGCCGCGCGCCGGCCTGGCGCTGCGCCGCTGCGCACAGGCCTGGGCCTTGCTGGAAGGCCATAGCGGCGTGATCCCCGAAGACCTGCAAGCGGTGTTCGCGGCGGTTGCGGGGCATCGCCTGGTCGCCATCGAGCGCGACAGCTCGGCGCCGATCGTGGCGGAGATCCTCGCCTCGGTTCCGATTCCCTGAGCGGCAAGCCCATGGGCGTCGGAGCGAACCTGCGGCAATCGGGCGAACGCTTCGCCCTGATTCTGACGCAGCCGTTCAAGAGCATGCGGCGGCGCATCGACCGCTGGATCTTCACGCGGCTCAAACGTGTACCGGGACCGGTGGAGGTGTCGCGGCGGCGCGTCTATATCCTGCCCACCCGCTTCGGCTATGGCTTCGGCCTGCTGCTGGTGGTGATGCTGCTGGGCTCGATGAACTACAGCAACAGCATGGCTTTCGCCCTGACCTTCCTGCTGTCCGGTCTGGGGCTGGTGTCGATGCATCACACCCACGCCAACCTGGTGAACATCCGCGTGCGCAGCGGGCGCATCCAGCCGGTCTTCGCCGGGGATACGGCGCGCTTCATCCTGGAGCTGGAAAACCCGGCCACGCCGCCACGCTATGCCCTGCAGGCCGGCTGGTCGGACCAGACGCCGCTGTGCAGCATCGACCTGGGCGGTCAGCAGAACGGCACGCTTTTGCTGACCCTGCCGGCGCCGCAGCGCGGCTGGCTGGCGGCGCCGCGCTTCTCCGTCCTCACAGAATTTCCGCTGGGGCTGTTCCACGCCTGGACCTGGATCGAGCTGGACATGGCCTGCCTGGTGTATCCCCGCCCGGCGGCGAAGGGTGAACGGGCGCCGGCTACCAGCGGCGGCACCGGGCCGCGCGCCGGCATGCGCCAAGGCCAGGAGGAATTCGCCGGGCTGCGCAGCTACCAGCGCGGCGACGCGATGCGCTCGATCCACTGGAAGAGCATGTCCAAGCTGCAGACGCCGCAGGTAAAGCAGTTCGCGGAAACACTGGAAAAGGAATTGTGGCTGGACTGGGGCTCGATGCCGCCAGCCTGGGATGCGGAGCGGCGGCTGTCGCAATTGGCGCGCTGGGTGCTGGACGCGGAGGCCGATGGCCGTAGTTACGGACTGCGCCTGCCGGAGTTCTCGCAGGCGCCGGGCCGTGGTGATCTGCATCGGCAGGAGTGCCTGAAGGCGCTGGCGCTGTTCGAGGCGCCGCGGTGAGCGTGTTGCGCGCGGTGCAGGCGGACCTCACCACGCTGGCGGTGGATGCGGTCGTCAATGCGGCCAATGAAACCTTGCTGGGCGGTGGCGGCGTGGATGGCGCGATCCATCGTGCGGCGGGTTCCGGCTTGCTGGCCGAGTGCCGGGGGTTGCCGCTGGTTCGTCCCGGCGTGCGTTGTCCCACCGGCGAGGCACGCATCACTGCCGGGCATCGGCTGAAGGCGCCGTGGGTGATTCATACCGTGGGGCCGGTGTGGCACGGCGGCGGGAATGGCGAGGCGGAACTGCTGGCTGGCTGCTACCGCAATGCGCTTGCTCTGGCGCATGAGAAAGGGCTGCGCAGCGTTGCCTTTCCGGCGATCAGTTGCGGTGTGTATGGCTATCCAGTCGTTGAAGCAACCGCTATCGCGGTAGCGACCGTGCACAGCGTACTGGCGCGGACTCCGGCTATCGAGGAAATCGTCTTCGCCTGTTTCGGCGACGCAATCTTCTCGGCATATGAGACCGAACTGGGACGGCAGCCGGCATGATCGACTTCCTCCCCCGGGCCGTGCTGCTGCGCCTGCTGGCGGTGCTGGCCATCGTGCTGGCACCGCACGCGCAGCGCGTGCCGCTGTGGGAAATCCTGCTGGTCATCGCCATCGGCCTGTGGCGGCTGCTGGCGACGCTGCGGCAATGGCGGGCGATGCCGCGCCTGGTGCGTTTCGCGCTGACCATCGGCGCCTTCCTCGCGGTCTATGCGCAGTTCGGCAACTTCGCCGGGCAGACTGCCGGCGTGGCGCTGCTGGTGGTGATGGCCAGCCTCAAGCTCACCGAGCTGAATACGCGCCGCGACGTGATGGTGATGGTGCAGCTGATGTACTTCATCCTGATCACGCATTTCCTGTTCTCGCAGGAAATATGGACGGTGGTCTACCTGCTGATCTGTGCAGTGCTGATCACCAGCCTGCTGGTGGAGGCCAACCATCCCGATGCGGCGCTGCCGCTGCGCGCTTCGCTGCGCCTGGGCGGACGCCTGGTGCTGCATGCGCTGCCGCTGATGGTGGTGCTGTTCCTGCTGTTTCCGCGCATTCCCGGGCCGCTGTGGGGCCTGCCCACGGATGCGGGGGTGTCGCAGAGCGGCCTTTCCGACGACATGGCGCCGGGCGAAATCCAGAGCCTGATCGAATCCGACCAGGTGGCCTTGCGGGTGCGCTTCAATGGTCCGGTGCCGCCGCCGGAAGAGATGTACTGGCGCGGACCGGTGCTGGCGCATTTCGACGGCCGGCGCTGGAAGGCCGGGCTGCGGCCGGCGGCCGGCGCGGCGACGGCGGAGCTGGACACCCCGGCCTACAGCTATGAAATCACGCTGGAGCCGCAGCGGCGGCCCTGGCTGCTGGCGCTGGATGTGCCGAGCCGCGTCGGGCTGCCGCAGGATGCGACGCTTACCGCCGACTACCAGCTGGTGGCGAATGCGGATGTGAAGGAGCGGCGGTTGTATCAGCTCACTTCGCACCCGCATTACCGCCTGCAGACGGAGTTGCCGGAGGCGCAGCGCAAGGTGTTCCTGCAACTGCCGCTCGGGCTCAATCCGCGCACCCGCGCGCTGGCGCAGCAGTGGCGCGCGCAAGGCCTGGACGATGCCGCGATCATCCAGGCGGCGCTGACGATGTTCCGCGGCAAGGACTTCTATTACACCCTGCATCCGCCGGTGCTGGGCCGCGACGGCATCGACGAGTTCCTGTTCGTCACGCATCGCGGTTTCTGCGAGCACTACTCGAGCAGCTTCACCGTGCTGATGCGCGCTGCCGGTATTCCGGCGCGGGTGGTCACCGGTTACCAGGGCGGCGCCATCAACACCTTCGGCGACTACTACCTGGTGCGGCAGTCCGATGCGCATGCCTGGAGCGAGGTGTGGCTGGCGGGCCAGGGCTGGACGCGCGTCGATCCCACGGCGGCGGTATCGCCGCAACGGATCGAGAGAGGCATCGGCGCGGCGCTGGAAGGCAGCGATGACATTCCCGGCTACCTCGATCCCTCGCGCCGCGGCTACCAGCTGCGGGCGCTGCTGGAAGCGCGCTGGGACTGGGCCAATGCCGAGTGGAACCGCTGGGTGCTGGGCTATGGCCCGGACTTGCAGACGGAGGTGCTGGGCCGGCTCGGCCTGGCGGACTGGAGCGACATGATCCTGGCGCTGACCGTGGCCATCAGCCTGATTCTCGGGCTGCTCGGCCTGGGTTTGATGCGGCAGTTCCTGCCGAAGCGGCAGGAAGATGCGGTGCTTGAGCAATGGCTGAAGCTGCGCAAACGGCTGGCGCGCGCCGGCTTCGAGCAACAGGCCGGCGAAGGGCCGAAGGATTTCACAGGGCGGGTGGCCGAGGGGCGGCCGGATCTGGCGGCGGCGGTGCAGGCCATCTGCACGCTATACCTGCGGCTGCGTTATCTGGATGCGCCCGATGTGGCGGCGCAACGCGAGTTGGCGCAGGCGGTGGCGGCGCTGCGTACCCGATAACACTGGTGTCGCGCTGAGGCTCCCGGGTAGCGCTGCGCGCTTCCCGGGCTACGAGTTGGATCAGAGTTGGGCGCGGATGGCCCAGAGATCCGGGAACAGGGGCGTGAACAGGGTGTTGCGCAGGTAGGCGGCGCCGGACGAGCCGCCGCTGCCGGGCTTGGCGCCGATGGTGCGCTCGACCATCTTGACGTGGCGGTAGCGCCATTCCTGCAGGCCTTCGTCGAGGTCCACCAGGCGTTCGCAGACCTGGGCCTGGAATGGCAGGGTGCGGTAGACGGTGAGCAGGGCCTGCTGCACGGCTTCGTCGGCGACGGTGGGCTGCGCGGGGTCGCGCTGCAGGGCGGCGGCGGGCACGGCCACACCGTTGGCCTGGAGGTAGTGCAGGAAGGTGTCGTAGATCGAGGGCTCGGTCATCAGCTGTTGCAGTTCGGTGCGCTCGCGGCTGTCCTGCGGATAGTTTTCCAGCGCCGAGGTGCGCTTGTGGCCGAGCAGGAATTCGACGGCGCGGAACTGGAAGGACTGGAAGCCGCTGGAGGCCTGCAGGCGCGAGCGGAAGGCGTTGAAGGAGAGCGGCGTCATCGTCTCCAGGATGTCCACCTGCCCGACCAGGGTCTTGAGGATGGTCAGGGTGCGCTTGAGGGTGGCCAGGGCATGCGGCGTGTCGCCGGCGGTGAAGGCGCTGCGCAGGTAGCGCAGCTCATGCAGGCACTGCTTGAACCACAGCTCGTACACCTGGTGGATGACGATGAACAGGAGTTCGTCGTGCTCGGCGGACAGCGGCTGCTGCTGTTGCAGCAGGCCGTCGAGCTTGAGGTACTCGGAATAGGTCAGGGATTTTTCATGGGTCATG
>JAQGNS010000130.1 GCA_028291705.1 Nevskia sp.
GGGGTCCACAGCAACTGCCCTTCATTCACCATGAGCCGTCTCCGCGCATTATTCAGTTGACCGCGTAAACATCGTAAAAAACTTCAGAGCGTTCGAAATCCACTTCGCCCACGCCGACGCAATACAGACGCTGCAACCATTGGTGCGCCGGATGCGCGGTGCGCACCTGCGGACCGGTACGCAGCGCCAGCTTCTTCGGCAACTCGCCGCGCAGGAAACGGTCGTAACCGTCCGCGCCGAGGTCGCCGATACCTTGATAGAAGACATCGATGAGGCCGCCATCCGCCGCTTCGATGGTGCCGCGCACGTCGAGCAGGCCGACGCCGTCGCGGCGCAGCAGGAAGCTGTCCAGGCCCACCGGCCGCAGGATGCCGTTGAGGCGTTCGCCACGGACTGCACCGCCGGTGATGTGGAAGTTGATGCGCAGGCCTTCCGGCACCGGGCCGATCACTTCAGGCGGCGCCCGCAGGGTGGCGCTGTAGGAGAACAGGTGCTCCATCCGGTAGTCGAACATCGCCCGTGCCGTACTCATGCCTGGCGCAGCACGGCGAGACGGTCCAGCACGCTTTCGGGCTTGGCGTCGGCCGGGATTTCGACGTAGCGGAAGCCGCCGGGCGGGGAATCTGGCGGCGCTTCCCCGCTCCAGAATCCGGCCGGTATGGCCAGGCCGGTGCTGACGCCGGCGATCACACGCGATGACACCACGAAGCCCGTACCGCTGCCGGGTAAGGCGTCCTGCGCCGCCGGCAACCGCAGACCCACGTCCCAGCGGTAATGTGCCGCGACGTTGAATACCGGTTGGTACAACTGCACATCCTCGGCGGAAACTGGCCCGGACTGTGCGCCTTCTTCCAGCAGTAGGCCATCGATGCCGCAGTCGGCGAACTCGCGCAGGAAATCGGCCATGTAGGCCGCGGCGCTGTCCACCACATCGGCGTCGATCTCGACGGCTTCATCCGGTAGTGCCTGTGCCGCGGCCAGACCGGCCCACAGGCGCGGTGACGGTAGCGCCATCACCAGAGCCGGTTTGGCGAAGCTGGAGCGCAGGGCACGCGTCAGGCTGGCGAGATAAGCGCGCAGGGCGGGATCGGCCAGCAGGGTCTTGAGCGGGTATACGGCGCGACGCTTGGCGCCCATCGCTGCCTTCAGCTCTGTATCGGCAGCCAGCCAATGCTCCACCACGGCGGCGACCGGCAGGACCACCACGTCGGATTTGAGCAGGCTCTGCGCCTTGCGCATCCAGCCGATGAGGCCGTCGACGTCCAGCCAGGGCACGCTGCCGCCGGCCAGCAGGGCGCCGGCATAGGCGGTGTAATCCAGCCACAGGCCGCGCCTATCCGCCGCCATGCGTTCGGTCAGTGCCGGCATGGTCTTAGGCTGCGGTATAACCGCCGTCCGGCACGATTTCCGTGCCGGTGACCCATTTGGCAGCCGGTGAAGCCAGGTACAGCACGGCTGCGGCAACGTCGGCGGTATCGCCGAAATGCCCCATTGGATGCGCCGCCATCATGGCGGCCTTGGCCGTGGCCTGATCCGGCGCCAGTTGAAGATCGACGAGGTGCTTGACGAAGTTCTCGCCCATCTCGGTGCCGATGATGGCCGGGTGGACGGAGTTGACGCGGATACCGGTCTGCAACTGTGCGCATTCCACGGCGGCGGCCTTGGACAGCATGCGCACCGCGCCTTTGGAGGCGTGATAGGAGATATGACCGGTGGTTCCGACCAGGCCCGCCGCGGAGGACATGTTGACGATGGAGCCGCCGCGGCCGGAGGTGCCGCCGGGGGACATGGCGCGCACCGCGTGCTTGAGGCCGAGGAACACGCCATTGACGTTGACGTTCATGACGTTGCTGAAGTCTTCCAGCGTGCATTGCGACAGCATCGCCGCGGTTTCGATGCCGGCGTTGTTGACCAGCACTTCCAGCGGGCCGAATTCCTTCTCCGCCTGCTTGATCGCCGCTTCCCACTGCGCTTCGTTGGTGACGTCATGCTTGAAGAAGGCGGCTTCGCCGCCCGCGCGCCGGATACGCTCCACCGTCTCCTGGCCGGCCCGCTCCAGGACGTCGGTAATCATGACGCTGGCGCCGGCCTGGGCCAAGGCCTCGGCGATGGCGGCGCCGATGCCGCGCGCCGCGCCGCTGACCAGAGCGGTCTTGCCATCCAGCCGGAACAACTTGCCGTAGTCGGTCATGTTCTCCTCCCTTCGCTTTTTTAGGATTGTCGCCGCAGGGTTACTTCCAGGCTCATTTTTTGGGGGCGCTCAACGCCGCCACCTGCGCTTCCAGCTCGGCGATGCGCAGGTCCTTGGGGTTCAGCATGAAGGCGCCCTGCAGCTTGTCCGAGTCCATCTTGATGCGCTGGCCGCCGGTGGTGGCGTAAATTTCCTGCAGGTTGTCCCAGCTGCCGAAATACGGCAGGGCCGCCGGCGGCTCGGGCTTGACCCATTCCTGGCAGAACTGGTCGAAAGGCTTGCCGCGGGCGATGCGCTCCTTGCGGTAGGCGGCGCGCAGGGCGGCGGTGGCTGCCTCGTCCACCAGCAGGGTCTTCTCGTCGTAGACCACCTTGTAGATGTCACGGGCGAGGTCGTGCGACATCAGGTCTTCTTCCAGGTCTTTCATCACCAGCTGCGGGTCACGCTCCAGCACGTCGCCGTAGCCGCCGCCGCTGCCCTGGCAGATCATGTAGATCTCGCCTTCCTGGCACAGCTCGAAGGTCATGCCCATATCGTGGCTGCTGTACTTGCCGCCGGGGATGGGCTGTTCGTTCATCAGGCTCAGCATGTCCCACTTGTCGATGATCTTTGGGTCCTTCTTCAGCTCCTCGAAGATGTTGATGCCCTTGATCTTGCACAGCTGGTAAGCCGGGCAGGAGTAGCCACCAAACAGGCCCTGCGCCGAGGAGAACAGCGAGCCCTCACAGCCGGTCATGAAGCCCCACAGCGGCGAATTGCGCATGGTGGCGATCTGCTCGTAACCCATGCCGCCGCGATACTTGCCGAAGCCGATGCGGTCCTTGGCCAG
>JAQGNS010000141.1 GCA_028291705.1 Nevskia sp.
TCGCGGATCGGGCGGCCCACCACCAGGTAGTCGGCTCCGGCTTGCAACGCGCGTGCCGGGGTCATCACGCGCTTCTGGTCGGAGTCGGTGCGGTTGTCCACCGGGCGGATGCCGGGGGTGACGACGATCAATTCGCGCGGCGCTTCGGCGCGCAGCCTGGTCACTTCCAGGCCGGAGGAGACGACGCCGTCGCAACCGGCGGCCAGGGCGCGGCGGGCGCGCGACAGCACCAGGGCTTCGACGTCGCAATGGAAGCCGAGGTCGTCGAGGTCGCCGCGGTCGAGGCTGGTGAGGGCGGTCACCGCCAGCACCTTGAGGCCGTTGCTCTTGGCCTTGGCGGCGGCTTCCATGATGGCCTGGTTGCCGTGGATGGTGCAGAACTGGGCGCCGTGCTCGGACAGGGCGCTGACCGCCCGCGCCACGGTCTCCGGGATGTCGAAGAACTTGAGGTCGACGAAGACCTTGTTGCCGCGGCCGCGCAGCCAGGCCAGCAGCTCGAAGAAGCCGGGCGCCATGCACAGCTCCATGCCGATCTTGTAGAAGACGGCGGCATCGCCGATGCGCTCGACCAGGGCCTTGGCGGCGGCGGCCTCCGGCAGGTCGAGGGCGACGATGAGGCGGTCCTGCGGGGGGATTGCGGTTTTGTGCGGCTGACTCACTTCGGATTCCCGTCAAATTCCTGTGAACAAAAGCTCGAGGGCGGCGATGAAGTCGCCGCGCTGCGAGGATAGATTGCCGACCACCGGGCCCAGTTCGTTGACCGCCACGGCGGAAAGCTCGCCGGTGGAGACGATGTAGGCCCTGGACCCCAGCTTCACTTCAGGATGGAGGGCGCGGATCAGCCAGCTGATCGATTTGCGCGGACGCAGCGGCGCCACCAGGCGCGTTTCCAGCACTTCGACGGCGCTGGCCTGGAGGTCGACCAGGTAAGGAACTTCTTCCGCTGAGGCGCTGGTGTTGCGGTAGACGTCGAACTGGGCCATCAGAAACGGCGCATGCCCTTGCTCCACACGCCGTGTTCGCGGATGTAGACGTTGTAGGCCTCGATCGCTTCGCGATTCTCTTCCTTCCAGCGATCGGCGCGCAGTTTGCGCAAGGCGGCGTCGATCGCCTCTTCCGCCAGCTGCGACAGGTTCAGCTTGAGCCGGCGCGCTTCCTGCAGCAGGTCTTCGCGCACGCTGAGGTTGACGCGGCCCTTGGACGCCTTGCCGGAGGATTTGGCTTCGCTTCCGTCCATCAACCCGCTCCGGAATGTGGTGTGCATATGATATGCGCATCATCATGCGCATTCAATTGCGAGGCCGCAGACCGCTCAGGCAGCGCTGTCCGTTTCGATTTCCGCCGCCGGCTGCGCCGCCACCACCCTGCGGCTTTGCAGCAGCACGCCGGCGTAATACGAGGCGTAGTAGCCGATCAGCACGCCCAGCATGGCCAGGGTCAGCAGGCTTTTCGAGCCGCCCATGGCGGCCAGGGGATCGCCTGGATTGGGCAGGTGGAAGCCGCCGCCGGCCTGCTGCATCTGCGGGTACAGCACGGCGAAGCGGTAGATCAGGCGCAGCGCGAACAGGGCGGACACCGCCAGGCCGATGTAGATGTTGGGGATGTAATAGTGCTTGGCGCCGCGCGTTTCGAAGCGGGTGTGGCGCAGGCTGAACAGGCCCAGCGCGGCACCGGTGACGATGCCGCCGATCAGCCCCAGATGCAGCTGGGTGGAACGCGGCAGCGCCAGGATGAATACGGCCAGCCCGCACAGCAGCAACACTCGCAGGCCCATGCGCAGCGGCGTCACTTCCTGCGGCCCGACATGGCGGCGGTAGCGCCGGTACAGGCTGTACAGGATCAGGACGGCGAAGGGCAGCAGCGCCAGGCCGTGGAGGGGCAGGACATTCATTGAAGTTCCTTATACACGGGGAATCCTTACAACAAGCGCGCACCGATGGCCTTGAGCACGGCGTGGGTGCGGTCGCGCGCTTCCAGCTTATAGAGGATTTCGGTGAGGTGGTTCTTGACGGTGCCGTCGGAAATGCCCAGGGCGCGGCCGATCTCCTTGTTGGAGTAGCCGCCGGCGACCAGGCGCAGCACCGCCAGTTCGCGCTCGGTCAGATGCGCAGGGGTGCCCTGGTCGGCGGGAGCGCCGAGGCGCGCCGCCTGCAGGCTTTGCGGCGACAGCAGGGTTTCGCCGGCGGCCACGCGCAGGATCGCCGCTTTCAGCTCTTCCGGCGCCGCGTCCTTGAGCAGGAAGCCCTGGGCACCAGCCTGCACCGCGCCCTGCAGCAGGGCGGCATCGTCGAAGGTGGTGAGCAGGATGGCGGGGGTGTAGTCGCCGCGGGCGCGCAGGGCGCGCACCACCTCGATGCCGGAGTGGCGCGGCATGCGCACATCGCTGACCAGCACATCGACGTGGGTCTGCTGCAGGGCGGCCAGGAGGATCGCGCCGTCCTCGGCTTCGATCACCACTTCGAGGCCCCCCAGATCCTCGAGCAGGGCGCGCAGGCCGCGGCGTACCAGGGCCTGGTCGTCGGCCAGGGCGAGCCGCAGCGGCGGGCTCATGCCGGCAGCTCCGCCGGGGATGCCTGCGGCAGCCAGGCGCGCAGGCGCAGGCCGCCGCCGTCCGCCAAGCCGAGTTCGAGACGGCCGCCGAGCGCTTCGAGCCGCTCGCGCATGCCGCGCAGGCCGTTGCCGGGCAGCGGCGCCTGCTGGGCGCGGCCGTCGTCCTCCACACTGAGGGCGATGCCGCCGGCATCGGCGGCGAGGCGGATGACGATCTGTGAGGCGCCGCTGTGGCGCAGCGCATTGGTCAGGCCCTCCTGGGCGCAACGCAGCAGCGCCTGGGCCTGGGCCACGCCGGCGGCGCGCGCTTCCGGCGCCAGCTCCAGCCGCACTCGCGGATGGGGCAGCGCCGGCACCAGGGCGGCCAGCGCCTGTTGCAGGTCGATGCCGTCGTGTTCGCGCAAGGCGCTGACCACGCCGCGCACATCGGTCAGCAGTTCATCGGCGAGGCGCTCGCATTCGGCGATGGTCTGCACCGACATCTCAGCGCCCTGGCGCGCCTGCAACCGCAGCTGCAATTTCAGCGCGGTGAGCTTGTGGCCGACCACGTCGTGCAGCTCGCGCGACAGGCGCAGGCGCTCTTCGCTGCGCGTGCTTTCCAGCAGCAGGCGCCGCGTCGCCAGCAGCTCGCTGTTGATGCGCACGGCGACGTCGCGCGATTCCTCGGCGCTCTTGGCATAGGCCGTCATCATGGCGGCAAAGGTCTGGAAAGCGCCGAAAGACAGCATTGATGCGGCGGCATCGGCCCAGCCCCAGCGCTGCTGCAACATCAGAAACAGAGGCAGGTTGGCCAGCAGCACCAGCGCCAGTGCCGCGCGCGGCGGATACAGCACGCTGACCTGAGCGGCAACGATGATCAACAGGATCGGCATGGTGCCGCCGCCGAAGGCGTAGCAGGCCAGCAGCGCGGCGGGGATCTGCAGCAGCACCAGGATGCGCAGGCGGGCCAGGTCGGCATCGCTGTCCGGCGGGCCGCAGCGCGAACGCAGGATGTAGAGCACCAGCACGGCGATCATGCCGAGGAGCCCGGCTGCGGTGACGCCGGACCCATGCAGGCGCCCATGCTGCCAGTCGAGCCAGGGCTGCAGCGCGATGGCGATCCAGGTGACGTACACGACCAGGCTCAACGGCGCGAAAGGACCACTCCAGTGATTGGCGCGCAGCGTCGGAGGGGCCTGTTCCATCGCCGCAGTATAGGAGACGGGCGGATTCCTTCCGAGGTGAGTTTTGTCACCCCCCGCTTGTGCCATCTGTCACC
>JAQGNS010000146.1 GCA_028291705.1 Nevskia sp.
CAGGGCGAAGCCGAGCAGGATGAACAGATAGCCGCCGGTGGTGCTGCCGGAAAGCAGTACCGGCGTCCAGCCGCTATAGATCGCGATCATGATGGCGAAAATGCCCAGCGCCTTGCGGCGGCCATAACGATCGGCGATGGCGCCCGACATCACCATGCAGGGCACCGCGATAGCGGCGCCGACAATCTGCACCAGCAGCACGGTACCGACGGACTGCTGCGTGAACAGGATGATCCACGACAGCGGGAAGATCGTGACCAAATGGAACAGCGCATAGCTGGCCAGGGGCGCGATGGAGCCGAGCACCACGTTGGTGCCGTGCTCGCGCACCAGGTCGCGCAGCGGCGCGGGCTCCAGTTCGCGGGTCTTCAGCAGTTGCGAGAACTCTGGCGTCGCCACCAGGCGCAGGCGGGCGAACAGCGCCACCACGTTGATGGCGAAGGCCACATAAAACGGGTAGCGCCAGCCCCAGCTGTTGAAGTCTTCCGGCACCAGGTTGGAGATCAGGAAGACGAACAGGCCTGCGGCGATGACGAAGCCGATCGGCGCGCCGAGCTGCGGGATCATCGCGTACCAGCCGCGGCGTCCCTGCGGCGCGTTCAGCGCCAGCAGCGAAGGCAGGCCGTCCCAGCTGCCGCCGACCGCCAGCCCCTGGCCGATGCGCAGCAGCGACAACAGGATGATCGAAGTCCTGCCGATGTCCGCATAGCCGGGCAGGAAAGCGATGCCGGCGGTGGCGGTGCCGAGCATGAACAAGGCGATGGTCAGCTTGGTACCGCGGCCGTAACGCTGGTGGATGATCCTGAATAGCAGCGAGCCGAACGGCCGCGCGATGAAGGCAAAAGAGAAGAGCGTGAAGGAATACAGCGTCCCGGTCAGCGGCGACACGAAGGGAAAGAACACCGTCGGGAAGACGATGACCGAGGCAATGCCGAAGACGAAGAAGTCGAAGAACTCGGAGACGCGGCCGATGATCACGCCGATCGCGATCTCGCCGGGCGCGACCTTGCCCGGCTCGTGGCGGGCGGTCCCGGTGCCATGTTCCTGTCCGCCCGGGGCGGAACCTGCCGTATCGTTGTGGATTGCGGACATCTGTTTTCGGCCTGCGTTGTTTGCTGAAGCCTGGATTACTATAGAGGCGGTCGCACGCAATTCACAGTGCCGGCCGGGTCCGATCCACTACCCTTCCGGCCGTGGATCGCCTGTTCTGAGCGAACATTCGCACGGTTTCGGGGGTCCAGGCCATTGGACAAAACGTCCAGTCGCGTAAATCGATCGGCCTTCTTATAGTGATGCACCTCTCCACAACCCCACAGTGCGCCATGTTGCCCAGAGTCCTGCGCCGCCTGTCGATGTCGCTGCTGGCCCTGTTGATGTCGGGCTGCAGCGCGGTTGTACTGCACCCTTCCGGCGACGTGGCGCTGCAGCAGCGCAACCTCATCATCGCCTCTACGGTGCTGATGTTGTTGATTATTGTGCCGGTGATGGTGCTGACCGGGTGGTTCGCCTGGCACTACCGCCAGTCCAATACCAAGGCCCATTACGACCCCGATTGGCACCACTCCACCGGCCTGGAACTGGTGATCTGGTCGGCGCCCCTGCTGATCATCATCGCCCTCGGCGCCATGACCTGGATCGCCACCCACACCCTGGATCCCTACCGCCCCCTGGGCCGCTTGGCCGCTACCCGGCCGGTGCCGGAAGGCACCAAACCACTCAAGGTGCAGGTGGTGGCGCTGGACTGGAAGTGGCTGTTCGTCTACCCCGATTACGGCTTCGCCACCGTCAACGAACTGGCGGCGCCGGTGGACGTGCCGATCGAATTCCAAATCACCGCCTCCTCGGTGATGAATTCCTTCTTCATCCCCGCCCTGGCCGGGCAGATCTACGCCATGCCGGCGATGGAAACCCAGCTCCACGCGGTGATCAACCAGCCCGGCAACTACGAGGGCTTCTCCGCCAACTACAGCGGCGCTGGTTTCTCCGACATGCATTTCCGCTTCCTCGGCAAGAGCCAGGCCGATTTCGACGCCTGGGTGCAGTCGGTCAAGTCCGGTGGCGGCGCCCTGACGCGCGAAGGCTACCTGGCCCTGGCGCGCCCCAGCGAGCGCGAGCCGGTGAAGCACTACGCCGAAGTCGCGCCGGGCCTCTACGACCTGATCCTCAACCTGTGCGTGCAGCCCGGCAAGATGTGCCTGCGCGACATGATGAAGATTGACGCCAAGGGCGGCCTCGGCATGGCCGGCGTCCACAACGTCGGCCGCCTCGCTTACGACCGCCCGCCGGCGCTCAATGCCGGACAATCCGAGCCGCCGACCGGCCTCGCCTATGTGCTGGCCCTGTGCGCCACTCCCGGCCCCCTGTGGTCCCCCGCCCCGCCGGCCGCGGCCGCGGGCAACTGAGGCGCCCTCCGGGACCTTCGAGAACCACCGATGCGCGACAATTCCGAACTGATCCATTTCATCTTTGGGCGCCTGACCTGGGACGCGATCCCGTTTCACGTGCCAATCCTGGTCTACACCTTCATCGTCGTCGCCATCCTCGGCATCGCCTTGCTTGGCACCATCACCTGGATGGGCAAGTGGGGCTACCTGTGGCGCGAGTGGTTCACCAGCGTCGACCACAAGAAGATCGGCATCATGTACATGGTGCTCGGCATCATCATGATGCTGCGCGGCTTCTCCGACGCCGTCATGATGCGCCTGCAACAAGCCATGGCCTTCGGCGGCTCGACCGGCTACCTGCCGCCCGAGCACTACGACCAGATCTTCACCGCCCACGGCGTCATCATGATCTTCTTCGTCGCCATGCCCATGGTGGTGGGCCTGATGAACGTGGTGATGCCGCTGCAGATCGGCGCTCGCGACGTGGCCTTCCCCTTCCTCAACAACTTCAGCTTCTGGATGACGGTGGCGGGCGCGGTGCTGGTGATGCTCTCGCTGTTCGTCGGCGAGTTCGCCCGCACCGGCTGGCTGGCCTACCCGCCGCTGTCCGGCATCGCCTACAGCCCTGACGCGGGCGTGGACTACTACATCTGGTCGCTGCAGATCGCCGGCGTCGGAACCTTGCTCTCCGGCGTCAACATGGTCGTCACCATCATCAAGATGCGCGCCCCCGGCATGACCCTGATGAAGATGCCGATCTTCACCTGGACCGCGCTGTGCACCAACGTGCTGATCGTCGCCGCCTTCCCGGTGCTGACCGCCGTGCTGGTGCTGCTGTCGCTGGACCGCTACGTCGGCACCGCCTTCTTCACCAACGATTTCGGCGGCAACCCCATGATGTACGTCAACCTGATCTGGATCTGGGGCCACCCCGAGGTGTACATCCTGATCCTGCCGCTGTTCGGCGTGTTCTCCGAAGTGGTCTCCACCTTCTGCGGCAAGAAGCTGTTCGGCTACGCCTCCATGGTCTACGCCACCGTGGTCATCACCATCCTGTCCTACCTGGTGTGGCTGCACCACTTCTTCACCATGGGCTCGGGCGCCAGCGTCAACTCCTTCTTCGGCATCACCACCATGATCATCTCGATCCCCACGGGCGCGAAGATGTTCAACTGGCTGTTCACCATGTACCGCGGCCGCATCAACTTCGACGTGCCGATGCTGTGGACCATGGGTTTCATGTTCACCTTCGTCATCGGCGGCATGACCGGCGTGCTGCTCGCCGTGCCGCCGGCCGACTTCGAACTGCACAACAGCCTGTTCCTGGTCGCGCACTTCCACAACGTCATCATCGGCGGCGTGCTGTTCGGCCTGTTCGCCGGCATCAACTACTGGTTCCCCAAAGCCATCGGCTTCCGCCTCGACGCCTTCTGGGGCAAGGTCTCGTTCTGGTTCTGGCTCAGCGGCTTCTGGTTCGCCTTCATGCCGCTGTACATCCTCGGCCTGATGGGCGTCACCCGCCGCCTCAGCCACTTCGACGATCCCAGCCTGCAGATCTGGTTCCAGATCGCCGCCTTCGGCGCGGGCCTGATCTTCCTCGGCATCCTCGCCTTCCTGATGCAGATCTACGTCAGCATCCGCAATCGCGCGTCGCTGCGCGACCACACCGGCGACATCTGGGGCGGCCGTACCCTGGAGTGGTCCACCTCCTCGCCCCCGCCCGACTACAACTTCGCCTTCACCCCCTTGGTGCATGAGTTGGACGCCTGGGCGGACATGAAGCAGCGCGGCTACCAGCGGCCGGTGCAAGGCTTCCTGCCGATCCACATGCCGAAGAACACCGGCGCCGGCGTCATCCTGGCCTTCCTGGCCATGGCCTGTGGTTTCGCCATGATCTGGCACATCTGGTGGATGGCGGGCGCATCCTTTGTCGGCCTGATCGGCTCGGCCATCGTCCACACCTTCAACTACCACCGCGATTTCCACATTCCCGCCGAAGAAGTGGCGCGGATCGAAGACACGCGCAGCCGCCTGCTGGCGCAGCTCTAGCCATGTCCACACACGCCACCGATGCGATGAACGCCCCGCCGGCCCAGGGTTTCTACCTGACCGAAGAGCATCACCCCGAAAACGGGACGATGCTCGGCTTCTGGATCTACCTGATGAGCGACTGCCTGCTCTTCGCAGTGCTGTTCGCCATGTACGGCGTGCTGGGCGGCAACTACGCCGCCGGCCCCGGGCCGAAGGATCTGTTCGAGTTGCCCACGGTCCTGCTCAACACCTCGATGCTGCTGCTCTCGTCCATCACCTACGGCTTCGCCATGCTGGAGATGGCGCGCCAACGCAAGGGCGCGACGCTGCTGTGGCTGGCCATCACCGGCTGCTTCGGCGTGGCCTTCGTTAGTTTGGAACTGACCGAGTTCGCGCACTTCATCCATGACGGCGCCGGGCCGCAGCGCAGCGCCTTCCTGTCGTCCTTTTTCGCGGTGGTGGGCTGCCACGGCGTGCACGTGACGGCGGGCCTCCTATGGCTCGGCACCATGATGGCGCAGATCCAGGTCAAGGGCTTCCGCCCCACGATCCAGCGCCGGATGCTGTGCTTCAACCTGTTCTGGCACACGCTGGACATCATCTGGGTCGCCCTCTTCACTGTCGTTTACATGCTCGGAGCCGGCGCATGAGCCCGACCGACGACACCCTTTCCGAAGAGGTCCGAGGGCCCGATCGTGACGACCTCGCGCCGGGCGAGGAGCACCACGAGGAAGGCGCGCTGGCCGAAGGCGTCAGCGGCTATGTCATCGGCCTGCTCCTCGCGGCAGGCCTCACCGCCGCTTCCTTCTACGTGGCGGGGAGCCACCTGGTGTGGGGCCCGGCGATCCCGGCCGCCCTGGTCACCCTCGCCGTGGCGCAGATGGGCATCCACCTGGTCTTCTTCCTGCACATCACCAGCGGGCCGGACAACACCAACAACGTGC
>JAQGNS010000194.1 GCA_028291705.1 Nevskia sp.
CCCGATCCCGGCGGCCGCCCTCCGTTTGCCGCCACCCGCCGCCGCTTGCGGGTTCCACTATCATTATCGCACCCGCCGCATGATCCCGAAAAGCCGACAATCCGCCCTGTTCCTGGCCGCCGCCCTGTTGGCGGCCGTGGCGGCGGCTGCCGGCGACGAACGCTACCAGCAGAGCGCCGAGGAACTGGCCAAGGTGCGCAACCGCATCGACGCCGTGTCGAAGAGCATCGAACACGACAAGGGCGAGCAGGACCAGTTGCGCGGCGCGGTCGAGGCGGCCGAGCGCAAAGTCGACGAGGCCGGCGGCGAGGCCCGCCGCATCGCCGCCCAGATCGACCTGCAGGCCACCAAGGTGCGCCAGGCCCAGGCCGAGCAGGCCGCCGCTGAACACCGGCTGGCCGAGCAGAAGGACGCGCTGGCGCGCCAGTTGCGCGCCAGTTACATGATGGGCCGGGGCGGCAAGGCCGAGCTGCTGCTGAGCCAGCAGGACCCTGATCGCGTCGACCGCATGCTGGTCTACTACGACGCCCTGAACCGGGCCCGCGCCGCCTCGATCGCCGCCATCGGAGTGGAAATCAAGCGGGTCGCCGAATTGCAGACCCAGTACCAGGCCCAGCTCGACTCGCTCCACAGTCTGCAGGACAGCCACAAGCAGGCCCTGTCCGCGCTGGAGGCCAACCGGCGCGAGCGCGCCGCGGCGATGAGCCAGGTGTCCGAGCGCATCGCCGGCGAGGCGCAGGAGCTGAAAGGCCTGCAGGCCAGCGAAAAGCAGCTCGGCAACCTGCTGGAACAGCTGCGCCAGGCCCTGGCCGACGTGCCGGTCGAACCGGAAGGCGGCGGCAAGTCGTTCCCGGAAATGCGCGGCAAGATGGCCTGGCCCCTGCGCGGCGAAGTGCTGGCCCGCTACGGCGAGGCCAAAGCTGGCGGCCACCTGCAATGGAAGGGCATGTGGATCGCGGCCCCGGAGGGTTCCCCGGTGCGGGCCAGTTCGCGTGGCCGCGTCGCCTACGTTGGCTGGCTCAGCAGCTACGGCCTGATCGTGGTGCTGCAGCACGAAAAAGGCTTTTTCACCCTCTATGGGCATAACAGTGCCGTCACCCGCACCGCCGGGGAATGGGTGAGTGCCGGCGACGTCATCGCCAAGGCCGGCAACACCGGCGGCTATGAGCAGCCCGGCCTGTATTTCGAGGTGCGCAAGGGCGCCGACCCGATGGATCCCAAGGACTGGCTGAGCCGCTGATTTCCGGGCGGAGGCTGCCTTCAGGCGGCTTTTCTGCGGTTCCGGGTAAACGACTTGAACCACCGCGCCAATCCACGGTCTTTAGCCTCGCTGTGCTATCTTCTTGATCAGTCGTCTTCAACCGTTCCCCTAATGTCATCCTCCTCGCGTGTCATCCTGGCTCTTACGGCCGGCGTCGTCCTAGGCGCCAGCATCACCATCACCCACGGCGTTCTGGCGGAGCGCCAGGCGGCGCAGGCGCAATCCAGCCTGCCGTTCGACGACCTGCGCAGCTTCGTGCAGATCCTCGACAAGGTGAAGGCCGAATACGTCGAGCCGGTGGACGACAAGACCCTGCTGCAGAACGCCCTGCGCGGCATGCTCTCCGGCCTCGATCCGCACTCCGCCTACCTGAACAAGGAGGAGTACAAGGACATGAATGTCGTCACCACCGGCAAGTTCGGCGGTCTCGGCATCGAGGTGCAGATGCAGGATGGCCTGGTCAAGGTCATCACGCCGATGGACGACACCCCCGCCGCCAAGGCCGGCATCAAGCCGGGCGACCTGATCGTCAAGATCGACGACAGCCCGGTGCAGGGCATGAGCCTCAACGACGCCGTCAACAAGATGCGCGGCGACCGCGACACCAAGGTCAAGCTGGTGGTGGTGCGCGAAGGCGCCCAGCAGCCGCTGACCTTCGACCTCAAGCGCGACCTGATCAAGGTCACCAGCGTGCGCGGCCGCCTGCTCGAGCCGGGCTACGCCTACGTGCGCATCTCGCAGTTCCAGATCGACACCGGCGAGAACTTCGTCGAGACCCTGAACAAGCTGAAGAAGCAGAACGGCAGCCCGCTCAAGGGCGTGGTGCTGGACCTGCGCAACAACCCGGGCGGCCTGCTCGATGCCGCGGTCAAGGTATCCGACGCGCTGCTCGAAAAAGGCCCCATCGTCAGCATCCGTGGCCGCGATCCGGAAAACACCCGCGAGTTCGACGCCACCCCCGGCGATGTCATCGACGGCAAGCCCCTGGTGGTGCTGGTCAACGGCGGCTCCGCTTCCGCCGCCGAGATCGTCGCCGGTGCGCTGCAGGACCAGCATCGCGGCATCCTGGTCGGCACCAAGACCTTCGGCAAGGGTTCGGTGCAGACCATCGTCCCCTTGCAGAACGACGACGCCATCAAGCTCACCACCGCGCGCTACTACACGCCGAGCGGCCGCTCCATCCAGGCCGAAGGCATCGTGCCGGACGTGGCGCTGCAGCCGGTCAAGATCAGCAAGCTCGACGGCGTCGACGGCGACGGTTTCATCAAGGAAGCCGATCTCAAGGGCCGCCTCGACAACCCCAACGCCAAGCCCGCGGTCAAGGCCGGCGACAAGGACAAGGCTGATAAGGACAAGAGCGATAAGACCGATACCACGGATGCCAAGCCGGCGACCGATGGGGCCAAGGCAGATGCGGCGAAGGACGCCGACAATCTTCAGCTCAACGATTACGAACTGTTCGAAGGCCTGAACCTGCTGAAGGGCCTGTCCATCGCCCGCGCCAACTAGGCTGGGACCGATTCAACAAAACGCCGGCCTTGTGCCGGCGTTTTTGTTTGTCCGTTTGTTTCCCCTGCATAGTACAAACTTCCGTTCGCCCCGAGTGCCCGCGTAGCGGGTGTATCGAGGGGCTGAGCGCGGAACTACCCCCGACGTCATTCCGGCGGAGGCGGGAATCCAGGGATATAGGTGATGCACTCCGCTACCTCTGCCCCTCACCCTAACCCTTTACTTTTCTTTGGGCGAAACCCAAAGAAAAGTAACCCGCCATCAAGGCGGAACCGGACTTTCACCAAGCACGGTCAATGACCCGCGTGCAAGCGCGTACGCAGAAGTTTCAGAGATAGAGAGCTGCGAACGAGCAGGCGAGTCAGCGAACTGGGCAGTCCGATCCCTCAGCCCTTCGAACCCGGCACAACCCCATGCGCATGACACCCATCATCCACCTGCGCCACACACCCGCCCCGCTCGATCTGCACCGTCGCATGCACCACCCCGAAGCGCTCGCTCAAGCGCTTCTGGATCGCCGCCAGCACGGTGTCCTGGTTGGTCTCTTCAGCGATCACGGCATGCAGCGTCATCATCGGCTTGGCATCGGTCAGCGACCACACGTGCAGATGATGCACGCCGCTGACGCCCGGCACCTGCGCGATGACGTCGGCGGTTACTTCCTCGATCTCGATACCGGGCGGCGTGCCTTCCAGCAGGATATGCGCTGACTCGCGCGTGACGCGCCAGCCGCCGCGCAGGATCAGCAGCGACACCAGCGCCGACAGCAGCGGGTCGATCGGCATCCAGTGGGTGTAGATGATGACCACGGCGGCGACCATCGCGGCCACCGAGGCGAGCAGGTCGCCCAGTACGTGCAGCACGGCGCTACGCATGTTGAGGTTGTCCTCGCCGTCGCGCAGGATCAGGAAGGCGGCGATGTTGGCGAGCAGGCCGACCCCGGCCACCACCAGCATCACCGGGCCCTGCACCGTCTGCGGCTCGAACAGGCGCCGCGCCGATTCGATCAGGATCCATACGCTCAGCGCCAGTAGCACCAGGCCGTTGACGAAGGCCGCCAGCACTTCGTAGCGCTGGCGGCCGTAGGAGTAGGTTTCGTCCGCCGGTCGCTTGCCGACGCGCAGCGCGAACAGCGCCAGCACCAGCGAAGCCGAGTCGGTCAGCATGTGGCCGGCGTCGGCGATCAGCGCCAGCGAATGGGCCAGGATGCCGCCCACCACTTCCACCACCATGAACACGCCGACCAGGATCAATGCCCAGGTCAGGCGCCGCTCGTTGCTCGACCCGTGGGCATGTCCGTGGCCATGTCCGTGATCGTGTCCCTTCTTCTTCTGCGGCTGGTGCGCGTGGCCATGGTCGTCCGCGTGACCGTGGTCATGGCCGCCGTGTCCATGGTCATCGGCGTGATCGTCATGCGTGTGACCGTGTGCGCTCATCATGGGTCTCAGAGTTCGCCGCCGATGCGCACGATGGTGCGGCCCAGCACTTGGCTGGCGATCAGTTCGGCGCAGGCCGCCGGCACTTCCTCCAGCGAGATGGTGCGGTTGGCGATCTGTGCCAGTTGCGCCGGCTTCCAGTCGCTGGCCAGCCGCTCCCAGATCTGCAGCCGCCAGGCGCGCGGCATTTCCACCGAGTGGATGCCGAGCAGGCTGACGCCGCGCAGGATGAAGGGCATCACCGTGGTGTTGAGGCCGAAGCCTTGCGCCAGGCCGACACTGCCGATGTTGCCCCAGGGCTTCACCGTCCGTGTCAGGTAGGCCAGGGTGTCGCCGCCGAGATTATCCACCGCGCCGCCCCAGCGCGCGGCCTCCATCGGTTTGCTGCCGAGTTCGAGCGTGTTGCGGTCGACGATTTCGTCGGCGCCGAGCATGCGCAGGTATTTCTCCGACTCCGGCGTGGTCTTGCCGGTGATGGCGGCGACCGTGAAGCCCTGCTTCTTGAACAGGCTGATGGCCACGCTGCCCACACCGCCGGTGGGTCCGGTGACGGCGATCGGCCCATGCTCCGGCGCCTGGTGGTTGTCCAGCATACGCCGCAGCGCCATGCCGGCGGTGAAGCCGGCGGTGCCCAGCGCCATCGCCTCGGACAGGCTCAGGCCCGCGGGCAGCGGCACCACCGCTTCCGCCGGCACGCGGGCGTATTCGGCCAGGCCGCCGTCGAGCAGTTCGCCGACATTGCAGCCGGTCACCAGTACCTTGTCGCCCGGTTTGTATTGCGGATCGGCGCTGCTTTCCACCACGCCGGAGAGGTCGATACCGGCCACGCGCGGCATGGCGCGCATGATGCGGCCCTTGCCGGTCACGGCCAGCGCATCCTTGTAGTTGAGGCAGGAATACGCCACCCGGATCACCACCTCGCCCGGCGTCAGGTCGGACAGCTGAATCTGCTCCAGCCGGCCCTGGAAGGACTTCTCGACCTGGTGGACCCGAAGGGCTTTGAACGTGGACATGGGGGATTTCCGGCAGAATTCACATTGCAGAACCCTATTTTGCCCCATATAACTTTCGCATGGCCCAATACGAGCGCAATCCCCCGCTGGACGACGCCGACCTGCTGCCGGACCCGCTGGCGCAATTCGAGCGCTGGCTGGGCGATGCCGGTGCCGCCGGCGTGTTCGAGCCCACCGCCATGTCCCTGGCGACCGTCTCGGCCGAAGGCCGGCCCTCGCTGCGCATCGTGCTGTTCAAGGGCCTGCACGACGGCGGCTTCACCTTCTATACCAATTACGACTCGCGCAAGGGTGAGGAACTGGCCGCCCGCCCCGAGGCGGCACTCACCTTCTGGTGGGACCGGCTGGAGCGCCAGGTGCGCATCGAAGGTCGCGTCGAGCGCGTGCCGCGCGAATTGTCCGACCATTATTTCCACAGCCGTCCGCGCGGCTCGCAGATCGGCGCCTACACCTCGCACCAGAGCCGCCTGCTGGAAAAGCGCGAGGAACTGGACGCGCGTCTCGCCGCCACCGAGCAGCAGTTCACCGGCCAGGACATTCCGCTGCCGGATTACTGGGGCGGTTATCGCGTGGTGCCGGAGGTGATCGAGTTCTGGCAGGGCCGCGCCAACCGCGTGCACGACCGCCTGCTCTACACGCGCACCGATGGAGACTGGCGCATCCAGCGCCTGGAGCCGTGAGCGGCCAGGACTGGATTGCGAAGCTGGGCCTGGAGATCCACCCCGAGGGCGGCTACTTCAAGCGCATCTACACCTCCGCCATCAGCCAGGCGACGGCAACGGGTGAACGCCCGCTGGCCACCTCGATCTACTACTTGTTGGACCAGGCCGAGCCGCGCGGCTTCCTGCACCGCAATCGTAGCGACATCCTGCATTTCTTCATCGACGGCGGCCCCGTCGAATACCTGCTGCTGGATGCGGATGGCGAGCTGCGCCGTGTGCGTCTGGGCAACGGTGCCGCCGACAGCCGTTTCCTGCTGGTGCCCGGCGGCCGTTGGAAAGCTTCGCAACTGATCGAAGGCGCGAGCCACGCGTTGGTGGCCGAGGTGGTGACGCCGGGCTTCGACTACGCCGACCACCAGTTCTGCAGCGAAGCACTCTTACACGGGGAACATCCGCAACATCTCGAAACGCTGCGGCCGTTCCTGCCACGCCGCTGAGCGGAATTCAGTCAGCGCCACCCGCGCCGGCGCCGGGCTAAGCCGCCTTCAAACTGATCACCGCCCACCCCCGACGCTGCGCCTCGGCGAGCAGCGTCGGATCGGGATCCACCGCCACCGCCGTATCGGCGAACTCCAGCAGCGGCAGATCGTTGTGCGAATCGCTGTAGCAGGTGGAGTGCGTGGGCAGGATGCGGTGCAGTTCCAGCCAGGCCCGCAGACGCAGCACCTTGCCCTCGCGGAAGTTGGCGTGGCCGCTGAGGCGGCCGGTGTAGCGGCCGTCGATTATTTCCGGGTCGGTCGCCAGCAGGTTCGGCACGCCCAGCAGCGCGGCGATGGGCTCGGTGATGAAGCGGTTGGTGGCGGTGGTGATGATCAGCGTGTCGCCCTGCTCGCGGTGGCGCCGCAGCAGGTCCGGCGTGCCGGCGGAAACGCAGGGTTCGATCTTCTCGGCCACGAAGCGCTGGCGCAGGGCGTAAAGCTGCTCCGGCTCGTATTGGGTCAGGGGCTTGAGCGAGAAGGCGGCGAAGGCGTCGATATCCAGCGTGCCCGCCTGGTAAGCCAGGTAGAACTCGTGGTTCTTCCGTTCGTAGGAGTCCCCGTCCACCATGCCCTGCTCGACCAGGAAGCGGCCCCAGAGGTAGTCACTGTCGCCATCCAGCAGGGTGTGGTCGAGGTCGAAGATCGCGAGATTGTTCACAAGGAAGGCGCCGGGAAGTGGGTCAAGGAGCAGGTAAGGGGGAGCGTTTGTCCGGAGGTCCGGCCCAGGGTTGGCCGAAACCTCGCGGCATAGCTGATTTTCCACCATTGCCGCGGCCATCGCCGCATGAAAGAATCGGGGTCAATACCGACTTATTACTGTCATAAAAAGTGATTGACGCGGATGGGTTTCGTCCCAACGTGGGCATCATTCTGGCCAATGCCTCCGCCCAGGTGCTCTGGGCCAAGCGCATCCGCCAGGAGGCTTGGCAGTTCCCGCAAGGTGGCATCCAGCGCAACGAAACGCCGGAACAGGCGCTGTACCGCGAGCTGGAAGAGGAGCTGGGCCTCAAGCCCGAGCACGTCAGCCTGCTCGGCGTGACCAGCGACTGGCTGCGCTACCGCCTGCCCAGCCGCCTGATCCGGCGCGGCCGCCACCCGGTGTGCATCGGCCAGAAGCAGAAGTGGTTCCTGCTGCGCATGAACTGCGAGGAATGCCTGGTGCATTTCAACGCCACCGGCCACCCCGAGTTCGATGGCTGGCGCTGGGTCGATTTCTGGCAGCCGGTGCAGGAAGTGGTGGCGTTCAAGCGCGGCGTCTACCAGGACGCGCTCAACCAGCTGGCGCCCCTGCTGGGCCTGCCGCCGCGCGAAGCTGCCGCGCAGAACGCTCCTGCACAGACTTCCGATCCCTGAAAAGGGGCGGTGCGGGCGCCATCCGGCAGCGAAGTGTTAAGTCGGTTTTAACTAATTGACAATCATTATCATTCGCGATCAAATAGGGCATCGTTAAAGCTTCCTGGTGCCCTTCGATGTACGTCTGCGTTTGCCGCGCCGTATCCGACAGCAAGATCCGCAATGCCGTGGAGCAGGGTGCCTGCACCATGCGCGCATTGAAGGACCGGCTGGGCGTGGGCAGCGTCTGCGGCCGTTGCGTCCCGGAAGCGCGGCAACTCATCAACGAATGCCGCAACCAGGCGCCACTGCGTCTGGATCAGCTGACCGCGGCGGCCTGAAGCCGCGTCGGCGCTTGCCTAGTGCGCCTGGCGGGCGCAGGGTAGACTCCTGTCTGAAAATCAACGGACCAGGAGACGGCACATGCGCGGTGACCCCAAAGTACTGGATTACCTCAACCAGGCCCTGCGCAACGAGCTGACCTCGATCAACCAGTACTTCCTGCATGCCCGCATGCTGCATAACTGGGGCCTGGTGCAGCTCGGCAAGCACGAATACGAAGAATCGATCGACGAGATGAAGCACGCCGATCGCTTGATCAAGCGCATCCTGTTCCTCGAAGGCCTGCCCAACCTGCAGGACCTGGGCAAGCTCTACATCGGCGAAAACGTCGCCGAGGTATTGCAGTGCGACCTGCGCCGCGAGCGCGAAGCGCATCCCCTGTACAAGGAAGCCATCGCCTACGCCGAGACGGTGCAGGACTACGTCACCCGCGAGCTGCTGGTCGACATCCAGGAGAGCGAGGAAGAGCACATCGACTTCATCGAGACCCAGCTTGGCCTGCTCGAGCGCGTCGGTCTGCAGAATTACCAGCAGTCGCAGATGAAGCCGGAAGAGGGTTCCGGCTCCTGAAGTCCGCTCCGCCGGTCATTCCGGGGCGTTGCCCGGCGATGACAGGCGCGCCCCGCTAAAACGGCTTGACGATCACCAGAATCACGATCGCCACCAGGAACAGCGCCGGTACCTCGTTCATGAAGCGCCAGAAGCGCGGGCTGCGGGTGTTCTGGCGGGCCGCGAACTTGCGCACATTGGCCTTGAGCCAGCCTTGATAGCCGCTGAGCAGCAGCACCAGGGTCAGCTTGGCATGCAGCCAGCCCATGTGCAGGAACGCCGGCTCCAGCGTCAGCAGCCAGATGCCGAAAACCCAGGTGCCGAGCATGGCGATGTTGCCGATGCCGTGCAGCTTGCGTTCCATGATGGCGAAGCGCGCATGGCCGGCCTCGTCGCGCACCTCGCAGTGGTAGACGAACAGCCGCGGCAGGTAGAGCAGGCTGGCAAACCAGCTGACCACGAAAATGACGTGTAAAGCCTTGACCCAGAGCATGGCGGTTTCATAACGGGATTTGCCGCACACGCTATCATCCTATCCCCCGAAAAGCCCAGAGAGTGTTGTGAACGGAGTGATCGAGGTCGGAATCGTCGGCGGCACCGGTTATACCGGCGCCGAACTGTTGCGCCTGCTGGCGCGGCATCCCCGGGCCCGGGTCAAGGTCCTGACCTCGCGACAGGAAGCCGGCAAGCGCGCCGACGCCCTGTTTCCGCAGCTGCGCGGCTTTTGCGATGTCAGCTACACCGTCCCCGACATCGAAGCCCTGGCCGGCTGCCACGCCGTGTTCTTCGCCACGCCCCACGGCACCGCCATGGGCATGGCGCCGGCCCTGGTCGAGCGCGGCGTCAAGGTCATCGACCTGTCCGCCGATTTCCGCCTCAAGGATCCGGCGATCTACCAACGCTGGTACCAGCACGAGCACGCCTGTCCGGACCTGCTGGCCGAGGCGGTCTACGGCCTGCCGGAACTGCACCGCCACGAGATCGCCAAGGCCCGCGTCGTCGGCAATCCCGGCTGCTATCCCACCGCCGTCTCGCTGGGTTTGTTGCCCCTGCTGGAAGCGGATGTGGTCGATCGCGGCTCGCTCATCGCCGACTGCAAGTCCGGGGTCAGCGGCGCCGGGCGCGAGTTGAAGCTCAGCTCGATGTTCGTCGAGGCGTCCGACAACCTGAAGTCCTACGGCGTCGCCGGCCATCGCCATCTACCTGAAATCCTACAGGAATTGTCCGCCGTGGCGGGTGCCGATGTCGGCCTTACCTTCATCCCGCATCTGATTCCCATGATCCGCGGCATGCAGGCCACGATTTACGCGCGGCTGACCCGCCCGGAAACCGACCTGCAGGCCCTGTTCGAAAGCCGCTACCGCGGCGAGCCCTTTGTCGACGTCATGCCTGCCGGCACCGAGCCGGAGACGCGCTCGGTGCGCGCCTCCAACACCTGCCGCCTGGCGGTGCACCGCCCCGGCGGCGGCGATACCGTGGTGGTGCTGTCGGTGATCGACAACCTGACCAAGGGCGCCGCCGGCCAGGCCGTGCAGTGCTTCAACCTGATGTTCGACTGCGACGAGCAGACTGCGCTCGACGCCCCGCCGATCGCTCCTTGAACCGGCCAACGAGTTGAATACCAAGCATAAAATCGTCATCGCCCAGCATCGGCCGTGGCGTCGCTGGATCATCGTCGGCAGCATCACCGCGGCGGTGCTGCTGGGCGGCTGGGGCCTCTACAGCTACACCCGCGCCCATACCGTCTCTGACTTCGAGCGCGCCCAGCTCGAGCGCGACCGGTTGCGCGACGACAACCGCCAGATGTCGCAGAAGCTGCGCGCCGCCCTGTCCGAGAACCAGCAGCTCAAGGACCAGGCCGCCTACCTGAGCCGCTCCCAGCAGATCGACGACAGCGCCTGCAGCACGGTCAAACTGTCCCTGGCCTCGCTGCAGGCCGAATCCGCCGACCTGCGCTCGCAGCTGTCGTTCTACCGCGGCATCGTCTCGCCGGCCGAGGCCCAGGCCGGGGTGCGCGTGTTCGAGTTCAAGGTCTATAGTCCGGCGGCCAAGGACGCCGCCGCCGGCGTCTACAAGTACGACCTCGTGCTGATCCAGTCGGTGCGCCACGACAAGCACGTCGATGGTGAGCTGAACGTCAGCTTCGAGGGCTTCCGCGGCAGTACCAAACAGTCCCTAAAACTGGCCGATCTGGTCACTGACGGTAACAAAAATCTGGTATTTTCCTTCAAGTACTTTGAAGAGTTCAGCGGTAGTTTCCGCTTCCCCGACGGCTTCAGACCCTTGCGCGCCACGGTGACGCTGCAGGGGGAGGGCACGCCGCGGGTCGACGACGACTACGACTGGGGCAAGATCATGCAGGAGGCGCGGTCATGAAAGGTTTTTTGGGTTCGAACAATGCCGGCAGCAATAGCGGCGGCAGCAGCAAGGGAGGGGCGGTGGATACTCTGATCGGGCGGCAGACGGAAGTTCTGGGCGATGTGCGCTTCTCCGGCGGCCTGCACGTGGACGGCAAGATCAAGGGCGGCGTCACCACCCTGGGCGCGGACAAGTCCGCCCACCTGTCGGTGAGCGAGAGCGGCGCTATTGAAGGCGATGTGCGCGTCCCCACCATGATGCTGAACGGCACCGTGATCGGCGACGTCCGCGCCACCGAGAAGCTGTCCCTGGCCGCCAAGGCCAAGGTCACTGGTAACGTATACTACAAAGTGCTACAGATGGAACCGGGCGCGATGATCAACGGTCAGCTGCTGTATGAAGGCAACGAACCGGTGGCCGCGTTGACCCACCAGAAGCCGGGCGAATCCAAGCTGGATTCCTCGGTGCTGGAAATTCAGGACGGGCGCAGGGCCAAATCAGCCTGAGCGTCCGTTGCAACGGAGTCTAGTGTCATGGGCATGAACGAAGCAGTGGCCGCGGAAGCGGAACAGTCGGATGTGATCTTCACCAGCTCGGCCGCCGCCAAGGTGCGCGAGCTGCTGAATGAAGAGAGCAATCCGGACCTCAAGCTGCGGGTGTTCGTTACCGGCGGCGGCTGCTCCGGCTTCAAATACGGCTTCACCTTCGACGAAAACGTCGAAGACGGCGATCTCCAGGTGGAGAACGGCGGCGTCACCCTGCTGGTCGACCCGATGAGTCTGCAATACCTCACCGGCGCCGAGATCGACTACAAGGACGACGTCAACGGCGCCCAGTTCGTGATCCGCAACCCCCAGGCCACCACCACTTGCGGCTGCGGGTCTTCGTTCTCGGTCTGATTTCCGTCTCGCCGCGGTTTGCGCGGCCGATTCATCGAAACCCCCTGCTACGTTGTGGCAGGGGGTTTTTCTTTGGGTGCTGATACGGCGAACGCCTTTGTAGGGCGGCCCCGACACGGTGTTTGCGAAGCAATGGGTGCGGGAGGGGCCGCCGATGCCCGCGCTTGATGGGGTGGGTCGGGGCCCTTCCGCCAGCTCCCGCACCCACCCTTCGGGGCACCGTGTCGCGGGCGGCCTGTGGCCGCCGGCCTTTCACCCCAAACGGCGCGGCTGCGGCGGCCACAGGCCGCCCTACAAAAACAACCGCTTAGGGTTTGAAAACCCCACCCAGCACCGCCAGCCGCGACGCCCCCGTCACCCCCGGCAGATTGCCCGGCAGTCCCGCCAGCGTGCGCATCGCCAGCCAGGCGAACGCCGCCGCCTCTACCCAGCCCGCATCCAGCCCGTAGTCGTCGCTGGGCTGCACTGTGCAGCCGGGCAGGGCCGCGCCCAGCCGCCGCATCAGGTAGCCGTTGCGGGCCCCGCCGCCGCAGACCAGCACCCGCCGGGTTCCCGGCGCATGGGCCAGGATGTCTGCGGCGATGCTGCGCGTGGTCAACTCCGCCAGGGTCGCCTGCACGTCGGCCGGCGCCAGGGTGTCCAGTTTCCCGTAACGCTGTTCCACCCAGGACAGCTGGAAATAGCCGCGGCCGGTGCTTTTCGGCGGTGACTGTGAAAAGTACGGGTCGGCCAGCAAGGCCCGCAATAGCGGCTCGCTACAGCGGCCGCTGGTGGCGAAGGCGCCGCCGACATCGTAGGCCTGGCCCAGGTGCCGCTCGCACCACTCGTCCATCAGGCCGTTGCCCGGCCCGGTATCGAAGCCGCGCACCTGCGCCGCTTCCATGCCGGGCAGCAGGGTGACGTTGGCGATGCCGCCGATGTTCAGCGCGCAGCGCGCCTCATCCCCGCTGGCGAACAGCGCGTGGTGGAAGGCCGGCACCAGGGGCGCGCCCTGGCCGCCCAGCGCCACGTCCTTGCGGCGGAAATCGGCCACGGTGGCGATGCCGCTGCGTGCCGCGATGCGGCTGGGGTCGCCCAGCTGCTGCGTCGCCCAGGGTTGCGCCGAAGTGTCGTGGAACACGGTCTGGCCGTGGCTGCCGATGGCGCTCACTTCCCCCGGTTCGATCCCGGCGGCGGCGAGCAGGCCCAGCGCCGCATCGGCGAAGCGGTCGGCGACGGCGCTGTCCAGCGTGGCCAACTCGCGCAGGCTCAAGGCGGCATCGCTGCGCGCCACCTGCAGCAGCCGGGCGCGCAAAGGCGCGGCGTATGCGAGGTGGTGGGTGGCCCGCAGGCCCTTGAAGCGGCCGTCCTCGAACTCGGCGAGGACGGCGTCGATGCCGTCCATGCTCGTACCCGACATCAGGCCGAGAACGAGCATGGGATGCAGCGTCCTACGGCGTGGCGGTCGTGGTTTGCGACGCGGCCGGCTGCACCGTGGTGGCCTCGGCCACGCCCTGCTTGGCGTCCATCGAATCGAGGGCGGCGACCAGCGGCGCGGAGCTGCTGCGGAACTGCGCCAGCGTGCGCGGTTCCAGCGGCATGGCGCGCGGCAGGGTGATCTTCTCCGGGTTCACCGGCATGCCGTTGATGCGGAATTCATAGTGCAGGTGCGGGCCGGTGGCCAGGCCCGTCATGCCGACGAAGGCGATGACCTGGCCCTGCTGCACGGTGGCGCCGGCGCGCAGGCCCTTCTGAAAGCGCGACAGATGGCCGTAAATCGTCTCGTACTGGTTGCCGTGGCGCAGCACCACCACGTTGCCGTAACCACCCTTCTGGCCGACGAATTCCACCTTGCCGTTGCCGGAGGCGTGCACCGGCGTGCCGATCGGCGCCGCGTAGTCGGTGCCCATGTGGGCGCGCATGCGGTTGAGGATCGGATGCCAGCGGTGCATGGTGAAGCCGGAGCTGATGCGGGTGAAATCCACCGGGGTGCGGATGAAGGCCTTGCGCAGCGACAGGCCCGCCGGGGTGTAATAAGCCTTGGTGCCGTCGGCGGCGACGAAGCGCACGGCGCGGTAGGTCTTGCCGTTGTTGCTGAACTCGGCGGCGAGGATGTCGCCGTCGCGCAGCTTCTTGCCGTCCTTGTAGAGTTCCTCGTAGACCACCGAGAAGCGGTCGCCTTCCTGCAGGTCCTGGGCGAAGTCGATGTCGTAGCCGAACAGGTCGGCGAATTGCAGGATCATGCGGTCGTTGAGGCCGGCTTTGCGGCCGTCGAGGAACAGCGAATTCTCGATGGTGCCCACCGCCTCGGTGCTGCGCCGCTCCAGCGACGCGGACAGGGTGGCGCTCTCGAAGCCGTTGTCGCCGCGGCGCACGCTCAGCGTGCGCAGTTCGTCCATCGGGTAGACCAGTTCCTGCAGCTCGCCGTTGGCGACGCGCAGGCGCAATTGATCGCCGGTCTTGATGCGCTTGAGCTGGGCGCAATCGCCGCCCAGCTTGGTGATCGCCATCCAGTCCTCGGGCGGCAGATGCGCGTCGTCGAAGATGTTGGACAGGCTCTGGCCGGACTTCACCGACACCGTGGTCCACTCGGTGGCCGGCGGCACGGTCAGCGCCTCGTTCACGGCGGAACTGATCACCGAATCGAAACGCGCCACCGGGTATTCCTGGCCGTCCGAGGCGACCGCCTGGACCGCACCGACGGATTCCTGGTCCAGCGCGCTGTCGCGGTGGTAGTAAACAAAAGCCGCAGCGGAGGCGGCAAGGAAGCCGCAGATCACTACGATACGACGGGCCGAGGAGGGGACGGTCCCCCCGGCGGGGCTATAATTCGACATACGGCTTCCGATTTGAACAATGAACTGCGCCCACTGGCTGCAGACTTAGACGGCCAGATGGTTCTGGTTGGAATGGTCGAATCGGCCGCGTCTGACGTAACGAAAACATAATTCCCCCCAATTGGCAATCCCTATAGGCCAAAAAATCGGCCTAATACGAGTCACTTGCTTCCAAAAGCTCAACCATGACCCAAGGTTTTGAAGAAATCTTCGCCGAGATCGCGCGCGGCACCGACGAGATCATCCCCCACGATGAGCTGCGTTCCAGGCTTGCCGCCGCCACGCGAGACGGCACCCGCATGCGCATCAAGGCCGGATTCGATCCCACCGCCAAGGACCTGCATCTCGGCCATACCCTTTTGTTAAACAAATTACGTGCCTACCAGGCCGCCGGGCACGAGGCAATCTTCCTGATCGGGGACTTCACCGGCATGATCGGCGACCCGACCGGCAAGAATGAAACCCGCAAGCCGCTGACCCGCGAGCAGGTGCAGGACAACGCCGAGACCTACAAGCAGCAGGTGTTCAAGATCCTGGATCCGGATCAGACCACCATCGCCTTCAACTCCACCTGGCTCGACCAGCTCGGCACCGAGGGCATGGTGCGGCT
>JAQGNS010000198.1 GCA_028291705.1 Nevskia sp.
GGTGAATGCCGATCCGCGTAAGGCCCAGCAGCCGGCCGAGCGGTGCGCCGATCGAGAGCAACTCCGCATCGCCGGGGTAGTGGCGATCATCCTCGCCCTCGAGGTCGCGCCAGTGTCGGATGAAGCTCGGTCGCTCGGTCATGCCAGCCTCCCGGTAATCGTTATCGAGCTTAACTGAAGCCCCGCCATATCCCGCAGCCGATCAGCGACGTTGACATTGGATGATGTTTCGATTAAATTATTGAACGATCGTTTTATTCAACGTGCAGCGAGGTGTGGCAAATGACGACAGCAACGCTCTCCGCCCCGGCCTGGACCGACAAGAAGCGCTACCTGTGGTTGCTGGGCATCGTGGTCATGGGGTTGCCGCTGTACGGTTACGGCCTGTACCTGTGGACCGGACTGTCGCTGTTCTTCTGGACCACGCCGGTGATCGTCTACACCCTGATCCCCCTGTTCGACCGCCTGATCGGCGAGGACGAGTCCAATCCGCCGGACGGAATCATGGCGGCCCTGGCGCAGGAAAAGTACTACCGCTACGTGGTCTTCGCCGCCATTCCCGCGCAGTATCTCAGCTTCATCGGCGGCACCTATCTGGCCGTGCGCGGCGACTTGGTCTGGTACCAGTGGCTGGGCCTGCTGGTCTCGGTGGGCATGACCTCGGGCCTGGCGATCAACATCGGCCACGAGCTGGGGCACCAGACCTCGAAGCTGGAGCGCTGGCTGGCCAAGATCGCCCTGGCCCCGGTGATGTACGGACACTTCTACGTCGAGCACAACCGCGGCCACCATGTGCGCGTGGCCACACCGGAAGATCCCGCCACCTCGCGCTTCGGCGAGTCCTTTTATGAATTCCTGCCGCGCTGTGTCTACGGCTCGATCAAGTCGGCCTGGGAAATCGAGAAGCAGCGCCTGGAGAAGCAGGGCAAGAGCGTCTGGTCGATCGAAAACGACAACCTCCAGGCCTGGGCCATCACGGTCGCGCTGTTCGCCGCCGTGACCGCCTGGCTTGGCTGGTGGGCGCTGCCCTTCATGATCGTGCAGGGCGCCTACGGCGGCAGCCTGCTCGAGGTGGTCAATTACCTGGAGCACTACGGCCTGCGCCGCCAAAGGAAGGCGGACGGCAGCTACGAGCGCTGCCAGCCGCACCATTCCTGGAACTCCAACCACACCGCCACCAATATTTTCCTGTATCACCTGCAGCGGCATTCGGACCACCACGCCAACCCGACGCGTTCGTTCCAGACCCTGCGCAATTTCGAAGGCGTGCCGCGCCTGCCCAATGGCTATGCCGGCATGATCGTGGTGGCCTACCTGCCCTGGTTGTGGTTCCGCGTGATGGATCCCAAAGTGGTGCAGCACTTCGGCGGCGACATGAGCAAGGCCAATATCAAGCCCTCCATACGAGACCGGATATTGGCGAAATACGGCTCCGCCACGGCATAATTGGCGCCCGTTTCGGCGGCGTATCCCGACCGGATGCGCCGCCGTTTCGTTTTGTGGGTGCCGGCTGACGCTGGCCAAATTTCCTATCCCGTTTGAGGTTGCTGATGAAGAAGTGGCGCTGTCTGGTCTGTGATTTCGTCTACGACGAGGCCAAGGGTGTTCCCGAGGAAGGCATTGCACCCGGCACACGCTGGGAAGACGTGCCGGACAGCTGGACCTGCCCGGATTGCGGCGCCGCCAAAAGCGATTTCGTGATGGAAGAGATCGACTAGAGCCGCTCGCGGATGCGGGCCGCCCGGTCCGCATCTTCGTATGGCGCAGGACGCGGTTGCATCGGGCCGCCAGTCTCGGTGCCTTGATCCCCCAGGAGTACATGCATGTCCGCAGGCCAGAAATTCCGTGATGCCGTCGCCGCCGAAAAGCCCTTGCAGGTGATCGGTGCGATCAACGCCTACACCGCCCGCATGGCGGAAGCGGTGGGTTACAAGGCCTTGTACCTGTCCGGCGGCGGCGTCGCCGCCAACTCCCTGGGCATGCCGGACCTGGGCATCAGCACCCTGGAAGACGTGCTGACCGACGTGCGCCGCATCACCGACGTCACCACCCTGCCGCTGCTGGTGGACATCGATACCGGCTGGGGCGGCGCCTTCAATATCGCCCGCACCATCCGCTCCATGATCAAGGCCGGCGCCGGCGCCGTGCACATCGAGGATCAGGTCGGCACCAAGCGCTGCGGCCACCGTCCGGGCAAGGAAGTGGTGAGCAAGGAGGAGATGGTGGACCGCATCAAGTCCGCCGTCGACGCCCGCACCGATCCGGGCTTCGTCATCATGGCCCGCACCGACGCGCTGGCCATCGAGGGCATCGACGCAGCCATCGAGCGCGCCGTGGCCTATGTCGAGGCCGGCGCGGACATGATCTTCCCGGAGGCCATGACCGAACTGCCGATGTACCGCAAGTTCAAGGATGCGGTCAAAGTGCCGATCCTGGCCAACATCACCGAATTCGGCTTCACCCCGCTGTTCACCACCCAGGAACTGGGCTCGGTGGATGTCGACATCGTGCTCTATTGCTGCGGCGCCTATCGCGCCATGAATGCCGCCGCGCTCAAGGTCTACGAGACCATCCGCGCCGAGGGCACGCAGAAGAACGTGGTGCCGATCATGCAGAGCCGCGTCGATCTCTATAAATACCTGGGCTACAACGCCTACGAGGAAAAGCTCGACGCGCTGTTCGCCAAGCAGAAGGGCGACCAGGGCTGATTGCCCGGCGGGGCGGCCACCCCGTATGCAGGGTGGCCGCCGCCATCCAAAAGGCGCAGGCTGGTCGGATGCCGGGGGGCTTCTTGACCTAGGTCAATTCATAGCCGGAAGTAATACATTGCCGCACAAACTTTCTTGTGTGCTGGCGTAAACCATAGGCTAGACTGGCGGGCGTTTTTTAGCCAAACCCCGCGCCGGGCGCGCGGGCGGCGGCAATACTAGCGATAGGGGAGCCTGAGATGTCGGTCAAAATCGCGGTGCTGAAGGAAACCCGGCCCAATGAGCGGCGCGTGGCGATGGTGCCCGCGGTGGCCGACAAGCTGGCCAAGCTCGGCGCTGAAATCCATATGCAGTCCGGCGCCGGCGATGCCGTGAAGCTGCCGGACAGCGCGTTCAAGAACGTCACGTTCGCCGCCAACCCGCAGGGCCTGGTGAGCGACGCCGACATCGTGCTGGCGGTGCAGCCGCCGACGGCCGAAGTCGTCGGGGCGATGAAGGAAGGCGCCATCCTGCTGTCCTTCGTCTATGCCCACAAGGAAGCGGAGCTGACCAAACAGCTGCGCGACCGCAAGATCACCTGCTTCGCCATGGAGCTGGTGCCGCGCATCACCCGCGCCCAGGCGATGGATGCCCTGTCCTCGCAGGCCGCCCTGGCCGGCTATTACGCCGCCCTGCTCGGCGCCACCAACATCGCGCGCATCCTGCCGATGATGACCACCGCCGTCGGCTCGATCCGCCCGGCCAAGACCCTGGTCATGGGCCTGGGCGTGGCCGGCCTGCAGGCCCTGGCCACCGCGCGCCGCCTCGGCAGCCAGGTCGAAGGCTACGACGTGCGTCCGGAAACCAAGGAACAGGCCGAATCGCTCGGCGCCAAGTTCGTCGAGACCGGCGTCGACGCCCGCGGCCAGGGCGGCTACGCCCGCGAGCTGACGCAGGAAGAGAAGGACAAGGTTTCTTCCGTCGTGACCAAGCACATCCAGCAGGCCGACATCGTCATCACCACCGCCGCGATTCCCGGCCGCCCCTCGCCCAAGCTGATTTCCAAGGCACAGGTGGACGGCATGAAGGCCGGCTCGGTGATCGTCGACCTCGCCGCCGAAGGCGGCGGCAACTGCGAATACACCAAGCCCGGCGAGACCATCCAGATCGGCCAGGTCACCATCGTCGCCCCGCTCAACGTACCGTCCCTGCTGGGCGAGCACGCCAGCGAGCTCTATGCCAAGAACCAGCTCAACCTGCTCGAGCTGATGATCAAGGACAAGGCGCTGGCGCTCGACTGGGAAGACGAGGTCATCGCCAAGGCTTGCCTGACGCATGCCGGCGAGATCAAGAACGAAGCGGCCAAGAAAGCGGTAGAAGCCTGAGCTTCGGCGCCGCCACGGGCGGCGCCGCGAATCGATACGGGAGCTAGCGAATGGACGTCACCACCAGCATTACGGGCTTCGTCGCCCTCTACATCTTCATGCTCGCCGCCTTCACCGGCTACGAGATCATCGGCCGCGTGCCGGCGATCCTGCATACGCCGCTGATGTCGGGTTCCAACTTCGTCCACGGCATCGTCGTGGTCGGCGCGATCTACGCCCTGATGAACGCCACCAACATGCTGGAGCAGGGCATCGGCTTCGTCGGCGTGCTGTTCGGCGCCGCCAACGCGGCCGGCGGCTACGTCGTGACCGAGCGCATGCTGGAAATGTTCAAGCCCAGCGACAAGAAGAAGGCCTGACACCATGAATCCGAACCTGATCATCGACGCGAGCTACTTCGCCGCGGCGTTTCTCTTCATCTACGGCCTCAAGCGCATGTCCTCGCCGGTCACGGCGCGCTCGGGCATCCAGGTGGCCGGCCTCGGCATGGCCGTGGCCATCATCGCCAGCTTCCTCTACTTCTTCAATGTGTCCGAGGAAGCCAAGCCGCATGTGGTGGCCAACGCGGGTCTTGCCGCCCTCGCCCTGCTGATCGGCCTGGGCTGGGCCTGGCGCTCCGGCAAGAAGGTGGCGATGACCGCCATGCCGCAGATGGTCGCCATCTACAACGGCCTCGGCGGCGGTGCCGCCGCGCTGATCGCCGCGGTGGAACTGCTCGGCGGTCATGCCAACGGCGTGGTCGAGTTGGTCGTCACCATCCTCGGCGCACTGATCGGCTCGATCTCCTTCTCCGGCTCGGTCATCGCCTGGGCCAAGCTCGACGGCCGCATCAACAAGACCTGGCGCGTCAAGGGCCAGCAACTGATCAACGGCACGGTGATGCTGATCACCCTGGCCATCGGCGCCTACATCATCTTCGGCGCGCACGGCCAGGCGCCGACGCCGCTGGTGATCGCCTTCTTCGTCGGCGCACTGATCTTCGGCGTGCTGATGACCATGCCGATCGGCGGCGCCGACATGCCGGTGGTGATCTCGCTGTACAACGCCTTCACCGGTCTGGCCGTGGGCATGGAAGGCTTCGTGCTGCAGAACCCGGCGCTGATGATCGCCGGCATGGTGGTCGGCTCCGCCGGCACCCTGCTGACCCTGCTCATGGCCAAGGCCATGAACCGCTCGGTCAGCAACGTGATCTTCTCCAACTTCGGCGTCAGCGGCGACGAACAGCAGGGCGAGATCAAGGGCAGCCAGAAACCGGCCGACGCCGGCGACGCCGCCATCAACATGCGCTACGCCAGCAAGGTCATCATCGCCCCGGGCTACGGCCTGGCGGTGGCCCAGGCGCAGCACAAGCTTTACGAATTCGTGAAGCTGCTGCAGGAAGCCGGTGTGGAAGTGAAGTTCGCCATCCACCCGGTCGCCGGCCGCATGCCCGGCCACATGAACGTACTGCTGGCGGAAGCCGGCGTGCCGTACGACCTGATCTTCGACATGGAAGACATCAACGGCGAGTTCAAGGAAGCCGATGTCGCCATCGTCATCGGCGCCAACGACACCGTCAACCCGGCGGCGCGCACCAACAAGTCCTCGCCGATCTACGG
>JAQGNS010000245.1 GCA_028291705.1 Nevskia sp.
GGTGAGCAGGCGCTCGTCGAAGCCGGCCTTGACCAGTTCGGTGGCGACGGCCGCATGGCTGTTGCCGGCGCCGGGGCTGCGCACGAACAGCACCACGTCCACCGCCTGGTCGCGCAGGAATTCGTGCAGGGCGGCGATGACGGTGTCCATGGCTGGCTCGCCGAGGTCGGCGCCGCCGCCCAGGCGTTTCAGCGTGGGGACCAGCGTGCGTACGCGCGTCCAGGTGGCTTCGTCGGGCTCTGCCGCCTGGAGGCCGTTGCGCAGGACGGCGTCGACGCCGAGGGCGCAGATGCCGGAGCCATTGCTGACCACCAGGGCGCGGCCCTGTTGCAGGGGCGGCAGGCGGTAGAGCGCGGCGAAGGCGTCGAACAGGGCGGGCAGGCTGAGGCATTCGACCATGCCGGCGCGGGCGAAGGCGGCGGAGCGCACCGGGTCCGGGCCCTTGCCGTGCCAGTCGGCCAGGCGGGTCTGCAACACCACCACCGGCTTGGCGCGGGCGCAGGCGCGGGCGGCGGACATGAACTTGCGCGCGCCGCGGATGCGGCCCACTTCAAGGGCCACGGCGCGGGTGTGCGGATCGAGTGCGGCGTAGTCGAGCAGGTCGGCGATGTCGACGTCGCTCTCGCCGCCGGTGATGGCCACCCAGGAGAAGCCGAAGCGGCGGCCGGTGGCCCAGTCGATGGCGGCGGAGGCTACCGACTGCGACTGCACGATCAGAGCCATGGAGCCGGGCAGCAGGGCCGCCGGCAGGACGGTGGCGTTGAACTTGGCAGCCGGATTGAGGATGCCGGGGCTGCGCGGGCCGAGCAGGCGGGTGGTGTGGGCGCGCGCAGCCTGGAGCAAGGCGGTGTCGGGACGCGTGCTGTGCGGCCAGATCAGGGCACGGCAGCCGCGGGCGGCGAGCTGGGCCAGCATGGCCTCGTCGAGCGCGGCGGGGTTGCCGACGATGCCGAGGACGCCGGGTTCGCCGCCTTCCAGTGCTTGCATCGATTCCACCAGCAGTCCAGGAGGCGCGGCGTGGCGCAGGTTGGCGATCAGCTCCTGCGCGGTGCTGCCGAGTGCTTCTCCCAGCAGGACCACCCGCCGCGGCTTGAGGTAGGCCTCCAGGTTGCGGATGGTCACGGCGTCATGGCACGGTCACGAAAGGTTGCAGGAACTGCTCGACGCAACGCGCCAGTGCGTGCAGCGAATAGCCGCCTTCCAGCGTGGCCACCACGCGGCCCGGGCAGCAGGCCTCGGCCACGTCCTGGATCTGCCCGGCGACCCAGGCGTAGTCCTCGTAGCTGAACTGGAGGCCGGCCAGCGGGTCCTCGGCATGGGCGTCGAAGCCGGCGGAGACCAGGATCAGCTCGGGCTTCTGTTCCAGCATGCGCGGGATCCAGTGCTTGCTTACCGCGGCGCGGAACTGCGCGCTGCCGGAATGGGGCGGCAGGGCGACGTCGACCAGGTTGTCGAGGCCGGGGCTCTGCCAGTAGGGGTAGAGCGGGTTCTGGTAGGTGGAATACAGCACCACGCGCTCGTCGCCGGCGAAGATGTTGGCGGTGCCGTTGCCGTAGTGCACGTCGAAGTCGAGGATGGCGATGCGCTCCAGCCCCTGCGCCATGGCGTGCGCCGCGGCGACGGCGACGCTGTTGAAGAAGCAGAAGCCCATGACCCGGCCGCGTTCGGCATGGTGGCCCGGCGGGCGCACCGCGCAGAAGGCGAAGCCGGCCTGGCCGGACAGCACCAGGTCCACGGCTTTGACGCCGGCGCCGGCGGCATGCAGGACGGCTTCGAGGGTGTCGGCGTCCTGCGCGGTGTCCGGGTCGTGCCAGAAGGGGCCGTGCGTGGTATCGGCGTGCAGCACGCGGTCGACGTGGGCGCGGTCGTGCACCCGCAGCAGCTGCTCCACGGTGGCGGCGGGCGCTTCGATCTGCTGCATGAAGTCGAGCAGGCCCTTCTGGCGCAGGCGGTCCTCGATCACCTGCAGGCGCTGCGGGGACTCGGGATGGTTCTGGCCGGCGCCGTGGCGCAGGCAGGCGGGGTGGGTGATCCAGGCGACGGGGCGGAACGGGCTCATTACTTCTCCTGGCGCTGTCGGCGGCGGGCCGACGCACTCGACGTTGCCATGCTGCGGATAGTGTAGCCCCGCCGTATCCGCGCATGTCGGTTGTGGAAGACCAGGTGAGCCTTGCGGCTGCAGTCCATCCTCGCCCATGGCGCCGTGCTCTTCCTTGACGCGGGTCAAGTACACTGCCGGTCGCGCAGGTAGCGCCGGGAGATGGTGCCGCGCGCTGCCGCAAGACATGACGCACTTGCCTTGGGAGAAGGGCAATATGAAGAAGCCGCGGCAGAACGAAATCCGCGTGCCGGAGCCGCATCCCCAGTTGCCCTATCTGCTGCCGGTGGAAGACCGGCTGGCGGCGGGCAAGGCGCTGCGCGACCGCTGCCCGCGCAAGTCCCATGCGGCGTGGAAGGCGCCGGCCAAGCGCGCCGACCCGATCGCGCTGCTGATCGCGTCGAGCAAGGGACGGCTGCCCGCGCTGCTGCCGATCCGCTACGGCCGCATGATGGTGTCGCCATTCACCTTTTATCGCGGCGCCGCGGCGGTGATGGCCGGCGACCTGGCGACGACGCCGGTGACCGGGCTCAAGCTGCAGGCCTGCGGCGATTGCCACCTGCTCAACTTCGGCGGCTTCGCCACGCCGGAGCGCAAGCTGGTGTTCGACATCAACGATTTCGACGAGACCGCGGTCTCGTACTGGGAGTGGGACGTCAAGCGCCTGGCGGCGAGCTTCGTGCTGGCTGGACGCTCCAACGGCTTCGACGACGAGGATGGCCGCGAGGCCGCCTGGTGGGCGGTGCGCTCCTATCGCAGGCGCATGATCGAGTTCGCCAGCATGTCGGTGCTGGAGGCGTGGTATGCGACGATCGACCTGGAAGAGTTGATCGAGAGCGGCGAGGGCCGCGAGTTCGGTTACTTCGACGAGCGCAAGATCGAGTTGGCCATTTCCAGGACGGCACATGCGCACGAGCTGGCCAAGCTGACCTACATCAGCGGCGACCAGCCGCGCATCAGCGACGATCCGCCGCTGATCTTCCACGCCGAGGATGTGCAGAAGGACCGGCACTACCGCGCCCAGGTGGAGCACGCGGTGCGGCGTTACCTGGATTCGCTGCTGCCGGCGCGGCGCCTGCTGCTGGAGCGTTACCGCGTCGTCGACGTGGCGATGAAGGTGGTGGGGGTCGGCAGCGTCGGCACCGAGTGCGGCGTGATCCTGCTGATGTCCGGCAACGGCGATTCGCTGTTCCTGCAATACAAGCAGGCGATGGCCTCGGTGCTGGAAGCCCACAGCGGCAGCAGTCCCTATGCCGATCACGGACAGCGCGTGGTCATCGGGCAGCAGATCATGCAGACCGCCAGCGACCTGTTCCTGGGCTGGACGCAGGGTGACGACGGCCGTTGCTTCTACATCCGCCAGTTGCGCGACGTGAAGGTGAAGCCGGTGATCGAGGGCATGCGACCGCAGAACATGCGCAACTACGCCAAGGCCTGCGGCTGGGCGCTGGCGCGCGCGCATGCGCGCTCGGCCGACGCGGTGACGCTGGCCGGCTATCTCGGCTCGGGCGATGCGTTCGAGGATGCGCTGGTGGAATTCGCCGGCCACTACGCCGACCAGACCGAGCGCGATCATGCCCTGTTGCGCCGGGCGATCCGGGCCGGACGCATCGAGGCCAGGGCGGAAACGGCCTGAGATTTTCGTCGGCCGCCGTCCGCGGTGGCGGCTGTCGGCGCGGTTTTTGCGTTAGCCCCTTTCCAGACTATCCACTCTGGGAGGGCGGATGATGCAAGTCCTGTCCAACTCCATCGCTGCACAGTTTCCGGTCGAAGAAGGCCACGCGGATCAGCCGGTCGACGGAGCGATGCGCTCCGAACTGGTGCGTCGCCTGTTCGAGGAACACAACCGCTCGCTGGTCCGCTTCCTCTTCGCCAAGCTCAGTTCCGAGGCCGAGGCGCAGGAGGTGGCGCAGGAAGCCTATGTGCGGCTGCTGCGCCTGGAAGATGCGTCGGCGGTGAGCTTTCTCAGGGCGCACCTGTTCTCCATCGCGGCCAACCTGGCGGTGGACCGCCTGCGCCACCGGCAGGTGCGGGAGCGCAATGCGCCGCAGGATTTCTTCGAGGATCTGCTGAGCCGCCCGGGACCGGACCGCGAGGTTTTGGGGCAGCAGGAGCTGGAAGTGGTCAAGGCTGCACTGAAAAGACTTCCGGAAAAGTGCCGTCGCGCGTTCCTGTTGCATGTATTCGAGGGCCATAGCGTGCGCGACATCGCCGAAATGATGCAGCTGACCGATCGCATGATCCGCCACTACGTGGCCCGAGCACTGACGGTTTGCCGAGAGTGTCTAGACGAAAACAAATAAGGGATAATGGCCGCTGGAGGAGCGGCGCATGAATTCCGGGGACACCACATTCAAGCCAACGCAGACTGAGCAGGCGAGCCTGTGGTGGGTGCGTTTGCGTGAAGATGACGTTGCGCCCGAGGAAATCAGCCGCTGGCTCGACTGGTGCCAGAGCGATCCGGCCAACTTGCGCGCCTTCGAGCGGATCGAAAGCCTGGGGGGACGTCTCGCCGCGCTCGATGCCGAAACCCGGGCCGGGATGGTGCGCGAGCTGCTGGGCGAGCCCGAGGCGCGTGGCAAGCGGCCTTCGCGGCGTAGGCGTTACCTGGCGGTTGCGACCGGATTTGCCCTGGCCGCAGGCGTAGGCGCCATCGTGCTCACCGGCGCCAACCTGTGGCGCCCCGGCGCTGCGGATCCGGCGGCGCTGCAATCCATTTCCTATGTCACCCACAAGGCGCAGATCGAGGACGTCAGCCTGGTCGACGGCTCGCGCGTCGCCATCGGCGCCGACTCGGCCCTGGCGGTGAACTACACCCAGGCCAGCCGCAATCTGCAGTTGAAGGACGGCGAGGCGTTCTTCGAGGTGGAGCACAATCCGGACCGGCCTTTCGTGGTGCAGGTCGGGCGGCTCAAGGTGATCGCGGTCGGCACGGCGTTCAACATCCGCAAGACCGGCGACAAGATCGAAGTGATCGTGACCCATGGCGCCGTCGATGTGGAGGACGGCACCAGCCAGTTCGCCGGTGCGGCCGGCCGTAGCCCGGGCCTGCCCAAGGACGGCGTGATCCGCGTCGCCGCCGGGCAACTGGTGGTGGCCGATCGCGGCAGCCCGAGCCTGACGGTGCGGCCGGCGGATCGCGTTGCGGCGGTGTCCTGGCGTACCGGCAGCATGAGCTTCCTCGACGAGGACCTGGGGCTGGTGATCGCCAACCTGAACCGCTATGCGGGGCGGCAAGTGCAGATCGCCGATCCGACGCTGGAGCATCTGCGCTTTACCGGTTCGGTGGTGCAGGGGCATGAGGATGAATGGCTGGCGGCCATCCAGAAGGTGTTCCCGGTGACGGCGCGTGAAACGGCTGACGGGCGCGTGCTGCTCTATCGTCGCGTCGATGCCGCGGATGCGCATGGTCCCCCGGCGTCGCTCTGAGACCGCAGCTTTCGCGGTACTTCCCTGCTGGTGATTGACTGCCGCGTGTAGCGGCGCAGCCGTCGCGTGCGCGAGGCTTTTATTGGCGGCCTTTTCGTGCGGCTTGCTTCCATCGCGGTAAAGCCATTTCCGCTTTGATGGTTTCGCCCGTTCTTGATTTGATCCCTTTTTATTGGCGAACCAAATCATGAGCGAACGCAGCGAGAGAAAGCGCGGCCTTGTGGCCGACGCCGCCACGCGGCTGTACCAGCGCGGCCTTACTTATCGTGAAATTTCCTTGCAGATGGGCATTACCGTGGCCGCGGCCAGGTCGCATGTGCGCGCCGGTCTTGGCGATGCGCCGGCGATGGTGCGGCACCTGCGGCGGATCGCATGAACGCCGGATAGCGCGGCCAGGGGTATAGTCAGGGCGAATCCCCCAGGTTCGCCATAACGCTTCAACCACAACAATAGGGAGCATCTATGAGCGGGGCAGGAATCGGTTCGATGAGCCGTCGTGAGCTGCTGATGATGATCGGCGCGGCGGCGGGAAGCTCGGTGGCCTACCGCGCCATGGCCAGTCTCGATATGGTGCCGGAATCGGACTACAAGGGGCCGATCAAGCTGGAGGGCGATCCCAAGGGCGCTTCGGTGCTGATCCTCGGTGCCGGCCTCGCCGGCCTGGTGGCGGCGCTGGAGCTGCGCAAGGCGGGCTACAAGGTGCAGGTGCTGGAGTACAACCAGCGCGTCGGCGGCCGCAACTGGACGCTGCGCGGCGGCGACAGCTACACCGAGCTCGGCGGCTTCGAGCAGAAGTGCGAATTCGATCCGGGCCTGTATCTCAATCCGGGCCCGTGGCGCCTGCCGTACCATCACAACGCCATCCTCGATTACTGCAAGCGCCTGGGCGTGGTGCTGGAGTCGTTCAACCAGGTCAACTACAACGCCTACCTGCATTCCAGCAAGGCCTTCGGCGGCAAGCCGCAGCGCTACCGCCATATCCAGGCGGACTTCAATGGCGGCGTGGCGGAGCTGCTGGCCAAGTCGACCAAGCAGAAGAAGATGGATCAGATGGTGACCAAGGAGGATCGCGAGATCCTGCTGGAATCGCTGAAGGGCTGGGGTGCGCTGGAGAACGATTACACCTACCGCATGGGGCTCGGCTCCAGCGAACGCCGCGGCTATGACCATGATGCCAACGGCGGCACCATCGGCAAGCCGGTGCCGTCCAAGCCGATCTCGATCGACGAGATCCTCAAGTCCGGCCTGTGGCGCTACCTGGTGCATGGCCACATCTACGAATTCCAGACCACGCTGTTCCAGCCGGTGGGCGGCATGGACATGATCTCCAAGGCCTTCGCCCGCGAGGTCGGCGATGCGGTGCGCTTCAACTGCAAGGTCACCGCGATCAAGCAGGACGGGCACAAGGTCACGGCCACCTATGTCGATACGAAGACCGGGGGCACGCCGACCCAGGTCAGCGCGGACTGGTGTCTGTGCACCATCCCGGCCTCGGTGCTGAGCCAGATCGACCTGGATGTGAGCGCGCCGATGCACGATGCGATCAACGCGCTACCCTATGAGGCTTCGATCAAGGTTGGCCTGTAGGCCAAGCTCCGCTTCTGGGAGCAGGACGAGTCCATCTACGGCGGCGTGAGCTTCACCGATCTGCCCAACAACATGATCGGTTATCCCAACACGGGCTATTTCGGTTCCGGCAAGGGCGTGCTGCTGGGCGCCTACACCTTCGGTCCGAACGCCTATGAGTTCACCGCGCTGTCGCCGCAGGACCGGGTGAAGAGGGCCATCGAGTTCGGCGCGCAGATCCACCCGCAGTACAAGGACGAGATCGAGAACGGCATCGCGGTCGGCTGGCACCGGGTGCCCTGGATCCTGGGTTGCGCCGGCGCCTGGACCGAGGAGAAGCGCAAGCAGCACTACGACAACATGTGCCAGATCGACGGCCGGGTGTTGCTGGCCGGCGAGCATGTTTCCTATATCCCGGCCTGGCAGGAAGGCGCCATCACTTCCTCGCTCAACGCCATCTCGCGCCTGCACCAGCGCGTGGTCAACGGCTGATGCGCGGCCCCATCCCGAACAAGGACAAGCTCATGACTCCGATTTCAAGCAGTGCGCGGCTGGCCCTGTGCGCCGGCCTGCTGCTGGGCCTGACCAGCCAGGCGGCGCAGGCGGTCGACCATTCCTTCAGCAACGGCTTCAAGTTCCAGGAGACCACCGGCGAGGCGATCTTCCAGGGCGTCTGCCAGGGCTGCCATATGCCGCAGGGGCAGGGCGCTGTCGGCGCCGGCGCCTACCCGGCGTTGGCCGGCAACCCGCGCCTGGCTTCGAAGATCTACCCGGCCTTCATGGTGGTCAACGGCAACAAGGCGATGCCCAGCTTCGGCGCGATGTTCGACGACGACCAGGTCGCCGCGGTGGCGAACTATGTGCGCAGCCACTTCGGCAACAACTACACCGACCAGGTGACACCGGCCGAGGTGAAGGCACTCCGGCCGAAGAAACCCGCCGCATCCGAATAACCATCCAAACACAAGGGAGAACCGATATGAACAGCAAACCGATGTTGCGTAATCTGGGTCTGGGCCTGACGCTCGCCGCCGTGCTGGCCTGCACCAGCGGCTGCGGCAAGCAGGCGGAAGTGGTGCGCTACAAGCTTCCCAACGGCTCCAAGTTCCCGATTTCGATGGGTGTGGAAATCCCGGCCGGCAAGACCCTGATCTTCCTCAGCGGCATGACCCCGCCGGTGGTGGACGACACCCAGCCGAAGGATTCCAACGCCGCTTACGGCGACACCAAGACCCAGACCCTGGGCGCGCTCAAGACCATCGAGGCCAGCCTGAAGAGCATGGGCCTGAGCATGAAGGACGTGGTCAAGATGCAGGTGTTCATGGCGGGCGACCCGGCCAAGGGCGGCAAGATGGATTTCGCCGGGATGATGGAGGGCTATACCCAGTTCTTCGGCACCGCGGAGCAGCCCAATTTGCCGACGCGTTCGGCCATGCAGGTGGCGGCGCTGGCCAACCCGGGATTCCTGATCGAGATCGAAGTGGCGGCGGTTCGTCCCTGAGGCGGATCCAGGCCGAAACCGCCGACCGGCGGCGGTATTGAGCGAGGGGGCAGCCCGGCCCCGCGGGGCCGGGCCGCAACCGCGAGCACGCTTTTTGCAACGGTCCTTGCAAAGGCCTGCTGCGGCCAGTTCGACGGACATGCGCCAGCTTGATGAGAATTGCGCAAGATGCCAGGGCTTTGGCGCCCAAGGCCTGGGCGCGGTGGATGCTGCTGACGCTTGCGGC
>JAQGNS010000267.1 GCA_028291705.1 Nevskia sp.
TGGCGCGCACGCGCTCCCAGGCTTCCGGACTGAGCACGGCTTCGAGCGGCAAGGCCACTTCAGCGAAACCGGCGGCGCGCCTCGCCTCGAACAGGCGCTGCGCCAGCCGCAGGCGGATGTCGGCGCGGCCCGGCTGCTGCGTCAGCAATTCGCGCAGACGCGAGATTTCCGCCTGCTCGGTTTCCGGCGCAGCTGCCGTCAGCAGTCTCGCCGGTTCGCGCGGTGTCGGCGCAACCGGAGCGGCCTGCGGGAGGTTGGGCTGCATCGCCGGCACACCGCCGGTGGCCACGGCACGCCGCGCCGCCATGGCGCGCTTGTGCTTGCCGCCGGCGAACAGCGTACGCAAGCCCCATAGCACCAGCAGCAGCGCCGCGGCGCCGATCAGGTTGCGCGGCTGCTGCCAGCCCGGGGTTTCCCTCGGCGCCTCCGGCGCCGGCTCGGCGGCCTTGCGCAGCAGCGTCACCGGAACCTGCCACTCCCCGACCGGCTTGCGCAGGTAATCCTTGAACTCGGCGATGCGATAGCCCGGCTCGCTGCCGATCGATGCCGCATCCGGGATGTCCAGTTGCCGGCCGACGGTGGGGTGTTGCGGATTGCCGGCGGCAAAATCGTCGATATTGGCTTCGAATACCGCCAGCATCACCGCATCGGCATTGCCGGCGCCGGCCCTGGCGAAGTGCGCGGCGATGCTGGCCAGCGTATCGCCCTTCTTGACTTGGTAGCTGTTGAAATATTTCGGCCGCGGCGCGATCACCGTCTGCACCGCGGCGGCACCGGTCACCGCCCCGCCACCGGCCGCGGCGTCGCCGTAAGCGATGGCCGTCTTCTGATCCTCTTCCTTGCCGATGGAAATGGCGTGCGCGCCGTCGGGCACCGCGGTGGACGCTGCCGCGGGAGTGGCAGCGGGGCGCGCCGCATTGTCCGGCCGCGCCACAACCTGACCGACCACCGGCGTCGGAAACTCCAGCGGCGAGGACTTGTTCAGATCCGGGATGTCGAACAACACCGTCAAATCACGGCTGACCACCACCGACCCCGCGCCGACTTCCAGATGCAGGCGCATCGCCGGCACCGTCACCCGGGTCGACGTGCTCAGCACGATGGCCGGGACGGCGGGATCGTAAGCGGCATGCACCTGGGCGGCCACCCGTTCTTCCGCTTCGGCCAAGCCGGAAGCCGGGGTCAGGCGGTAGTAGATGCGGGAAACCTCGTCGCCCGCCAATGTGATCGGCACCGACACCGACAGGGGCTGCCCGACCGCGGCATGCAGTTGCAACTCGCCATCGATCGACAGGGCGTGCGCAGCCCCACCGCAAGCGGCGAACACGAAACCAAAGAACGGTCTGGACAAGCGCATGGCGACAGTCGATCAGAAAACGACGGCGTCTTTCCGCGGCAACCGTCCGAAGGACGCATCATCGCCGATAACCGGTGACGCCTCCATAGTAAAAATGATGTGAGTGGCCGGAAACCGGGGCGCAGGCCGGAGCTCCGGGCAAGCGTACAGGAGCAGCGGTAGAAGCGCCTTTCACATTCCTGACAACTGAACGCCCTAGCCTTGCAGGGTTAACACTCAGGGATAAAAAAACAATGACTTCAAACTCGGGGAATTCCAACTCCGGCGGCGACGACCGCTTCAGCCCGCGCCGCCGCCAGTTGCTGGCCGGCATCGCCGCTTCGGCCGCCGGCGCCGCCGCGCTGTCCGCCTGCGGCAGTTCCCCGGACAACACCAGCACCGGCCCGGCGCCGACCACGGTGTTGCCCGATCCGAAAGACTCCGGCATCGACCACATCGTGGTGGTGATGATGGAAAACCGCTCCTTCGATCACTACTTCGGCTGGCTGCCCGGCGCCGAAGGCCGGCAGGCGGGGCTCAGCTTCACCGACAGCGCCGGCAACGCGCACCAGACCCATGCGCTGGCGCCGAATTTCCAGAACTGCGACAGCGCCGATCCGGACCACAGCTACGAAGCCGGCCACGCCGACGTCAACAACGGCAAGATGGACGGCTTCCTGCTGCCGCAACCGGTCGGCGACCTGTTCCCGATCGGCTACTACGTCGCCGACGACCTGCCCTTCTACAAGGGCGTCGCCGCCAACTGGACCGTGTGCGACCACTACTTCAGCGGCATCCTGTCCTGCACCTTCCCCAACCGCTTCTACATGCATGCCGGGCAGACCGACCGCGTCACCAACACGGCCGCCATCTCCAGTCTGCCCACCATCTGGGACAGCCTCAAGGCCGCCGGCGTGACCGGGCGCTATTACTACAGCGACGTGCCCTTCACCGCCTTGTGGGGCCTCAAGCACCTGGACATCAGCCAGCCCCTGGCCGCCTTCAAGCTGGCGGCGGCGAACGGCAACCTGCCCAGCGTCAGCTATATCGATCCCAAGTCGATCGGCGAAGGCGCCGGCACTTCCAACGACGACCACCCGCTGGCGGACGTGCGCAGCGGACAGGCCTTCCTCAGCGACATCTACGCCGCCCTGCGCAGCAGCCCGCAATGGGACAAGACCCTGCTGATCATCAACTACGACGAATGGGGCGGCTTCTTCGACCATGTCGAGCCGCCATTCGGCCCGGTCAGCGACGCCGAGTTCGCCGCCACCAAGAACGACGGCCGTCTCGGCATCCGCGTGCCCTGCTGCATCATCGGTCCGCGCGCCCGGCGCGGCCACGTCGAAACGCTGCAATTCGATCCGAACTCGATCCTCAACATGATCGCCTGGCGTTTCGGCTTCAAGTCGCTGGGCGTGCGCAGCGGCTCCACCAACCTCGCCCATGCCCTGGACTTCGGCAGCAGTACGCCCGACACCAGCGCGCCGGACATCACCATGCCGGCCGGCGACTACGGCAAGTCCTGCAACCTGCAGCAGGCGATGACCACCGGCACCTCGATCAACGACCTCGACGCCGTGCAGCGCCGCCAGGCCGAACACCTGCTCGACTGGCAGATGGTGCAGACGCTGGCGCAACGCAACGGCTTCCCCATCTAAGGCTAGGGCCTGAGACTTCCCCCAAGTGGCAATTTGAGCCCCGTTTTGCGGGGCTTTTTTTTGGGCCCTCACCCTGCCCGGGCTGCGCTGACGGCGGCGAACGGCACCGGCCTTCCGTGCAGAAGCGCCGTTCGACGGCCCCGCCTGCTGAACCACGCCTCATTTGTGGCATACCACTTGCGTTGTTTCCCCGGTCTTCATTTTGTTCGGTATGCGCCGCCACGGCGTTCCCAGGTTGTTTTCATGCATAAATTGGCCACGGTCGCCCTGTTTTCGCTCTGCGCCTGCTGCGCAGCACAAGCCCAGGCGCAGGAGGAATTCCGCGCCGGGCTGACCCTGCGCGCCGGTTTCGGCGGTCGCGCCGAGCAGAACTGGACGCCGCACCTGCTGGCCAGCTTCGGCTCCGGCCCGCAATTCCTGCAGCAGAGCCGCAGCGCCGAATCGCAATGCCTGATGACCGCGGGCGACCTGCGCATCAGCGGCGCCATGGCCTCCTCCTCGGCCTGCGACGCCGCGCCCCTGGTGCAGGTCGACCTCGGCGACGGCGGCCTCAGCTCGGCCAACCTGCTCGGCCTCAACCTGATGAAGGCGCCGGCCGTGCTGCGCGGCTACCAGCGTGACCTGCTCAGCGGCAACAGCGAATGGGTGCAGTGGACGCTGCGGCAACACCTCAGCGGCAACAGCCTCGATCCACGCGGAATCACGGCCGGCTCCCCTTCAACCGACCTGAAATAGACCGGCGGCGCCTCAGCCGCCGAACTGCACCAGCAGCAAGCCCACATCCAGCAGCGCCACGCCCGCAGTCAGCGCGGCGGCGCCGTGGCGCGCCAGCGGCGGCAGGCTGAATTCGCGCATCAGCGCGGGACGCGAAACCAGCAGCACCAGCGGCACCAGGGCGAAGGGCAGCGCCAGGCTGAGGATCACCTGGCTGAACACCAGCAGGGAATCCGGGGTGGCGACACCGCCCGCGCCGACGAACAGGCAGGCCAGGATCACCGCGCCCAGCCGGGTAGCAATGCCGCGCAGCCAGGTGGAGCTTTCGCGCCCGCGGAAACCGCGGCTGAGCAGGCGCCCCGCCAGCACCCCGGTAATCGCCGAGCTCTGCCCCGCCGCATACAAGGCCGCGCCGAAGATCAGCGCCGCGCCGGCACCCAGGCTCAGCCGCAGCGCCTCGTGAGCACCGGCCAGGCTGGTCACCGCCGGGCCGCGGCCGCCGAGCGATGCCGCCGCCACGGCCAGGATGGCGACGTTGACCAGCATGGCGAAACCCAGCGCCACGGCGGTGTCACGCGTCGCCAGCTGCATGGCCTGGCGGCGCAGCGGCGCCGCGATGCCGCGGGCGCGCTCGGCCACCAGGCCGGAATGCAGGTACAGGTTGTGCGGCATCACCGTGGCGCCGACGATGCCCAGCGCCAGCAGCAAGGCCTCGCGGCTGTGCAGCAGGCTGCCGCTGCGCGCGACATCCCCCGCCGCCTGGGTGAAATCCGGCCGCGCTTGTAACAGCAACGCCACGAAACTCAGGCCGACCACCGCCAGCAGCCCATTGACGATCTTCTCGTGTACGCCGGGGTGGCCGTTGGACAACACCATCACCCCCAGCGTGGCCAGCGCGCTGAAAGCGAGACCGGCACCGAAGGGCAGGCCGAACAACAGTTGCAGGGCGATGGCGCCGCCGACCAGCTCGGCCAGCGCCGTGGCGACGATCGCCAGCTCGCCGGCCAGCCAGGCCAACTGGGCCACCGGTGCCGGCAGGTGGCGCGCGGTCAGCTGCGCCAGGTCTTCGCCGGTGGCCACCGCCAGGCGCGCCGCCAGGGTCTGGAACAGCAGGCCGAGCAGGCTGGCGGCGATCACCACGCTGATCAGGGCATAGCGGTAGGATGAGCCGCCCGCGATGTCGGTGGCCCAGTTGCCCGGATCCATGTAGCCGACCGCCACCAGCAGGCCCGGCCCCACCAGCCGGCGCAGCGGCGCCACACCTGACGTGAGGCCCGTCCCGACCGGGAGCCTCCGCGTTCCGCCGGCGAGCACTGCACTCATGACGCATTCCTTAAATAAGAATTGTTCTCATTAAAGGAGCGAAACGGTCATAAGGCAAGGTAATTTTCCCTATGCCGTGGATGGGCTTTGGCTATCATTCACGGAACTACAAGCAGGGGGCGTGGCCAAACTGGTGCTCAGGCGGTACCAGGCGCTCCCAAGTCGAAGGATCCGGCTCAAGATCATGTCTTTTCTGTACCGCTACCTGCTGATTTTCATTGCCTGCGTCGCCCTGCTGCTCGGCATCCAGATTCCGACCTTCGTCGACCAGTTCGAGAAGCGGCTCGACGCGCACCTGCAGGAAGTACAGACCAACCTGAAGGGCTATCGCGATATCGCCGACCGCGATTTCAACGGCTCCATGGAAGCGCTGATCCGCAAGCACAAGGACAGCAGCGACATGGTATTCCGCGACGAGGCGGCGCCGATCGAGACCATGTACCTGCGCTACCTGCATTTCAAGGACCAGCAGGCCGCCCTGCAGACCAGCCTGCCCGGCAAGGTGCTGTACCTCGCCCGGCACGGCGACCGCGATCTGATGCGCGAAACCTATGCGAGCTATTCCTTCGCCATCCCGCTCGACAGCACCGCGATCTACTCGGGCTTCGCCCTGGTCGCCGTCATGCTGCTGCTGGTGGAGTTCGTGTCCGGCGTGTTCGGCCTGGTCACCGGCCTGGGGACTTCCCGGAAAAGCGCGCGCTTCTGACGATCGGGAACAATCCCCGCGTCCGCAAATGCCTGCCATACCGCGCAGGATTCGCGCTCCCGGTTCGTCCTCATGACCAACTCTTACTTCGAATGAAACAGGCTGTACACAAGCCGGAAAGCGCCCCGGCAGCACGGCAACGATGAAGCGCTCCATTTCCATTCCCGGCGTCGATGGGTTCACCCTGGCCCTGGTGGCCACGGTCACCGCCGCCACGCTGCTGCCGGCGCGCGGCGCGATGGCCGTATTCTTCGACGATGCCACGGTATTCGCGGTGGCGCTGCTGTTCTTCCTGCACGGCGCCAAGCTGTCGCGCGAAGCGATCATCGCCGGCGCCAGCCACTGGCGGCTGCACCTGACCGTGGTGGCGAGCACCTTTGCGCTGTTCCCGCTGCTCGGCATCGCCCTCAAGCCGCTGCTGTCGCCGCTGGTCACGCCGGAGCTGTACCTGGGCGTGCTGTTCGTCTGCGCCCTGCCGGCGACGGTGCAGTCCGCCATCGCCTTCACCTCGATCGCCCGCGGCAATGTCCCGGCGGCGATCTGCAGCGCCTCCGCCTCCAGCTTCATCGGCATTTTCCTGACGCCCCTGCTGGCGGGTGTCCTGATGGGGACGCACGCAGCCGGCGGCGGCGGCGATACCCTGGACGCCATCGGCAAGATCGTGGTGCAACTGCTGCTGCCTTTCGTTGCCGGACAGATTGCGCGCAACTGGATCGGCACCTGGGTCGATCGCAACCAGGAGATGCTCCGCTTCGTCGACCAGGGCTCGATCCTGCTGGTGGTCTACGCTGCCTTCAGCGCCGCCGTCCTGCAGGGCCTGTGGCACCAGGTGCCGCCGCGCGCGCTGGGCGGCCTGTTGCTGGTGAACGGCATCCTGCTGACCCTGGTCCTGCTCGCTACCCGCTATGCCGCGCGACTACAGGGCTTCGACCCCGCCGATGAAATCACCACCGTGTTCTGCGGTTCCAAGAAGAGCCTGGCCAGCGGCGTGCCGATGGCCAAGGTGCTGTTCGCCGGACACGCCGTCGGCGTGATCGTGCTGCCGCTGATGCTGTTCCACCAGATGCAGCTGATGGTCTGCGCCGTGCTGGCGCGAAAGTACGCCGAGCGGCGCGAGCTGTCCGACGACGCCATGCCGGATGCCGTCAGCCCCGCAACAGACGACTACAGGCGCAGTCCGCCGTCGACTTCCAGCACGCGCCCGTTGAAATAGTCGTTCTCGGCGATGAACAGCGCCGCGCGCGCGATCTCGTCCGCTTCGCCCAGGCGCCCCGCCGGCACCGGCGCCAGGATCTTTTCCAGCATCTCCGGCTTCATCGCGCTGAGGATGTCGGTGCGCACGAAGCCCGGGGCGATGGCGGCGGCGCGGATCGAGTAGCGCGCCAGTTCGCGCGCCCACACCACCGCCATCGCTGCCACGCCTGCCTTCGCCGCCGAATAGTTGCTCTGTCCGGCGTTGCCGTTGCGCGAGATGCTGGAGATGTTGATGATCAGGCCGCCATGGCCGAGCAGGGCCATGCGCTCCGCCGCCTCGCGCCCGCAGAGGAATACACCGGTGAGGTTGACGTCCAGCACCGCCTGCCACTGCTGCAGGGACATCTTGCCCGTTACCTTGCCGTCCTTCACCTTCAGCAACAGCGCATCGCGGGTGATGCCGGCATTGTTGACCAGCACGTCGAGCCGGCCGGCATCGCGCACCACCGCGTCGAGCGCGGCGATCACCTGCGCTTCCTGCGCCACATTGCACAGATAGGTGTGCGCCGTCACACCTTTGGATTCGCACAGGGCCTTGCTGTGGATCAGGTCGGTCTCGTCCAGGTCGAGCAGGGCCACGTCGGCGCCGCGCTCCGCGAACGCCGCCGCAATGGCACGCCCGATGCCCTTGCCGCCGCCGGTGACGGCGACCAGCTTGCCGTTCAGATCCATTGCCTTGTCCTGGTTGCTGATAAGTCGAGCGCAACATGTAGCACGCGACGGCCGGCGCCGCCACAATGTGCGCATCCACCCTGAATGACCCGCCATGAAAAAGCACGTCCTCCTCTACAAGGTGCTGCAGCCCGACGTACTGGCCTTGCTCAAGGAACACTTCGAGGTCGCCGAATTCGATGGCCTCGCCGCCGCAACGCAGCCGGATTTCCTGGCCGCGCTGGAACAGGCGCAAGGCCTGATCGGCATGTACGGCCGCGTCGACGCCGCCTTCATTGCCCGCGCGCCGCGGCTGCGGGCGGTAGCCACCGTCTCGGTCGGCTACGACGCGATCGACGTCGAGGCGCTGAATTCCCGCCGCATCCTGCTCTGCAATACGCCGGACGTGCTGACTGAAACCACGGCTGATACTGCCTTCATGCTGGTTCTCGGCGCAGCGCGCCGTGTCGCCGAGCTTTCACAATGGCTGCGGGAGGGGCACTGGAAGCGCCCGGTCGGCGCCGAACAATACGGCGTGGACGTGTACGGCAAGACCCTGGGCATCGTCGGTCTCGGCCGCATCGGCAGCGCGGTCGCGCGCCGCGCGGCACTGGGCTTCGGCATGCGCGTGCTGTACACGGCGCGCGCGCCGAAAGTGGAAGCGGAGCGCGAACTGGGCGCGCAGCGGCGTGAACTGGACGCGCTGTTGCGCGAATCCGATTTCGTCTGCGTGCTGGCGCCGCTGACGGCGCAAACCCGCCACCTGATCGGCGCGCGCGAGCTGGCGCTGATGAAGCCTTCCGCGTTCCTGGTCAATGCCGCGCGCGGCGCCGTCGTCGACGAGCAGGCCCTGATCGCGGCGCTGCAACAGCGGCGGATCGCCGGCGCCGGCCTGGATGTATTCGAGCAGGAGCCACTGCCGCCGGAGTCGCCGCTGCTGGCCATGCCCAATGTACTGGCACTGCCGCACATCGGCTCCGCTACCTGGGAGACGCGCCACGCCATGGAACTGTGCGCCGCCAACAACCTGATCGACGCACTGGCCGGACGGCGGCCGCAATACCTGGTCAATCCGCAGGTGTTTACAGCATGACCGAGATGTTCAGGAGTTCCATTGCCGCCCTGAAGTTCGCCAGCACCCGTGCCTGATCCGAGGGAAGCAGCGGCTCGCTGGCGAGCAGCGCGTCGAGCTTGACCTTGAACCCCTGCCGGCCGCCAACCATTCCAGGCACGCCGCGGATGGAAACCTTGAGCGGGCCTTGCGTGTACTCCGACGTGTACTGATCGGCGATCCGCACCTCGAACCCCGTGCTGCTGCGCACGGTCTGCGCGTCGATGCGGGTGAGTACGCCCGGCCCCTGGTCTTCCGGCGCGGGTGCGGCATCTTCCGGTGCCGCATCGCCCGCTTCCTTCTTGTTGACGCCGGGGTCGAGCGCTTTGTCCAGCACATTGTCGGGCGGGAAATTCCACTCCTTCAGATCCACGCCCTCGGCGCGCATGGCATTGCGCAGCCGCGCCAGCGGGATCATGCCGCCGGTGGTGGAGACCACGGTGGTGCCCCGACGCGTGACCAGCACGTCCAGCCGCTGCAGCAGCATGCCGCGATCGCGCATGCGGTTGCCGGAGGGCTGGCGCGCATTGGCCCAGGCCGCCGCCGGCAACCAGATCGCGTTAGGCACGGCGATGGCGCCCTCGCCTTCGAAGTGGGCCACCACGAAATCCCGATAACGCTTGGTCTGCGCCCCGCCCTGCGCGGCCTGTAATACGGTTTTTGGAGCGAATAGCGCCATCGATGCCCGGCCCTGTCGACAACTCTTCCTGAGTTTGGCTTGGCGCGCCGCCCATGGAAACGGGGGCGCGAAATGACTGTCTATGAAGTATAGGCCGCGCAACGCAGCAGCGTACCCCTGAGCGGAAGTCGGGGCCGGATTCCATCTTTCACGTCTGCAATCAAAAAAATGCAGCAATTCAGGCTCATGCTCCAACCATGGACTCCAAAGAGCACCGGATCGTGCCGTACGCCAAGAAAATCGTGTTGCGCTCCCGCTGGGGTTACCGCCCCGGCCTCGAGAACCTGGTCGCCGATTTCAAAAGAGACGGGGTGCTGTTCGTCGGCGTGGTCGGCAAGGACTGCGACATCATCGAGGACATCATCGACGAGCTCTGCATCGACGGCGATAGCGACGAGGAAAGTTACGCCATGCTTACATCCAGCCACGTCGACGGCACTATCGAGGAAGCGGTGTCCTTCGCGCAGGCTTTGAGCGGGAAATATGCCGGTGCGGTGGAAGTGGTGGAGTTCTAGCGGAGGCTCCCTGCGTCCGCGTGGCTGTCGATCGCGACTCCGGCGGGATAAACTGCCGGCAAGAAACAACGGCTCTCGAGATGGACGTCAACGATTACCTGCTGGAACGCGGCGAAAGCGACTGGGCGGCGCTGCTGGCCGACTGGAACTGGATACTCCCGCCCCATTTCACCCTGTGGCTGGTCAACCGCTACGGCGACCTGTTCCTGGTACTTCCCGATGACGGCAGCGTCTGCATGCTCGATGTCGGCGCCGGCACCGTGCGGCGCATCGCCGACAGCCAGGAACACTTCGATGCCCTGTTGCGCGAAGGCAACAACGCCAACGAGTGGCTGATGATCCCGCTGGTGGACGACTGCGTCGCCGCCGGCATGGCGCTGCCTGTCGGGCATTGCTACGGCTTCAAGCAGCCACCGGCGCTGGGCGGCGCCTATGAGGTCGACAACACCGAGATCGTCGACCTCTACACCCACTACAGCGTGCTCGGCCAGCTGCACGCCCAGATCTGGGAAACGCTGCCGCGTGCGGCGCCGGACGCGACGCCCGAAGCCGAATAGGCGGTATTGCCGCCTGCCGCAGCGGCAATACCGCCAGTCGGCGCGCATCTGCCGGAAGAAGATCGGTCGAAACCCCCGGCCCGGGCCGAACATGACTAATGATTCATATATCTTTTTGCGAAGCTTTACCGATCAGTGGCACTCTGAAGCCGCCAAACGGTAGAAGAAGCGGCTTCCAGCGAAACAGATGATCGACCAGGCAACATCAAAAAAGATACAGAACACCATGCAGGAACTGGAAAGCCGCGGCTTCCAGCCGCTAGGCACGCGCGTAACCCAAGGCTTGGGATTGACCGGCAGGGCGCTTTCCGCGGATGGCTCGACATGGGCAGATATCGGCATGCTGCAGTCGGGCTTGCGCAACAGTTGGCGCCAATTGCTCAAAACAGGGGTACTGCGCGGGGCAGGATGCACCGCGCAGTTCACCACTGAATTCAACAACCAGACCTATCTGGTGACCACCAACTCGGTCCTCGCTCCATCGCCCGGAACCGAGGTGGAGCAGCTGCCGGCGGACACCGCCCCCGCAGCCATCGCGCAGCGCCATATGCAGCGCATCGAACAGTACATGCGTGAACACCAGCCGCTGCGTCCGGTGATCAACACCTGCGCCGCCGAAATCGAGGCGGCGCTGCGGCGCGCGCAAATCGTGTGCACGCCGCAGCCGTTGACAGTCGCCGGCCTGCAAGACCTAGGGGTACCAGAGCGCCTGGCGCTGCTGATTGCCGGGGACTGCGCCGAAGCCGCGGAACCGCTGCCGCTGTAATCGCGGCCGGATTTCGTAGCCTCGCGGCTACTGTGCGATCACCACCGGTGTTCCCGCCATGTAGTCCAGCGTCAGGTTGGCCAGGGTGCGCACGCCCAGCTTGAGCCCGCTCTCGTCCACCTTGAAGCGCGGCGAGTGGTTCGGCGCATATTCGTCGAGCGAAGCACCCGGCTTGCGCACGCCGACAAAGACGAACAATCCCGGAATCTGCTGCTGGTAGAAGGAGAAATCCTCCGCCCCCATGATCACCGGCGACTCCACCAGGCCGGCGCCGCCGACGCGCTTGAGCGTGGGCAGCATGCGGGCGGTGAGTTTGGGATCGTTGTAGGTGACGGGATAGGCGCTTTCCTGGCCGATGTCGACGTCGACGGTCGCTCCGGAAGCGGCGGCGATGTTGCTGGCGGTGCGCTGCACGTCGTCGTGCAGCTGCTGCCGCATGCCCTCGTCGAGCGCGCGCAGCGTGCCTTTGAGCGTGGCGCTGTCGGGAATGATGTTGTTACGCACGCCGCTGTCGAATTTGCCGACGGTCACCACCACCGGTGCCTTGGTCAGATCCATCTGGCGGCTGGTAATGGTCTGCAGGCCGAGCACGATCTGTGAACCGATGACGACGGGATCGATGCCGTTCCAGGGCATGGCGCCGTGGGTCTGCTTGCCGTGCACCACCACGGTGAAATCGTCGGCACTGGCCATGGTGCCGCCGGCGCGATAAGCCAGCTGGCCGGTTTCGAACATGGTCAGGACGTGCAGGCCGAAGATCACTTCGGCCCTGGGCGCGCTGGTCAGCACGCCTTCCTTCACCATCAGCTTGGCGCCGCCTTCCTCACCCTTGGGCGTGCCTTCCTCGGCCGGCTGGAAAATCAGCTTCACCGTACCGGGCAGCTCATCCTTCATCTGCGCGAAGATGTGCGCCACGCCGAGCAGGATGCCCATGTGCGCATCGTGGCCGCAGGCGTGCATCACGCCGACGTCCTTGCCGTCATAGGTGCTGCGCACGGTGGACTTGAACGGCAGGTCCACTTCCTCCGCCACCGGCAGCGCATCCATGTCCGAGCGCAGCGCCACCACCGGCCCCGGCTTGCCGCCGCGCAGTACCGCCACCACTCCCGTATGGGCGATGCCCGACTGCACCTCGTAGCCCATCGCCTTGAGCTTTTTGACCAGGTACTTCTCGGTCTCGAACTCGCGGTTGGAGAGCTCCGGCCGCTGGTGCAGGTAGCGACGATTGGCGATGACCTCCGGCTCCACCACATCGGCCAGTTGATCGACCTGCGCCTGTAGGGCGGCGACATTGGTCTGCGCCTGCGCCGCGGCGGACAACAGCACGCCGCCGCATGCGGCCAGCAACGACAGGGACTTCGAGAGCTTCGGATTCATGTGCGATTCGCTTCCTGAAGTGGGCGGCATCGGGGAAAGCGGTCGGCGCCACGCGAACATCGTCGCGCCGGACAGGCTGCGCCTGCCCTTGCCGGCAACCCGAACTCCCCTCCAGCCAATGGCCGCATCCTAGCAGCGCACCGGCGCCGACGTCTCAGCAACGCTCAGTCCTCGAGCGTGAAGCCGAGCTTCATCGTCACCTGCCAGTGCGCCACCTTGTCCTTTTCAACCTGGCCGCGAACCTGGGTGACCTCGAACCACTTGATGTTGTGCACGCTCTTCGCCGCCTTGGCGATAGCGCGGCTGACGGCGTCCTCGATGCCCTTCGGCGAGGAACCAGTCAGTTCCAGCGATTTATAGATGTGTCCGGTCATGCGCGCATCCTCCTCCGGACCGGCTGGGAAGTGCAGGCGGGCGGCCCGGTGTCCTCATGCTACGCGCATGCAGCTTCCTTCAGGAACCCGGACGCCCACGGATCCGGGATTCAACGGCAGGCGCAAGCTCTCATTTTTTCGCCAAATCGAGAATCAGGCAGGTGGTGGTGCAGTGCGCGTACAACCGCCCGGAGGGATCGGTGATGCGCCCCTCAGCCAGGGCCACGCGGTTGCCGGCCTGGATCACCTTGCCCTCGGCGCGGATCGGCCCGGTGTCCTTGGTCAGGCCGCGCACGTAGTTCACTTTCAGTTCCAGCGTGGTGTACCCCTTCCCCGCCGGCAGGGCCGTATGCACCGCACAGCCGACGCAGGAATCCAGCAGGGTGGCGATCCAGCCGCCGTGCACGCTGCCGATGGGGTTGTAGAAATCGAAGGTCGGCGTGCCCTGGAATACCGCCCGGCCCTGGGACACCTCGACCAGCAGGAAGCCGAGCGAGCGGGCGATCGGCGGCACCGGCAGGGCGCCGTCGATGATCGCCTGCATCAATTCGATGCCCGGCCGCTGCGCCAGTTGTTCCGGCGGGATGATGTCGGTGCCGCTGATGCGCTCACGCACCGCGGCTTCCCGCTCCATCCACTGGACAAGGATCTGCTGCGTCGCCGGGTCCGGCTGGCCTTTCATGAGCGGTTTCCTGTCGTGTGTGTTTTGATTAGTGCATATACACTATATTGAGCGAATCCGAGGCCCGCAAGACGCCCCATGAGCCAACCCGACGCATCCCTGCCAGCCATCCGCGGCTGTACCTGCTTCCGCCTGCGCCGCCTGACCCGGCGCGTGACGCAGCACTACGACACCCACTTGGCCCGCGCCGGCCTGCGGGTCACCCAATTCAGCCTGCTCGGCATGCTGCTGCGCGCGGAGCCGCTGACCCTGTCCGAACTCGCCGCGCGCATGGAAATGGACCGCACCACGCTGACGCGCAATCTCGGCCCGCTACAAAACGCCGGCTGGGTGGAGGTGGTGCCTGGCAAGGATGCGCGCAGCCGCGCGGTGCAGCTCACCGACGCCGGCCGCATGGCCTGGGACAACGCCAAACCGCATTGGCGCCAGGCGCAAGACCGGCTGAATACGGCCCTCGGCCCTGAAGCCATGGCCGAACTGCACGGCCTGCTCGACGGTACGCTGGCGCGCTTTCATCTGGCTCTGGATCAAGCGCCAGCCGCTGGCGCTGCGGGCTGAATCCGGCTGCTGCATTGCAGTCCGGTCCCGCTTAAGCTATCTAAGAGGCGAGGCCGCCAGCATCCCGGGGAGTGCATAGATGAGCGCGTCGTCGAACCAGACCGAAACCGGCATGCAGCCGCAGCCGGTGTTCCGCTCCAACAGCGAAATCGCGGTGCACGTCGCCAACCTGGAAAAGGCGGAGCATTTCTACGCCGAAGTCCTCGGCTTCAGGCTGCTGGCCAAGACCACGCGCCAGCTCGAATTCG
>JAQGNS010000310.1 GCA_028291705.1 Nevskia sp.
GGCCATGCGCACGATGGTATCGACCAGTCCGGCGGTGACCGATTCGGTGCCGATGGCGTCGATGAAGGCCTTGTCGATCTTCAGGTAGTCGAAGGGGAAGCGGCTCAGGTACTTGAGGCTGGAGTAGCCGCTGCCGAAATCGTCGATGGCGGTGCGGATGCCCATGGCGCGGATATTCTTCAGCACCTCCAGCGCCTTGTTGTCCTCGTTCATGATGAGGTGATGCTCGGTGACTTCGAACACGATCTGCGCAGGGGCGATATGCGCGCCGAACACGGCCTTGATGTCGGCCAGCAGCCGCGGATGCTCGAAGTGCTGCGGGCTGAGGTTGAGCGAGATGTGGAACTGGGGGTTTTCCTTCAGCAGTGCCGCCATGTCGGTGACGATGCGCTGCATCAGCCACTTGGTCAGTTCGACGATGAAGCCGCTTTCCTCGGCGGCGGCGATGAAGGTGTCCGGCAGCAGGATGCCGAGCTGCGGATGGTGCCAGCGCAGCAGCGATTCGGCGCCGCTACAGGCGCCGCTGCGGGTGTCGATCATCGGCTGGTAGTAAACGTGGAACTGTCCGTCGGCCAGGGCGTCCTGCACGCTGGCGGCGGTGGAGAACTGGCGCCGGGCGACGGTCAGCAACAGCACGAACAACAGGGCCGAGGTCAGCAGGCCGATGCTGCCGAAGATGAGGGCATTGCGTCGCCAGTTGTGCAGCAGCCAGGTGGGGGAGCCGATGGCGATTACCTGGATCGGATAACGCTTCGATTGGAGGGTGATGCGGTTGCCGCCGATCTGCGCTGGCGGCAGGTCGGCGCTGAGGCCGAATTGAGACAGCGTGACGCCATCACTGCGCTGCAGGATCAGGGTGACCTGGTCTTCGGTGGCGTATTTGCGCATCGGCTCACCCAGCAGCACCGGATTCAGGTGCAGGCCGAACATGGTGTTGGCGGCGGCCCGGTAGTGAATGATGATCGAGACGACGTTATTCTCCCGCGCCAACGTTACTGGCTGCGAGATGTGGATGCCGCGGTCCGGCACCACGGCGTTTTCGCGGTAGGTGATGGGCTGGACGGTCTTGCCGGTGCGGCTGCTGCAGATCACGGCACCGTCGGCGATCAGGGTCGCTTCCTGGAAATAGATCGATTCGAACGCGGTGCGCCGCAGTCCCTGGTAGGTGGCGTCGCTGCAGTGGGGTTCCAGGGACTGCGCCATGCCGGCCAGGGTGAATTCGGCGGTGCCGAAAATCTCGTCGGCGCGGTCGACCACGGTCGAGGCATAGCGCTGCAGCCGGTCATTGGCGTCCTGCACGGTCTGGAACCAGGAGATCACCAGGAAGGCGACCGGCGGCAGCAGGCCGGCCAGGGCGACCAGGGCCAACAGCAGTGTCTTGCGGCGCCGACCCCTCAAACCGAGCCCTCCCCGTGGCAGCAATATCATATTGTTATAACGTAAAGTTCCAGCATAACGGCGCGTACCGTCAAGCGCTGTGCACGGCTTCACAGGCCAGTGTCGTATATTTGAACTACTGAAGTTCGTTTATGCGCGGTTGCCGTTCCGCGGCGCCGCGCCTGCCGGGTGAATCGCATGCTGTTCCGCCAACTATTCGATGCGGAGTCCTCGACCTATACCTACCTGCTGGCTTCGCGGGCGGGCGGGGAGGCGCTGCTGATCGATCCGGTGCAGGGGCAGACCGCGCTTTATCTCCAGTTGGTCGAGGAACTGGGGCTGAAACTGGTCATCGCGGTGGATACCCACACCCATGCCGACCACATCACGGCGCTGGGCGACCTGCGCAGCGCCACCGCCTGTACCACGCTGATGGGGGAGCGCACCCGGGCCGAGTGCGTCTCGGCGCAGTTCCGCGACGGCGAGGAGCTGGGCTTCGACGGGGTACGACTGCGCGCCCTGTATACGCCGGGGCACACCGACGAGTCGTTCAGCCTGGTCGGCGAGGATCGGGTCTTCACCGGCGATGTGCTGCTGATCCGCGGCACCGGGCGCACCGATTTCCAGAACGGCGATCCGCGCGACTCCTACGATTCGATCTTCAACAAGCTGCTGCGCCTGCCCGACGAGACCCTGGTCTACCCGGCGCACGACTACCGCGGCTGCACGGTTTCGACCATCGCCGAGGAGCGGCAGTGGAATCCGCGGCTGCAGGTGCGGTCGGTGGAGGAATACGTGGGCTTGATGAACGGCCTGCGCCTGCCGAGTCCGAAGCTGATGGACGTGGCGGTGCCGGCGAATCTGCGTTGCGGGCGGGCGGCCTGAGTTGCCCTGAGCGGAAGGAATAAGCGGTAGCGGCGTTATGCAGTAAACCATCTATTCATATCCCTACAAAGTCTCGGCCGGCTGTATTCCCGCGGCAACTCCGCCACCTATGATTGCCCCCGGCGAATAAAGCCGGCGGGGCGCGAATGTGCCCCAGTCCATACCGATAAACATGGCTGCTCAGGGGCGCGGGATGTCGAACAGGCGATATGCGGCAGGGGTGTTGGTGCTACTCGGTGCGGCGGCCTTGCCGGCCCAGGCCACCAACGGCTATTTCATGCATGGCTACGGCACCGCTTCCAAGGCGATGGGCGGCGTCGGTTATGCCTTGCCGCAGGACTCGCTGACGGTGGCGAGCAATCCCGCGGGCCTGACCCTGGTGGGGGATCGCTACGACCTGGGCGTGGACTGGTTCACGCCGCGCCGCTCTTCCGAAATCCAGGGCAATACCAGCATCGCCACCCTGCTCAGCGGGCGCAGCGCCAACGGCGAATACGACGGCAATTCCATCAAGAATTTCTATATCCCGGGCTTCGGCTACAGCCGGCAGATCAGCCAGCGCTTCAGCGCCGGCATCGCCATGTACGGCAACGGCGGCCTCAACACCGACTACAGCAACAACCCCTTCGCCGCGTTCCAGCTCAGCGGCACGCCGCGCAACGCCGGGGTGAATCTGGAGCAACTGTTCATCGCGCCTTCCGTGGCTTTCCGCATCACCGATCGCCAGTCGATCGGCGTGTCGGTGGACGTGGCGTACCAGATGTTCAAGGCCTACGGCCTGCAGGCCTTCGCGCTGAAGGGCTTCCCCTCGGCGCAGTTGTCGCTGGTAGGGCCGTTCTCGGTGGCGCCGGACAATGTCACCGACAAGGGCTATGCGCGCTCATGGGGCGTGGGCTATCGCATCGGCTACCTGGCGGAGCCGATCGACGGGCTCACCATCGGCGGCAGCTGGCAGCCGAAGATCCACATGCAGCGCTTCCGCCAGTACGAGGGCCTGTTCGCCGGCCACGGCAGTTTCGACGTGCCGGCCAATTTCGGCGGCGGCATCGCCTACCGCTGGCGCAAGACCATCGTCGTCTCCGCCGACGTGCAGCGCATCATCTACAGCAGCGTGGCCTCGGTCGGCGACAGCCTGCAGCCCTTCGTCGACGGGGTGAAGCTGGGCGCCGACGGCGGCCCGGGCTTCGGCTGGCGCAATATGACGGTGTACAAGTTCGGCGCCGGCTATCGCCCGTGGAAGCCGCTGGAATTGATGGCCGGCTACAGCTACGGCAAGCAGCCGGTGCCGCAGGATCAGACCCTGTTCAACGTGCTCGCCCCGGGCGTGATCACGCGCCACTACACGGCGGGCGCCTCGCTCAGCCTGGGCCGCGGCTATGAGGCGAACGTGTACTACATGCGGGCGCCGGAGAGCCGGGTCTACGGCCAGGGCTCGATTCCCAACAACGGCCTGCTGCCGCCGGGCAGCTTCGGCGGCGGCGAGGCGAATATCCGGCTGAAGGAACAAGCCATCGGCGCCTCATTGGCGGTACGCTTCTAGGGTTGCCGCGGCTCCGGCCGGCTTGAAGGAGAGGAATCATGTACCTGCACGCGCTTGAAGGTGGCCTGTTGATCGGCTTTGCGGCTTCGCTGCTGCTGTTCGGCAGCGGGCAGATCGCCGGCATCAGCGGTGTGCTCGGCAGCGTGCTCGAGCGGCGTCCCGGCGCCTGGCGCTGGGCCTTTCTCGGCGGGCTGGTGCTGGCGGTGCTGATCGTGCGTCTGGCGGGCGGGGCGGTGCCGGGGCAGTTGGCGATGGGCTGGCCGCTGATCGTCGGCTCGGGCCTGCTGGTGGGATTCGGCACGCGGCTTGGCTCCGGGTGCACCAGCGGCCATGGCCTGTGCGGGATGGGCAATCTGTCGACGCGCTCGCTGGTGGCGACGCTGATCTTCATGCTGGTGGCGATGATCACGGTGTTCGTGGTGCGTCACCTGCTGGCGGGAGGCTGAGATGAGTACGACGGTGCGCAAGGCGATTCCTTTTGTGTCCGGCCTGATCTTCGGACTGGGCTTGATCCTTTCCGGCATGACCGATCCGCAGCGCATCCTGGCCTTCCTGGATGTGTTCGGCGCCTGGAATCCCTCGATGGCTTTGGTGATGGGCGGCGCTATCGCGGTGACGCTGCCGGCTTATACCTGGGTGCGGCTGCGCGGGCATAGCGTTGCCGGTGTGTCGGTGACGCTGCCGGACCGCAAGACCATTACGCCGCGGTTGCTGGTGGGTAGCGCGCTGTTCGGCGTGGGTTGGGGCTTGAGCGGCGTGTGTCCGGGGCCGAGCATCTTGATTGCGGCCAACGGGCTGCTGGCCGGGGTGTGGGCGCCGGTGCTGTTCCTGCTCAGTGTGATCGCCGGGATGCTGTTGTATGCGGCGTGGTCGCGGCGCGGATCGAATGTGAGCGTGCCGGGGTCGGCTCAAACGAGCGGGCTTTAGAATCGCCGGCACTCTTTACCTGACAGTAAATTCTGGGGCGTGTTGCCTGCCACAAGTGATGGCGTAACGGCGGCCACAGGCCGCCCTACGATGAGCAACTCACTTCAATGTGCTTGGCCGAGGCTGGCGGCTCTTCGGAGTAGCGCTCCATTCCCGGCTGTTCCTCGAATGGCCGGTTGACCAGCTTGAACAGCGTGTCGATCTCTTCGTAGCTGCCGCCCTGCGCCTGTTCGATTGACGCCTGCAACAAGTGATTGCGCAGCACGTACTTCGGATTGACGGCGTTCATGCGCGTGGCGCGTTCCGCGTCGTCGGATGATTCGGAGCGCAGGCGCGCGCGGTAGTCGATGACCCAGGCGTCGAAGGCTGCCAGATCGGCGATTTCGTCGCGGATGCCGTGGGCCGGTGCGTCGGTATTCGTGCGCAGGCGGGCGAGGTGGCGGAAGCTGCGGCTGAAGTCGGAATGGCCCTTGTGCAGGATGCTGAGGAAGCGGTTGACCAGTTCCGGGTCATCCAGGCGCAGGTCGCGCAGGCCGAGCTTGGCGATCCACATCGGGGTCATGGCCTGGGTGTAGGCCGGCGGGTAGCGTTCGAGGATGCTGTTGGCGATCTCGACCGCTTGTTCGGGCTGATCGGAGAGCAACGGCAGCGTCGCCTGCAACAGGCGCGAGCAGTTCCAGTGGCCGATCATGGGCTGCTGGTCGTAGGCGTAGCGACCGCCTTCGTCGGTGTGGTTGCAGATGTGGTGGGCGTCGAAGGCGTCCATGAAGCCGTAGGGGCCGTAGTCCAGGGTCAGGCCCAGGGCGGAGAAGTTGTCGGTGTTCATCACGCCGTGGCAGAAGCCGACGGCCTGCCACTGGGCCATCAGGCGCGCGGTGCGCTCGGTCACTTCGGTGAGCCAGGCCTGGTAGTGGTCCTCGTGCCCGGCGAACTGGGGGAAATGCTCGTTGATGACGTGGTCGGCCAGCGGCTTCAGTTCGGCGTGCCGGTTCTGGTAGTAGAAATATTCGAAGTGGCCGAAGCGGATGAAACCCGGCGCGGCGCGGCAGACTACGGCGGCAGTCTCGATGGTTTCGCGCCGTACCGATTGCGGCGAGCCAACCAGGCTCAGCGCGCGGGTGGTCGGGATGCCCAACGCGTGCATGGCCTCGGAGGCGAGGTATTCGCGGATCGAGGAGCGCAGTACGGCGCGGCCGTCGGCGAAGCGCGACCAGGGTGTCGGGCCGCCGCCCTTGAGCTGCAATTCCCAGCGGCCGCCGTCGCGGCCCTGCAACTCGGCGATGAGGTGGGCGCGGCCGTCGCCGAGTTGCGGCACGAAGCTGCCGAACTGGTGGCCGGCGTAGACCGAGCTGATCGAGGCATAGCCGGGCCAGGCGTGGTTGCCGGCCATCAGGGCGGTGAACTCCGGACGCTGCGCGGCGGCGGCTTCGATGCCGATCTCATTCGCCAGGGCGGCGTTGAAGTGCAGCAAGCGCGGCTCCGGCAGCGGCGTGGTCGCCACCTGCGGTGCGTAGGTGTCGCCCAGGGCGGCGTAGCGCCGCGGCTGCGGCAGCAGGGGCGGGGCGGCGAAGGGTACGGTGCCGTCGGCGCTCATGGCTTGTGGGATTCCGGAGTTGAAGCAGCATCCAGTGCGGGGTCCGAGCCGACGATGAGGCGCGCGCCGCGGCTGAAGCTGAAGTAGTTGAACAGCCACTGCAGCGTGACCAGCAGGCGATGGCGGGTGCCGATGAGGAAGTAGATGTGGGCCACGCCCCATAGCAGCCAGGCCGGGAAGCCCTTCATGCGCAGCCAGCCCAAATCGATGATCGCCAGGTTGCGGCCGATGGTGGCGAGGTTGCCGAAGTCCTTGTAGTGGAACGGCGCGGGTTTCGGCTTGCCGACGACGGCGGCGCGGATCATCTTGGCAACGTAGGCGCCGGCCTGCTTGGCCGCCGGGGCCACGCCGGGGATCGGCTTGCCGTCCTGCAGGACCAGGGCGGTATCGCCGATGACGAGAATGTGGTCATGGCCCGGCACCGACAGGTCCGGCTGCACCTGCACGCGGCCGGCACGGTCGGCCGGTGCGCCGAGCCAGCGCGCGGCGGGCGAGGCGGCGACGCCAGCGGCCCACAGGATGGTGGAGGCTTCCAGGCGCTCGCCGGAGGCGGTGACGCCCTCGGGATCGCATTCCGTCACTTGCTTGCCCAGCCAGACTTCGACGCCGAGGCGCTCCAGCGCTTGCCGTGCATACTCCGACAAGGATTCCGGGAAGGCGCCGAGCATGCGCGGTGCGCCTTCGATCAGCACGATGCGGGTGTCGCGCGGGTCGATGGAGTGGAAATCCGAGGCCAGGGCCTTCTTCGACAGCTCGGCAATGGCGCCGGCCAGTTCCACGCCGGTGGGACCGGCGCCGATGATGGCGAAGGTCATCAGGCGGCGGCGTTCCGCCGGATCTTCCGTGTTTTCCGCGCGCTCGAAGGCGAGCAGGATGCGGCGGCGGATCATGGTGGCGTCGTCGATGCGCTTCAGGCCGGGGGCGATGGGCGCCCAGCGGTCGTTGCCGAAATAGTTGTGGGTGGCGCCCGTGGCCAGGATCAGCCAGTCGTAGGCGAGCTGCCGGCCGTCGGTGAGCCGCACCTGGCGTTGCGCGGTGTCGACACCTTCGACTTCGCCCAGCAGCACCCGCGTATTGGCCTGGCGGCTGAGGATGCTGCGCACCGGCCAGGCCACATCCGAAGGATTGAGGGCGGCGGTGGCGACCTGGTACAGCAGGGGCTGGAACAGGTGGAAATTGCGGCGATCGACCACGGTAATGTCGACCGGGACTTTGGCCAGGGCCTGGGCGGCGCTGAGGCCGCCGAAGCCGGCGCCGACGATCAATACCTGCGGTTTGGCGGATGATTGCGGCATAGTGGCCTGTGTGGGGGCGGACGGGCGGATCGCAAGTGTGAAGTGTGCCGCAAAGCCGCCCTGGCCGCTGCGCGGCGGACATTGTCCGATCGCGCGCCGACACGCAAAATCCGAATCAATATAATGACTTTGACCAAACTAGGCTTAGAAGAGGCATCATGGACCCAGCAAAGCAGGACAGCATCGACGCCGCGGTACTGCGGCGCCTGCTGGAACACCTGGACAGCCGCAAGGATGTGCAGAACATTGACCTGATGAATCTGGCCGGCTTCTGCCGCAACTGCCTGTCCAAGTGGTACGCCCAGGCGGCGCGGGAGGCGGGTGAGGAAGTGGCGGACGATGCCGCGCGTGAGCACGTCTACGGCATGCCTTACGGCGAATGGAAGAAGCTGTACCAGAAGGAAGCGAGCGGTGAGCAGAAGGCGGTTTTTGATAAAAACGCCAAAGCCTGATTCACTGCATTACCAGACCGGTCAAAGGCAGGGGGAACGATGCGCTGCTATGTCATGTGGGGTTTGATGTTGCTGGCGCTGCCGGCCTGGGCCGATCCGGCGGGGGACAAAGCCGCCGTCGAGAAAGTCTTGCAGTGCATGCGCGCCAACGTGCCGCCGACCTTGCGCATCCAGGAGATCGAGCTGCAGGCGACCGACCGCGCGGGGGCCAACCGCACCATGCGGGGCAAGCTTTTCGCCATGCGCGACAAGGGCCTGCTGCGGGCCATGGTGCACATCGCCGAGCCGACCGACCTGGCGGGCGCCGCCTACTTGGTGCGTGAAACCGCCTCCGACGATCACGCCGACGAGATGTACATGTTCCTGCCGGCAATGAACCGGGTGCGGCGCATCACCGGCGCCAGCGCCGACGGCTCCTTCCTCGGCACTGATTTCAGCTACAACGACGTCAAGCAGATCGAGAATGCTTTCGGCGATAACGACGGCAAGCTGGAGAAGCCGGAGCAGATCGAGCAGCATCCGGTGTACGTGATCACCTTCAAACCCAAGGCCGATCAGTCCTCGCGCTACAGCCTGCTGCGCGCCTGGGTCGACCAGAAGACCTGCGTTGCCCTCAAGGTGGACTTCTTCGAAGGCGACGTACCGCGCAAGGAATTGAGCGCGCCAGTCTCCGCCATTCAGCAGTCCGGCAACTACTGGTACCTGTCGCAGGCGCTGATGCAGGACCTCAAGGACCATACCAGCACCCGGCTCAAGGTTGTCGGGGTGAGCAGCGGGACCGACCTTGCAACACGCTATTTCGACCCCCATTCCTTCTATCTGGGGAATTGACGGGCGGTCCGGCAGGGCGGGGGGAGACATGAAACGCTTGGGGAAGTGGTGCGGGCTGATGCTGCTGGCCGCGATGCCGGCACGGGCGGACGAGGCCCTGCAGAAGATCTTCGACTGCATGCATGCGAACCTGCCGCCGAGCCTGCGCGTGCAGCATATCGAGTTGGAGAACACCGACCGCGGTGGCTCCACGCGCACCCTGAAGGGACGGCTGTACGCGATGCGCGAAAAGAGTACCGGCAGCGAAGGCCCGGTGCGCGCCATGTTGCACATCGACGTTCCCGACTACCTCGCCGGCGCCGCCTGGCTGGTGCGCGAGGGCAAGCCGGGCGCGGATGACGAGATGTACGTGTTCCTGCCTTCCGTCAACCGCGTGCGCCGGGTCATCGGCGACGCCGGCTATGACTCCATGCTCGGCACCAATTTCAGCTACGTCGATTTCAAGCAGCTCGAGAACGGTTTCGGCGGTGTGCCGGCGGCCACGCTGGAAGCGCCGCAGCAGATCGAGCAGCGGCCGGTCCACGTCATCTCCTTCAAGGCCCAGGCGGGGGCGACCGGCTACAGCGCCATCCGCACCTGGATCGACCAGAAGACCTGCATGACCCTCAAGGCGGATTTCTACGACGGCAGCGCGGTGCGCAAGGAATTCACCGCGCCGGCCGCGGCGCTGCGCCAGTCCGGCGTGTACTGGTACCTGTCGCAGGGGCAGATGCGCGACCTGCGCGACGGCACCACCACGCTGCTGCGCATCCTCGACGTGAGCAGCAGCGAGGAGCTGCCCACGCGCCTGTTCGATCCGCGGCTGTTCTACCTGGGCAAATAGAAAACCTACGTGTTCTCCTGGATCGCACGCCTGTCCCGTCATCCGCGCCTGCTGCTGGTGCTGGTCTTCGTCCTGGCCGCCGGCGCGGTGGCGCTGTGCGTGGACCCGCGCACCCTGAAGCCGCGCTTCCATGTCGATCCTTCCGCCGAGGCGCTGCTGCCGGCGCAGAACGCCGACCGCGCGGTGCTGGCCAAGGTGCGGCAGACCTTCGGCGAGGACGATCCGGTGATCGTGGCGGTGCATTTCGAGCCGAGCGTATTCACCACCGAGAACCTGGAGAAGATCGCCAGGCTGACGCAGATGCTGCGCCAGCTGCCGGGCGTGCGGGGCGTGTTCTCGCTGGCCACAGCGCCCAACCTGATGGCTTCCGGCGACGATGTCTCCATCACCTCGTTCACCGAGCAGGCGCGCACCGATCCGGGCCAGGTGGCGCAGTTCCCGGAGCAGCTGGCGGCCAATCCACTGTATCGCGGCACCCTGGTTTCGCCGGACGGGCATAGCGCCGCCTTCGCCCTGTCCTTCGGCGACAACGATCCGGCGCATTACGCCGCGTTCAAGCTGTCGGAGAAGATCCGCGCCGCCGCCGCGGAGGTGGCGCCGGGTTGCGAGGTGCGCATCACCGGCACCCTGCCGGTGCGTGCCGCCACCGCCGCGGCGCTGTCCCACACCCTGGCCTTCACGGTGCCGGCGGTGTTCGCCCTGGTGGCCTTGCTGCTGTTGGTCACCTACCGCAGCTTCCGCGCCATGGTGGCGGCGCTGCTCACGGTGGGCCTGGCGCTGACCTTCACGGTGGCCACGGCGGTGCTGCTGCACATCGAGTTCAACCTGGTGACGGCAATCGTGCCGCCGCTGGTCATCACCATCGGCCTGTCCTACACCATCCACCTGCTGTCGGCGTATTTCCTGTCGCGGCAGATGATTCCGCTGGCCGGTTCGCAGGAGCGGGCGGAGTGGGTGATGAACCGCATCGTCACCGGCCTGAGCCTGTCGGGTGCGACCACGGTGGTGGGCTTCCTGTCGCTGCTGCTCAATCCCCTGCCGGCGATCCGTTCCTTCGCCCTGCTGGCCAGCATCGGCACCGCCTATGTCGGCCTGCTGACCCTGGTATTCATGCCGCCGCTGCTCAATGCCCTGGGCAGTTCACGCGAGGCGCCGCCGATCGGCGAACGCATCTTCGCCGCCTGGGGCGTCCGCCTGGCCAACTTCGACACGCGCTGGCGCCGCCAGATCATCGCCATCGCCCTGGTACTGATCCCGGTGGACCTCTACTTCGCCTCGCACATCCGCACCGGCACCGAGTTCATCCAGAGCTTCGGCGTGAATTCGCCGGTGCGGCAGGATTTCGAGGCGATCAACCGCACCTTCAACGGCGCCAACCTGGTCAGCATCTACGTCGATACCCACGTCAACGACGCGCTGACCGACCCGGTGCAGATGCGGCCTCTGGAGCAGCTGGAAGACTGGCTGCACCAGCAGCCCGAGGTCGGCGCGGTGGTGTCCTACATCGACCACCTCAAGCTGCTCAACAAGGCGCTGAACCAGAACGACCCGGCCTATTTCGCCATTCCCGACAGCGCCGCCGCGGTGAAGCAGCTGCTGGTGTTCGGCGGCGGCGACGCCATCCAGCACGTGGTCGATCCACGCTTCCGCAGCGCGGTGATCACGGTGCGCATCAACGTCGACGGCTCCATCGCCATCGGCGATTTCCTCAAGCGGCTGGACGAGCAGCTCGATGCCCTGCCGCCGCCGCTGCAGGCCCAGGCCACCGGTACCACGGTGATCGCCACGCGCGCCGTCGCCGCCATCGCCAGCGGTCATCTGGCGTCCATCGCCATCGCCACTGTCGCCATCTGGGCGCTGCTGTCGGTGATGTTCACCTCGATGCGCGCCGGGCTCATCGCCACGCTGCCGAACATCGTGCCGGTGTCGGTCTATTTCGGCACCCTGGGCCTGCTGCACATCAGCCTCAACCCGACCACCAGCCTGATCGCCTGCATCGTGCTCGGCATCGCCGTCAACGACACCGTGCACTTCCTGGCGCGCTTCAACGCCGACGCGCGCGAGCAGGGTGGGGAGGCGGGGGCGATCCGCTCGGCGCTGTCGGCGGTGCTGCGGCCGATCACCCTGGCGACGGCGGCGCTGTGTCTGGGCTTCCTGGTGTTCACCGGCAGCGAGCTGCGCAACCAGGTGCAGTTCGGCGCGCTCGCCGCCTGGACCCTGTTCTGCGCCTGGGTCGCCGACATGACGCTGACGCCGGCGCTGGGCTCGCGCCTGCGCATCGTCACCCTGTGGGACATGCTGCGGCTGGACCTGGGCCGCAGCCCGCAGCACACCATTCCGCTGCTGTCGGGCCTGAGCCTGCGCCAGGCGCGGCTGTTCGCCCTGATGTCGCGGCTGGAGCAGGTGCCCTCGGGCGTGCGCATCATCCAGGAGGGCGATCTGGCGCGCGACGTCTTCGTGGTGATCGACGGCACGGTGGAAGTGGTGATCGACCGCAACAGCGAGCGCAAGGTGCTGTCCACCCTGGGCCGCGGCGCGGTGATGGGTGAAGCGGGATATTTCGGCCAGCGCCGCACCGCCAGCGTCGATGCGCTGAGCACGGTGCGCCTGCTGCGCTTCGACTCGCAGGACCTGGAGCGCCTGCGCGTACGCTACCCGAGCATCGCCGCCACCATCTACCGCAATCTCAACCGCATCCAGGCCGAGCGCATCGCGCGCATGACGGCGCTGGTGCAGTAGGCGGCCGTTCCGGTTTACTGACCGGACAGGAGCTGGGCCTGGAGCGTGCCATGGAAGATCCAGGCCATGGCCGGCCCGCCACCCCTGGTCAGGGTCCGGCGAACAGTTCTGCTTCGACGTTACCCGCTTCGTTCCAGCCCAGCACGAGGTTGCCGGAGGCATTCATCACCAGCGCCGGATTGTCGAGCCCGACGTTCGGGCCGGTGACATTCACTACGCTGCCGAGTTGGGTGCCGTCCGCAGCGAAGGTCCGCAGGTAAAGGTATGAGGGGATGCAGCAGCCGGAGGAGGTAGTGCCGATCCAGGCGACGGCGAAGTTGCCGGCGGCATCGCGTGCCAGCGACTGGCCGCCGGTGACGACGTTGGTGCTGACCGCGATCGGCTGCCCGGTCGGCAGGCCCAGCCTGGTGAAGCGCCGGGCGTAGATGTCCGCGCCGCTGTAGGAGTTGGTGCCGACGGGATGGGGCGTTTGCCAGCTGGCGATGAAGCTGCCGTCGTCGCCCATGGCCAGGTTGGGGCCGCCGGCGGAGGAAGGCATCAAGGGGTTGACCCTGAATTCCAGGCCGAGCGGCAGGCCGCTCTTGCCGTAGCGCCGGGCATAAACCGAGGGCTTCAGGATCAAGGTGTTGTCGTTCCAGGCGACGATGAAGTCGCCGTCGGAGTCCATCGCCACCGTCGGGTTGGGCGGATTGAAGCCGCCGTTGATGGGGAGGGGATCGGTCACGCTCAGATGCACCAGCAGGTTGCCGCCGATGCGCTTCCCGTCATGCGAAAAGCGCTGCGCCTTGACCGTGCTGAAGCCGAATTCGAACACCAGGTAAGGCAAGCCGCCGGGTATGCCGATCTCCCTGCTGCCGTCCCAGGTGAGAACGAAATCGCCGTCCGCATCCATCGCCACGGAGCTGCTGCCATAGGGCAGGGCGTCGATTGGCGTACCGGTCGGTGCGCCGCCGGCCGCGTAGCGCTGCACGTAG
>JAQGNS010000323.1 GCA_028291705.1 Nevskia sp.
TCGCTGCGCATGCGTTCATGATCCAGCTCGCCTTCCCAGTGCGAGACCACCACGGTGGCGACGCCGTTGCCGATGAAGTTGGTCAGCGCGCGCGCCTCGCTCATGAAGCGGTCGATGCCGAGGATCAGGGCCAGCCCGGCCACCGGCACCGAGGGCACCACGGTCAGCGTCGCCGCCAGGGTGATGAAGCCGGCGCCGGTGACGCCGGAGGCGCCCTTGGAGGTGAGCATGGCCACCGCCAGCAGGGTCAGCTCCTGCGTCAGGCTGAGATCGACATTGAGCGCCTGCGCCACGAAGATCGCCGCCATGGTCAGGTAGATGTTGGTGCCGTCAAGGTTGAAGGAGTAACCGGCGGGCACCACCAGGCCGACCACGGCGCGCGGGCACCCGAGCCGCTCCAGCTTCTGCATCAGCGGCACCAGGGCGGATTCCGACGAGGAGGTGCCGAGCACCAGCAGCAACTCCTCGCGGATGTAGCGCAGGAAGCGCAGGATGGAGAAGCCGGTGAGGCGGGCGATGAGGCCGAGCACCACGAGCACGAACAGGGCGCAGGAGAGATAGAAGCCGGCCATCAGCCGCAGCAGCGGGCCGAGGCTCTCCACGCCGTACTTGCCGATGGTGAAGGCCATGGCGGCGCCGGCGCCGATGGGCGCCAGGCGGGTGACCATGGCGATCATGCGGAAGAAGGTCTGCGACAGCGATTCCAGCAGGGTCACCACCGGACGCGCGGCTTCGCCGATGCGGGTCAGGGCGAAGCCGAACATCAGGGCCAGCAACAGCACCTGCAACAGGTCGCCATTGCCGCTGAAGGCATCGAGGAAGGTCTTGGGAATGATGTGCAGCAGGAACTGCACGGTGGACTGCTCGTGCGCCTGCTGTGCGTAATGCGCCACCGCGCCGGCATCCAGCGTGGCCGGGTCGATGTTGAAGCCGGCGCCGGGCTTGAGCACGTTGACCACGATCATGCCGATGATCAAGGCGAAAGTGGACACCACTTCGAAGTAGAGGATGGCCCTGACGCCGACGCGGCCGACCTTGCGCGTGTCGGCGGCGCCGGCGACGCCGAGCACCACGGTGAGGAAGATCACCGGCGCGATCAGCATCTTGATCAGGGCGATGAAGCCGTCGCCCAGGGGCTTCAGGCTGACCGCGATGTCGGGCGCGAAATGGCCCAGCAGACCGCCCGCGACGATCGCCGCGAGCACCCATAGATAGAGGCGTGAAGCCTTCGATTTCATGACGCACTGTCCTCCAGATCGGCAGTGCGCTCAGGATGTCAGCGCGGCGGACGCTTTCCCATAACACCTTGGTGCTAAGACCTTGGAGCTAAGACTTTGTAGCTAGGCCGGCGATGGGAATGACGGCCTGGCCTAGAATGTCGCCATCGATGATCACGAGACGGCGATGCGGGATTGGCTGAAGGCGCGTGCGACGCGGTACCGGCAGCCGGTGCTGGCGCTACTGCTGCTCGGCAGCGCCCTGGCCATCGGCCTGATTGTCGGGCGGCTGGTGGAGTGGCGCGCCCTGCATCAGGACGGCGCCGCCGCGCGCGAGCAACTGGGCCTGCAGGCGACCGCGCTGGAGCGTTACGTCGAACGCTACCGCACCCTGCCGGCGGTGCTGGCGCTGGACCCTGAGCTGCACGCGGCCCTGGCGCAGCCGCTGGATGTCGCGGCGCAGGCGCGCCTGAACAAGCGGCTCGAAGAGGTCAACGGCGTGACCGAATCCTCGACGCTGACCCTGATCGACCGCCACGGCATGAGCATCGCCGCCAGCAACTGGCGCACGGCCGCGAGCAATGTCGGCCACGACTACGCCTTCCGCCCCTACTTCCAGCGCGCGGCCGAGCACGGCAGCGGCCGCTTCTACGGCGTCGGCGTCACCACCGGCGTGCCCGGCTATTTCCTGTCCGAAGCGCTGCGCAACGGCGCGGGCGAGTTGCTGGGCGTGATCGTGATCAAGCTGGAATTGCAGGAGCTGGAGGACAGCTGGCGCGACAGCAGCGACGCGATTCTGGTCAGCGACGAGCACGGCGTGGTGATTCTCGCCAACCGGCCCGAATGGCTCTACCACGAGCTGCGCCCGCTGGCGGCGCAGGAGCAGCTGGAGATCGAGCACACCCTGCCTTACAGCGGCCAGGTCCTGCAATGGCTGCCGCACGAGGCGCGCGATTCCCTCGGCGCCGACGGCGCGCTGACCCTGCTGCCGGACAGCGGCCATGCCGGCAGGAAGCACGAATGGCTGTGGCAAAGCCTGGCGCTGCCGGCGGAAGGCTGGGACCTGTACCTGCTGCGCGACCCGGCCCCGGCGCGCACCATCGGCCGCATCGCCGCGCTGGCGGCCGGCGGCGTGTGGCTGGCGCTGATCTTCCTGAGCCTGTTCATCCACAGCCGCATACGCCTGGCCCGCCTGCGCAAGCGCAGCCGCGAGGAACTGGAACACATGGTGCAGCAGCACGCGGTGGCGCTGCGCACCGCGCACGACGACGTGGTCGAAGCGGCGCACCTGGCGGCGCGGGGGCAGAGCGCCAGCCTGGAGCATCTGCCGCAAGGCGTCAGCGTGATCGACGCCGAGCTGCGCCTGGTCGCCTGGAACCGGCGCTATGTCGAGATCTTCCGCTACCCCTCCGAGCTGATGCAGGTGGGACGGCCGATCGCCGACCTGTTCCGCTACAACGCCGACCGCGGCCTGCTCGGCTCCGGCGACGCCGGCGTGGCGATCGAGCGGCGCATCGAGCATCTGCGCGCCGCCACGCCTTACCTGCACGAGCGCGAGCGGCCGGACGGCACCGTGCTGGAGATCCGCGGCAACCCGGTGCCGGGCGGCGGCTTCGTCACCAGCTACGCCGACATCACCGCCTACAAGAATGCGGCGCGCGAGCTGCGCACGCTGGCAGTGACGCTGGAGCAGCGGGTCAAGGAACGCACCAGCGACCTGCAAGCGGCCAAGGGCGAAGCCGAGCGCGCCAACTTGTACAAAACGCGCTTCGTCGCCGCCGCCGTGCATGATCTGTTGCAGCCGCTCAACGCGGCGCGCATGTTCGTCTCCGCCCTGCGCAGCCGTGCGCAGGCAACCGAGCAGCGCGAGCTGGTGGACCATGTCGACGAGGCGCTCGCGGCGCAGGATGCGATCCTCAACGGCCTGCTCGATATTTCGCGGCTGGAATCCGGCGCTCTGGAAATACGCCGGCGCGACCTGCGCCTGAGCGTATTGCTGGAAGCGCTGGCGCGCGACTTTGGCGTGCTGGCGCATTCACATGGACTCACGCTCGACTACGTGCCGACGCGCGCCGTAGTGCACACCGACGAGGACCTGTTGCGCCGCATCCTGCAGAACTTCCTCTCCAACGCCATCCGCTATACGCCGCAGGGGCGCATCGTGCTCGGCTGCCGGCGTGCCGGCGATGGCGTGCGCATCGAGGTATGGGACAGCGGCATCGGCATTCCGCAGGCGCAGCGCGCCGCCATCTTCGAGGAATTCCGCCGCCTCGATACCGGGCGCAACTCGCAGGAGCGCGGCGCCGGACTGGGCCTGGCGATCGTCGAGCGCACCGCGCGCCTGCTCGGCCACGCCATCGGCCTGCGCTCCTGGCCCGGGCGCGGCAGCGTCTTTTCGGTGACGGTGCCGCGCGGCAGCAGCGCCGGATTGGCCGCAACGACAAAGCCGAAGCCCGACGATGAATCGCCGCTGCGCGGCCTGCACATCTGGTGCCTGGACGACGACGCGCGGGTACGCGCGGCGACCCGTGCGCTGCTCGAAACCTGGGACTGCGCGGTGACTGCCGTCGCCGACGCGGATGCGGCGCTGGCGCTCGCGGCAAACGGCGCACCGCCGGACCTGCTGCTGCTCGACTACCGGCTGGGCGACCGCCTCGGGCCGGATTGCCTGCCCGCGCTGTTCGCCGCCTGGAAGCGCACGGTGCCGGTGATCATGATCTCGGCCGAGCGCGATCCGGCGCTGGCGGCGACGGCGCGCGAAGCGGGCTGGGGCTTCCTGGTCAAGCCGATCCGCCCGGCGGCGTTACGGGCGCTCATCAACCGGCATGTCGCCGGCGGCATCTGAGGCATCCGGCTCGCGCTCCGGCGGCGGGTCCGGCTCCAGCGACTTGACCAGCACCGCGGCCTGGGTGCGGCTGTGGCATTCGAGTTTGCGCAGGATGGCGGTGACGTGGACCTTCACCGTGTTCTCGGTGAGTCCCAGTTCATAGGCGATCTGCTTGTTGAGCAGGCCGTCGGCCAGGCACATCAGCACACGCACCTGCTGCGGCGTGAGCTGCGCCAGGCGCGCGGCGAGCTGCGCGTCTTCCTCGCTGCGCTCCGCCGCCAGCGGCGGGAACCAGATGCCGCCCGCCATCACCGTCTGGATCGCTTCGAGCATACGCTCGACCGGCGCCGACTTCGGGATGAAGCCGGCCGCGCCGAACTGCTGGGCGCGGCGGATGGTACGCGGGTGATCGTTGGAGGAGATGACGATGACCGGCACCTCGGGACGCTCACCGCGCAGGAACACCAGCGAGGAGAAGCCGCGCGCGCCGGGCATGTGCAGGTCGAGCAGCACCAGGTCAGCGTCCGCATGGGTGCGCACCGCCTCTTCCAGCGTGCGCAGGCTGGAAGCCTCCACCGGCATGACGCCGCCGGTGATCTCGCGCAGGGCATGGACGATGGCGCTGCGGAACAGCGGATGGTCGTCGGCGACGACGATCTTCATGGCGTGAGGGCTGGATGACGTGGGCGGACCTTACCGTGTGGCAGGGGCCGTTTTGACAGCCGGTCGATTGCCGGTTTGTCGATCACTTCGCGGATTGTTTCGCCGCCATCCGCTTCCGGTGCCGCCGCCCCCGTGTTCACCCAAATCAGCTCCACGCTCATTGCCGTTATCCTCTCAATTCCCTGGGGATACTCCGGGGAAACATGGGAAGGCGCGCGCAGTTGATCCGCACGAGCCACGAGGGCCAGTGTTAAGTATGCAGGATCAATGAGTTAAGTGGTGGC
>JAQGNS010000206.1 GCA_028291705.1 Nevskia sp.
AGGCTGCCGACGTAGCTTTCGATGGTGCGGCCGTAGTCGATTTCGACCTGGTAGGCCTCGACGATGCGGCGGAATTTCTCGGACACGGTGACGTCGGCGCGCGGCATCATGTCGTTGAGCTTCTTGACGCGCTCGCGCCGCTCGTCGAGCAGGAAGGGGACGTCGAGCTCGACGAACTTGCCCAGAGTCGCCAGCATGTCCTGCATCAGGGGCAGGATTTCGACGTTGGTGCGCGCGATGTCGCGCTGCTCGCCGCGGACGGAATCCATCTCCTCCTGCTGGCTCCTGAGCTGGCTCTTCAGCTGCTCGATGTAGAGCTTCAGGCTGTCGGACTCGCGCAGGGTGTTGCGGTATTCGTCCGCCTTGCTCTGGCGGTCGTCCGCCAGCTTGTCCACACGCTTCTGCGAATCGACCTGCGCCACCAGCCACTTGTCGGAAGCGTTCGAAACGCCGGACAGGGCGGAATCGGCAGAGGCGCCATGAAACGGGAGTGCGAGTGCGGCGACCAACCATAGCCTGTTGATAACAAGCCGCGAACCGTGCTTTACCATCGCGTAAATCTCCTCACAACTGCACCTCGGGGGTGCCCGCGGGACGGAACTGCAGTTGCAGCCGTCCCTTTATCTTGTTTGCTTGCCCTGGCCCCGCTCCCCATTTCCGGTTGCGGGCGCGGCAGTCGCAAAAGCGACTGGATGCAGGCTACGGCTCCATGCCGCACAGAGGCATCGTCGGTTTGGACGAAACTCTCGTTTGCCGCCCTCGTCGGCCGGAAAAGCACCCTCACTGACCACCGCCGGGACGAAAAAACCCGATCGCCGCCGGGCGATCGGGTCGGTGCAACTGGGTAAGGCTCGTCTTCAGGGGCTGCCGGCGGTTTCTCCTCCAGCGGCAACCGTGCCTAGAACGACCACTTGACCCGGCCGCCAAAGGTGCGCGGCGCGTTCAGCACCTGATTGCGGCCGAAATCGTCGACAAAGACGACCTCGTTGTAGCTGATGTTGGCCACGTTCTGGACAAAGGCGGTGAGCTCCAGCCTGGCGGGCTCATAGAAGTAGCTAAGCCGCGCGTTGACGATGTCGTAGGGATTCCGGGCATACAGCGAGCTGCTCTGCGGCAGGAAGAAAAAGCCGCTGCTGTAGTTGGTATCGGCTCCGACTTCGAACCTGCCGTTGCCGACCGGAATGCTCTGGTTGACCCCCAGGTTTCCGGTGAAGTTCGGCGTCCTGACTATGCGGTTACCCTTGAAATCACGCGGCGGCAGCACTTCGATGCCATCGTTGCCGAAAGCCAGGCCGGTGGTCGTGTCGAAACCCCTGCCGTTTGGATAGTCGGTATAACGGCCATCGAGGTAACTGCCCGCGCCGGTGATCGCCAGGCCCGGATCGAGCTCGGGCAATGGAGACCAGACGAAATCCAGCTCCAGACCCCTGATGCGCGCGGCTGGGGCATTTTCGTACGAGACAACACCGCCGGATTCCAGGGCAACGAACCCGGTCAGTAGATCGTGCTGCCTGGTATAGAACGCGGCGGCGTCGATGCGCAGGCTGCCGTCGAACAAATCGGTCTTGACGCCTACTTCGGCGGTGCTGACCCGTTCAGCCTTGAGCGGCTTGATCTGGTTGGGCTCGCCGTGAAGCACATTGATCAGCCCCCCCAGCAGATTGACCGTATTGAAGGTCGGGCTCTTGTAGGCACGGGACCAGGAGGCATAGATCTGAGTGCCGTTGTCGAACGGATGCCATTGCAACGCCACTCTCGGCGAAAACTGGTTGGCCTTCACGCCCGGCGGCTGTTCGGTGAGAAGCGGGATGGCGCCATTGGCGGTCGCCAGCGAGGTCTTCGAGTCGACCAGCGCCCGATCCTCATGCTGCACGCGGCCGCCGAGCGTGAGATCCAGGGAATCGAGAAGCTTGTAGGTTCCCTGGAAATAAGCCGAATAGGAGCGGCTGTCCAGCACACCGTAGTTCAGCAGCCGGACACGGCTGGCCAGCGGCGGCAGGCCCAGCGGCGTGAGCAGGCCGTTGATGGTGTTCTCCAGGAAGGTGGCGCCGGGGAGATGCAACGCTTCCAGGGCATTCGGAAGCAGGTCGAAAGCGATGGGGTCGAAGCCGCCGCTGGATTTCAGGTAGAACAGGCCGGCCACCCATTTGAAATGGCTGGAGAACAGCGTGTTGTCGTTGGACAGCACCTGCAACTCTGCTGTGACCTGCGGCGATACTTGCCGGATCGAGGTGATATTGACGATCGGCAGCGCGCTCTTGTCGAAATCGGCCTGCACGAACGGCGCGCTCAGGCGCTGGGTCGAGCCGATCAGCTTGACGTCGACCCAGCCCGGCCGCCAGTCGAAGGTGCCGGAAAACAGGTAGGAATTGATCTTGGCGCCGGGTTCGGAGTCCAGACTCACCACCCGGTCCGCCTTGGGATCCTGCGGCAGGATACAAACGCCCAGGGGGCAAAGAATCGGCGCGACCCGGGTATTCTCGAAGGTCAGACCGGCGTTGTTGCTCGCCGCCTGGTAAGCCCCGGCGACGGTGAAGCGCAGGCTGTCGAGGATGTCCCAGCGGACCTTCGCGCGCCCTCCGAAGGAGTAGATGGGAATGATCGGGCCGGCGGTGTTGGTGTAGAAGTTGCGCTGGTCCGAAGCGAAGCCGGAAATGCTCGCCGCCAGGCCCTTGGCGATCGGCACGTTGGCGTACAGCATGGCCTTGCGCTGCGCGTAATTCCCGATCTCCACATCGACGTCGCCCGACAGTTCGTCGGAAGGATCCGGCGTGATGATGTTGATCGCGCCGCCGGTGGCATTGCGGCCGAACAGGGTGCCCTGCGGCCCCTTCAGCACTTCGACGCGAGTGACGCGGCCCAGCGTGTCCGAACTGCCCTGGGCGCCCAGCAGCGGCACGCCGTCGACGTAGAACGGCACGCTGGTGTCGGCGCCGGGCAGGAAGGCATCGGTGCCGATGCCGCGCAGGAAGGCCACATTGAAGCCGGCCGCGTTGGTGATGGTCAGGCCCGGCGTGATGCGGTCGAGGTCCTGCGCCGACTGGATGCCCAGCGCATCCAGCTTGTCGGCGCTGAACGCGGTGATGGCGATGGGAACATCCTGGATGCTCTCTTCGCGCTTCTGCGCCGTCACCACGATTTCCTCGACCAGGCGGTTCCTCGCCGGAGATCTGGCCGCCGGTTCGGAACCGCTGCCGGCCGGCGTGTCCGCCGACTGCACGGGCACCGCCGTGGAGGGTTCGCCGGCGGTCGCGGTGGCAGGCGCTTCCGGCGTTGCGGTAGGCGCCGCCTCGGCAGTCGGCGCACCCGCGGCGCCCGGCGTGGCCGGCGCTGCCGCGACCGGAACGGAAGCGGAACTGCTCGACGAATCCGAACCCAGGATGCTGTCGAGGGAGTCGCCGCCCTTGTCCTGGGCAAAGCTTGCCGCGAGCGGCAAGGACAGGAGCAGGCCACAGGTGATTTGCCGACGTTTGTGCTTGTTCATGAGGGTTGCCCCAACTGGTTTCGCTGTTGACGTACTTGCGTCTTCGATTTCGATTGCACCCGGAACGCAGCCGCACGCCGCTCAATCCCGCATGTCCCGGAGGTGACCTGGACTGGAGTCGAAGCGGCCGACAGCGCTTCAACGCAGGAACAATGGGCAAGCCGCCAGCCACCGGGCGATCCGGTCCGGAAAGCCCGCCAGCCAATCCCTTGTACTGCCGCCGCGGCCGGCTGCATGGCCGCGGCTGTCCCGTCCCGCGGCCTTCAGCGCGCGGCGGCGCCCCGCAGGCCCGCATCCGCGCGCGCGCCCTGGAAGGAAGCCACCGGCTTCCTTCCCTCGATGACCTCGCCGAGCAGGCGGATCGTGATCAGGGTGATCAGCAGGGAGGCGATGGTGGCCAGGTAGGCGACGAAGACCGGCATCGGCCAGTTGATGGCGAGGAAGTAGGGCCAGGCGGTGATGCCGTACGCCGCACCCATGGCCGAGATCGGCACCAGGGCGATGAAGGCCTTGCGCCATCCGTGCAAGCGCGGCGCCACCACCCACAGCAGGAAGCCGACCATGAACATCGAGGCGCCATTCAACCAACCCCAGGCCAGGGGAAAGCCCAGGACGGTGAAGGGTGCGTCGCCGTAATAGGTGTAGGCGTGGGTCGACGTGCCCGGGATTTCCATGATGACGTCGGTCATGGAGATCAGGAACCAGACCTTGAAGGCGCCGCCCGCGGTCATGCCCTGCTTCATCTTGTAGTAGGCCCAGTAGCCGGTCATGGCGATGAAAAAGACGTAGCACGGCGGAATCAGGTACGGGATGTTCAGTCCGTAACCGGAGAATGCCGGGCCCGGCAGGTTGTGCGACCACCACAGATGCCCGAGGTGATCGAGCATGGGCTCGAGCAGGGAGCAGACCAGCCCGCCAATCCACATCAGCAGGGGAATCGCGTCATGGTCCTTGAACAGCTTCTTGAATACCCAGGGCAGCGCCAGAAAGGCGAAGCCGCCGGCCCAGATCGTGAACCACGTGGCGACGGTTTGGTTGCTGGTGTAATCCGCGGGCGGCGGTAACACAAGCCAGGTGCCGGGTTGCCCCATCTGTTGAAACAGGTCCATATCACTCCTCCGTCAATTTCTGCTTATTTCCAATCGAATGCGCATCTGTTCCGCTGCAGCGTCATAAGCGGTTACCGTGTCCCTCAGCCCTTCCCCACCTCGGCCAACAGCGTCTGCGCGGCGTTGCGGCCGGGCAAGCCGCAGATGCCGGCGCTGGGATGGGTGCCGGAGCCGCTCAGGAACAGGCCGGGCACCGGTGTCTTGTAGCCGGCGAAACCCATCGCCGGACGTCCCGCTCCGAAACGGGTGATGTAGGGGTCGACGTGGTAGACGCTGCCGTCGATAGCGCGGAAGCGCTTTTCGATATCCGGCGGCGCCAAGGGCCGACGCGCGATCTCCAGCTCCTCGATACCATCGAGGTACTTGGCGGTATCCTTGATCACGCGCTCGGTGATCAGGTCCCGCGCCTGGTCCCAGCCGATACGCGGATTGAAGGGAACCAGGCCGCCCCAGAACCAGAAGGTATCGTGCCCCGGCGGCGCCATGGCCGGATCGAAGGCGGTGGTGATCTGCGCCAGGCCGGGAATCATCTCCGGTACTTCGCCGCGGACGCAGGCATCGTAGGCCGCGACAGCCTGCTCATGGGTGGCCCATTGAGTAGTCGGCAGGCGCAGATCCAGCCCGTCACGCTTGTTGCGCCAGGCCTGGTGGCGGGTGAAGTGCACCTTGCCCTTGAGCGCGATGTTGAGCTTGTAGTCGGCAATGCCGCGATTGCTGGTGGGGATGCGGGCGGCGCGCTTGGCCAGTTTGTCGGGCAGGGTCCCCGCCGGCAGCAGGTGATTCAGCACCGACTTCGGGCTGAACGCCGTCAGCACTGCTTTACGCGCCAGCAGTTCCTCGCCACTCTCCAATTGCACGCCGGTCACGCGCCCGTTCCTGACGATCAGTTCGGACACCGGCGCACTGGTGCGCACCCGGCCGCCGGAGGCTTCGAGGCAGCGGATCAGCGCCTTGGGAAACGCCCCGGTGCCGCCCTCGAACATGGCGACGCCGTAGCGCTGCAGCACGGCCAGGTAGACGATGGCGAACGCGCTCAGGTCGGACTTGAAGTCCATGAACGGTAGCGCCGTGGCGAACGGCGCGCGATTCATCGGATGCTCGAAGGTCTCCTCGATCAGCCCGGCGAAGGTATTGGTCATCATGCTGAACATGGGACCCCAGTAGCGCAGTTTGCCGACCGCCGCGCTCAGCACCTTGAGAATCACCCCCATTCCGGGCTTGGTGATATTGGTCATGGCGATCGGCAGTCCGATCTGCACTGCCGTATCGATCAGGTTGGCCAGTTCGATGTAAGCCTTGGCGTCCCTGGGCGAGAAGTAGCGCATCTCCTCAGCGGTCTTCATCGGATCGCGCCACAAACCCAGCGACTCGTCGCCATCCGGGTTGAGCTGTACATGGCAGGGATCGATGACCCGCTGGCGCAGGCCGAACTTCGAAGTCAACTCCAGCTCCGCGTCGATCGGCGACATGCGGAACAGGGAAGCGTGGATCGACGCCTCGTTGATCAGGTGGTCCGGCGCCTCCGGCGCCATCGGGTTGGTGGCGGTCATGCCACCCGGCGTGTTGTGCGCCTCCACCACCAGCACGTCGAGACCGCCCCTGGCCAGGTAACAGGCCGCGACCAGCCCGTTGTGCCCCGAACCCGCGACGATGACGTCGGCGCTGCTCATGCGCGGATCGTTCGCCAACCCTGCTGTCTGCTGCATCTCCTCCACCCCTTCAACCGTTTTGTTCGATGCCTGGCGGTATCGCGCCCCGGGGCGCCATCCAGCCTCTGTACAAACGCCGCCGCATCTGCGGCTGCGCTCCATGGGCCGGTAGCGTCCTCCGGCGGGCGAACGGCGTACATCGTCGAAACCGACGATTAGGGGAACCGCCTCTCCCACGTGGCACAGCTTGGCTGCGGACGGCTTCCCGCAAAGAGACAGGATGCAGCGATTTCCTGCATCACCAGCAACGGCAAGGCGTCATGCCGTTCGTCGGCAACTCCCTTCAACGCAGCGACTGATCCAGGCCTTGCCGGGCCACGGCAGCCGGAGTTCGTCGGAAGCGACGATTCATCCACATCCGGCCGCCACCTTTAATGCTTCGCAATCCCGGCATCACGCTGATACAGGCGCCGGCTCCAGCCCGCAGGAACAGGGCTACAGACCGGTCGGGACGGTATGCCCGCGCAGCGCGCCGGCACGATCACAAAGCATGAGGAGAGATTCCCGATGGCTGCACAACTCAGTGATACCCCCGCTTCAGCGCCGGGACTCGAAGACCGCACGATACTGGACATCGATGCCGCGGCGGCCAACAGCTACCTGCTGATCCTGGCGAGGACGCTGAGCGACGTCGTCGTCCCCGCCGTGCAGGGACGACCGCGCTCCGCCGCGCTCGACTGCATCACCATCGCCACCCGCGTGGCGCAGCAGCTGGCAGCTTCCGGCAGCGATGCGGCACGGCTGCTGGCCGGGGCCGCCGTATCGGCGCAGGATCTGGGTACGCTGAAACCGGGCGACTGGCTGCGCATCGCCGAGGCCGAAGGGGCGGCGCTGGATGCCTCGGAGCGCGAGGCCATGCGACTGGCCGATAGTTATCGCACCTGCGCCGCCAACTCCCGCGCGGTGGACCGTGCCCGCATCGAGCATTACCTGCAGGGTCACGAGCTGGGCGGCCCCGCGGTGCGGGTCACCGAGGCTACCGCCCTGTCCGGCGGCCGCTCCAAGCAGACCATCCTGGTAGTGCAGGAAGGCGCTGCCGACCTGCCGACGCGTTTCGTCATCCGCCAGGACTGGCTCGCCGCCAAGCAGGACTGGGCCAAGGATGTGACGCGCGGCATCGCCGCCGAATTCGAAGTCCTCAAGCACACCAGCGCCCTCGGCCTGAGAACGCCCAAGCCGCTACTGGTGGAGCGCTCGCCGGAACCCCTGGGCGCGCCGTTCATGGCGGTAGGCTGCCTGCCGGGCAAGCAGGAAGGCGATCTGTTCTTCCCGCCGCAGCGGGAGGCGCTGGCGATTCAGCTGGCGCAGCAGCTGGCCACCCTGCACAAACACTCGATGCAGCAAGTCGCCGCCGCGGCCAATCTCAAGACCCATTCGCACACCCGCGAAGAGCTGAGCGCCGAACTCTCCGCTTCCAGGGCGGCGATCACACGGCTGGACTCACCCTCGAAGACGCTCGACATCGCACTGGCCTGGCTGGAGCAGCATATCGGCGAGACCGAAGGGCCGCTGGCCCTGATTCACGGCGACGTGGCCTTCCACAACATCATGGTGGATGGCGACCAGCTCACCGCGCTGCTCGACTGGGAACTGGCCCACCTCGGCAATCCCGCGCAGGACCTCGGCTACTGCAAGAGCGCGGTGGAGAAGATGACGGACTGGCCGCGCTTCATGGCGGCCTACCGCGAGGCCGGTGGCCCGGACGTGCCGCTTGCAGCGGTGGAGTTCTACGCACTGTGGTCCAGCGTCTGGCTCTACGCGACGCTGTTGCAGGCACGGGAAGGCGTCAAGGGCGGCATGCTGATGGATGCCGAAGTGGTGGTGTTCTGCGCCCACTTCCTGCCCGTGCTGCGCCACCGCATGTCGCTGGAACTGCGCGCGGTGCTGAAGCGCCAGCCGCAATAGATCACACCCCAATAAGGAGACGACACCATGAGCACAGTCGGCAATCCAGGCTTGCAGGTCCACGGCAACGAGGCGCACCTGCGGCAGCTGCCTGGCTCGCAGGAGCATTGGCAGGACAGCGTGGTGCTGGTCTGGTGGGATGCCGCCAATGCTGTCGGCGGACTGCACCGCATCGGCCACGAGCCCAACGTCAAAGGCGGCGGCCAGGTGGCGCAATGGACCTGCATCGTTTCACCGCAAGGCATCTACAAGGCCACCCGATACCAGCCCCTGCGCGAAGCCGACCGCCTGCCGGACGGCTTCGGTGGCGGCGACGACGGCTGCCGCTACCAGTTCAGGGGTGGCCGGCACATCTGGACCATCGACACCGACGAGGTGTCCGCAGTCCTGGGACAGACCGATTTCCACGACACCATCGACTGCTACCCCAAGAAAGGTTCGCTGGCCGACGACTTCGCCCCCGCCCACTTCGACATTCCCGGCGCGGTCGCCGGCACACTCAAGGTAAAAGGCAGGGAATACCAGGTGAACGGCCTGGGTGTGCGCGACCACGGCTGGGGGCCGCGCGACTGGAACAGCATCCTGTCGCATCGCTGGGTCGCCGGCACCATCGGCGCCGACTTCGGCTTCATCGTGGTGTCATTCCATTCCGTCGACGACGTCATCGCCAGCTTCGGCTGGATCAGCCGCGCCGGCAAGATCACCTTCGCGAAGAAAGTGGACATCCTGTCCTACATCGAAGCCGACGCCGCCACCAATCGCGGCGGCCACGTCCACATCGAACTCACCGACGGCGAAGTGATCGAACTGGAATGCACGCCGGTAGCCAAGGGCCTGGCCTCCTATCACCACGGCGTCTGCTGCATGGACGTACTGTGCAAGTTCAGCTACCAGGGTGTCGAAGGCTTCTGCGATTTCGAGAGCACCTCGAACATCCAGCACGGCAAGCGCCGCCCGGGCAAATTCACCAATGCGGTGATCGAGGACGGCTTCCACCCCGCCTGAGCCGCGGCCGCGACGGCCGGAATGTCGTGGCTATTAGCCGCGCTTCAGGCCGATGTAGCGGTCGCTTCGAGCAGGCGCTGTCGCAGCCGGTCCTGCATGGTCTCGTCAATGCCGGCTGCTTCACGCAGATAGCGCTCCACCGAGCCGTAGCCCTGTCGCACTTCTCCCAGGGCAGCATCGAGATACTCGGGAGCCGCCTTGGTCAGGGCATCGACGGCGTGCGGATCGGGCGTCATGCCCAGCAACTGTTGCAGCAGGGCCTGCACCTTGACGTTGCGCCGCAAATGTCCGGAGCTGTGGTTGGAATACAGGTAGTCGGCGCGGATATCCACCGGCGCCACGCCCAGCACCGTGAGCAATACGGCGACGACGAAGCCGGTGCGGTCCTTGCCGGCAGTGCAGTGAATCACCACCGGAAAGGCATCGGCCGCACCCGCCAGTTCCGGAAACAGCCGCGCCAGCAGCGGCGCGCAAGTGGCAGGCATGCTGCGGTAGAGACCCAGCATCATTTGCATGGCGTTGTCGGGAGTCGGTGCGTCGCTGAGCAGTTGCATCAGTTCCGGACTCAAGGCGCGGACATCGGAGGAGAATTCCAGCTCCAGCAGGCGCGGCACCCGGCCCTCGGGCCAGCGGCTGGGACTGAGCGTACGTTCGGAGCCGGTGCGCAGATCGCAGCACAGGCT
>JAQGNS010000392.1 GCA_028291705.1 Nevskia sp.
TAATCCCAGATCGACCAGGCATCGACATCGCCTTGCACGAATGCAGCGTTGGCGTCGGCCGGCTTGAGGTAGGCAATGTTGACGTCGTCGGGCGTGAGGCCGGCTTTCTTCAACGCCTGGATCAGCAGGTAATGAGAGTTGGAGCCCTTGGCCACGGCGATGCGCTTGCCCTTGAGGTCGGCCAGGGTTTTCAGGGTGGAATTCTTCGGCACCAGAATGCCCTCGCCCGCGGGCGCGGCAGGCTCGTAGGCGACGTAGCGGATCTGCGAACCAGCGGCTGCTTGCGCGAATATCGGCGGCGTCTCGCCGGTGATGCCGAAATCGACACTGCCGCCGTTCATGCCCTCGAGAATCGGCACGCCGGAGGGGAACTCCGCCCATTTCACTATCACACCGTGCGCGGCCAGGCGTTTGTCCAGATCGCCGCGCGACTTGAGGATGATCAGGGTCCCGAATTTCTGGTAGCCGATGGTGAACTGTTTCGGCCAGGCCTCATCGGCGTGGGCGGCGCCAAGCACCAGAGTGCCGGCAACAATGGCGGCCAGCGCGCGCAGGCGCGCCTTGAGAACAGGATGGATCACGATTCGACTCTCGATGGAGTGCGCCATAACGGCGCAGCCCGCAGAAAGTAGAGCAGCGCGGCAGCGTGTGGAAATACGCAGAAGCTCTATGCATAGAGAGCGCTACGGTTATGTGCTCATGCCAAAAGATTCGTTCGCTGCGCTGCCGCTCTCACCGATACTCCGGAACGTCCCTCGTTTCACGGAATAAGAGCGCCTTGCTTTATATCGTTGCCGAATCGGGCAGCCGTGCTTCGCGGCTGCTGCGCCGCTGTGCCGCCGCCCTGCTGGTGCTGGCGGGCGCGGCGGTGCCTGCGCTGGTGATGGCGGATAGCGATGCGCCGAAGGAAATCCGCATCGGCTATCAAAAGAGTTCGATCAACCTGCTGGTGGCGAAGCAACTGGGACTGGTGGAGCAGCGCTTTTCCGGCGCGCACATCCAGTGGACCGAGTTTCCGGCAGGGCCCCAGCTATTGGAAGCGCTCGGCGCCGGCAGCCTGGACTTCGGCATGACCGGCGATACACCGCCTGTGTTCGCCCAGGCCGGCGGCAGCGACGTGATCTATGCCGGGGTGGAGCCGCCCAAGCCTGGTAGCTCAGCCATCCTGGTGCCGCCCGACTCGGGCATTGCAAGCCTGAAAGACCTGCGCGGCAAGCGCGTCGCTTTTCAGAAGGGCTCCAGTTCGCACTACCTGGTACTGCGCGCACTGCAACAGGCCGGACTGCAATACAAGGACATCCAGCCCGTGTACCTGGCGCCGGCCGATGCACGCGCCGCATTCGAAAGCCACAGTATTGATGCCTGGGCCATCTGGGATCCGTACTGGGCCGCCGCGGAGCGCAATACGCCGGCCCGCGTGCTGGTCACCGGCGCGGGGCTGTCGGACAACAACACCTTTTACCTGTCGTCGCACAAGTTCGCCGACCATCATCCGCAGGCGATCCGCAGCCTGTTCGACATCCTCAGCGACGCCGATCGCAGGGTGCAGCAGCACCCCGCCGACGCACCCGGCCTGATCGCCGCCGCCACCGGGCTCGATCCCGAGGTAGCAAAGCTGTTCCTCAGCCGCCGCCCACCCTCGCCGGTGGAACCGCTGAGCCCGGCGGTGATCGCCACGCAGCAGGCACTGGCCGATACCTACGCCCAGGCCGGACTGATTCCGCATCCGATCAAGGTGGCCGATGCGGTGTGGCAGCCAGGCGCCGCCCTCGCCGCCAGCCGCTAGCCGCTAGCCCCATTCAACACTCCAAGGAGTCCCCCCGATGAAAGTCTTCTGGTTCCTTCCCACCCATGGCGACAGCCGCTACCTCGGCACTTCCGAAGGCGCGCGCGCGGTGGACTACAACTACCTCAAGCAGGTCGCGGTAGCGGCGGACACACTGGGTTATGAAGGTGTACTGCTGCCCACCGGGCGTTCCTGCGAGGACGCCTGGGTAGTGGCTTCGAGCCTGATCGGCGTGACGCAGCAGCTCAAGTTCCTGGTGGCGATCCGTCCCGGCATCAGTTCACCCGGCCTCGCCGCGCGCATGGCGGCGACCTACGACCGCCTGTCCAACGGCCGCCTGCTGATCAATGTCGTCACCGGCGGTGACCAGGCCGAGCTGGAAGGCGACGGATTGTTCGCCAGCCACGAGGAGCGCTACGAGATCACCGACGAATTCCTGCGCATCTGGCGCGGCATCCTGGAGCGCTCGCACGACAGCGGCTCGGTCGACTTCATCGGCAAGCACCTGCGCTCGAAAAACGGCCGCACCCTGTTCCCGCCGGTGCAGAAGCCCTATCCGCCGCTGTACTTCGGCGGCTCCTCACCGGCCGCGCATGACCTTGCCGCCGAGCAGGTGGACGTCTACCTGACCTGGGGCGAACCGCCCGCGGCCGTGGCGGAGAAGATCGCCGATATCCGCCGCCGTGCCGGCGAGAAGGGCCGCACCCTGCGCTTCGGCATCCGCCTGCACGTCATCGTGCGCGAGACCAATGAACGGGCGTGGCGCGCGGCCGATGAACTGATCGAGAAGCTCGACGACGCCACCATCGAGCGTGCCCAGGCGGCGTTCTCCA
>JAQGNS010000394.1 GCA_028291705.1 Nevskia sp.
TAGGGATCGACCAGCGCGCCGTGCTCATCGCGCGCCATGGCGTTGACGGTGAGGTCGCGCCGGATCAGATCTTCTTCCAGCGTGACTTCGGCGCCGGTGTGGAAGGTGAAGCCGTGGTAGCCGCGCCCGGACTTGCGCTCGGTGCGCGCCAGGGCGTACTCCTCCTTGCTCTGCGGATGCAGGAACACCGGGAAGTCCTTGCCCACCGGCCGGTAGCCGGCGGCGACCATGTCTTCCGGGCTGGCGCCGACCACCACCCAGTCCTGCTCCTTCACCGGCAGGCCGAGCAGGGCGTCGCGCACCGCGCCGCCGACGAGGTAGGCCTTCACTTCGGCGGCGCCGGATCGGGTGCCACCGGATCGGCGAGCACCGGCGCCTGCGTCTGCGCCGGGGGCACCGACGGCACGGCGATCTGACCGAGCCAGGCATCGACCTTCTGCGGCTCGCCGCTGCGGCGCCAGCCGAATACCAGCGAGTGCCACAGCACGCGTTGCACGTAGTCGCGCGTCTCGTTGTAGGGAATGTTCTCGATCCACACCGCGGCGTCGCGCGGCGCATCGGGCAGCCAACGCGTGGCGGCGTTGGGTCCGGCGTTGTAGGCGGCGATGGCCAGCGGCTGCTGGTTGCCGAACAGCTCCAGCAGATCGTGCAATTCGGCGCTGCCCAGCGGCACGTTGACGTTGGGATCGAACAACTGGCTGCGCGCCGGCGGCGGACGTTGCCAGCGCCGCGCCACGCGCTGCGCCGTATCCGGGATCAGCTGCAGCAGGCCCAGCGCGCCGGCGCGCGACACCACCTCGGCGTCGTACAGGCTTTCCTGGCGCAGGATGGCGTAGATCAGGTCTTCCGGCACCTGGGTCAGGGCCACGGCGGTGTGCACCGCGACGTCGTAGGGCTTCGGATAGAGCAGCTGGTAGTCGTTGAACACGCCCTGCTTGCTGGCGCTGGCGATGGCCTGCTCGTACCAGCCCCAGCGTAGCGCCAGCGGCACGGCCTGCACGCGCCAGGCGGGGTCGAGGCCTTCTAAGCCGGCCTGCCATTCCACCGCGGCCAGCGGCTTGAGGTCACACAGCAGCAGTTCGTGCGCACGCACGAAGGGCGGCTGCTGCGCGATCTGCGTGCCGATGGCGGTGTTGATGGTCAGCGGCTGCGGATGCGGCGCGAACGGCAGGCCCAGGCGCGCGCTGGACAGCGCGGCGTAGTAGTTGTCGTTGGCGGTGAGTTGCGTGTAGACCGCGCGCGCGGCGGCGGCATCGCCCTGCACTTCGCTGGCGCGCGCCGACCAGTAGCGCCAGCGCGGCAGCTCGCGCTGCGTAGACGACAGCGTGGCCAGGGCCTGCGTGGTACGCGTCCAGTCGCCGCTCCACAGCGCGGCACGCACATTCCACTCCGCGGCGCGCTCGTCGATATCGCCGGGCGCGACGCGGCTGAAATAGGTCAATGCTTCCGGGCGGCGGCTCCAAGCCGCGCCGAGGGCCAGCGAACGCGCCGCGATGCTGGCGCCGGGCGCATCCAACTTTCGCGCATCGACCAGTGGCTGGTAGCGCTGCAGGGCGGCGTCGACATCGGCGCGCGCCAGGCGCTGCCAGCCGTCCTGCAAGGCCGCCGTCTCCACCGGCAATTCCGGCGCGCCGATCAGGCGATCGATCTCGCGCTGCGGCTGCTCGATCAGCGCGGCCCATTGCCGCAGCGGCGCCGCCATCTCCGCCGGCAGCGTCTTGAGCAGGTTCTGCGCCAGGCGAGAATTGCCGGCCGCCAGCGCCAGCCGCGCGCGCTGATCGACCAGCGAAGGCGGCAGCAGCTTGCGCGCGCGCAGCCAGTCGAACGCCGGCTCGCACTCGGCCGGCGTGTCACGACCCGTCAGCCACTGCTCGACGATGGCGGGCGCCAGGTCCTTGGTCAGGTTGAGGGCGATGCGCGCCTGCAGCGCGTTGCAGCGCAGGGCCGGATCGGAGCCGGTATCGACATAATGCGTATTGAACATCGACCAGGACTTGCGCCGCGCCAGGTCCGGCAACCAGGCGCGGCGCAGGGCGCGCGCGGCCTGTTGGTCGCCGTTGTCCTTGATGAAGGCGGCGATGCGCACATCGACCGCGTTCGGGTCCGGCGCCAGGCGCAAATCGCGCCGCAGCCGCGCCGCAGCCAGATAGGGATACAGCGGATAGGCCTGCAGCGCCGCACTGTCCTGCGCGGGGCCCTCGGGCAGCATGGCGCTGGCCGGGGTGTAGGCGCGGAGGAATTCCTGCCGGGCGGCGGCGTAGGCATCGTCGTCGGCGCGCGCCAGCAGCGCCGCGCACAGCAAGGCGGGCACGAGCAGCAGCGGGGCACGTTTCAGCCGCATGAGGGAATCCAAGCCTGGCAGACCTTGTTTGGAGTGCTGCAGCGGCGGCGAGTTTCCTGCCGCGGCCGGAAAAAGCCGCGACATGCCGCCACTCACCCGCCATTGTAGGCGGGTGCGGCCCAGGGAGTCTCTGGCGGCGCAGCGGCTACCGCTATCCGGCGGCCGCTGCGCTTGCCCTTATTGCCCCGCCGCGCAGGCGGCGAACACCTGTTTCGGCGTCTCGCCGGCATTGGTGTGCGCGCTGAATACGCTGTTGGCGCAATAGGTCGCCACCGGGAAGTAGTCGCCCATGATCAGCGGCGCCTGTGGGCCCTGCCCTTGCGGCACGGCGAACGCCGACTGGGTGAAATGGGGCGAAGCCAGCATGTGGCGCAGGATCGGCGCGGCTTCCTGGTCGGTGCCGTAAGTCAGCCAGTCGAAGCCATGCGCGCGAACCGCGTTGGCCGGACGCTTGGCCGGCACCGAGATGACGATATTGAAGAAGCCCCCGCTGTCGATGGTGGCGTCGGTGTCCTCGATGCAGGCGTAGGTTTCCACCGTGACGTAGGCGTTCTGGCAGATCGACCAGTGGCGCAGCTGCGGATCGGAACCGGCGTTGGGGCCGGTGGCGTAGGTCGGTGCCTTGGCCCGCATCAGCACCAGGTCGCCAGGCTTCTGCGACAGCAAGGCGTAGATGTAGCGGTTGTCCGAATTGACCAGCACGTCGGCAGGGTTGTCGCGCAGCATGAACTGCGGCGCTGCCGGCACCGGCTTGGCCGCGATCGGCTGCGGATATTTCGGATTGGCGTTGATGATGTCGGACAGCTGGGCGCGCACCACGCGGCGCAGGTTGCGCTGGCCGATGCCGGCGTCGCAGAGCAGCTTGTTGTCGAGGCTGGCCAGGGTTACGTCGCCGCTGGCGGTTTCCTTGTAGACGGTTGGCAGCGGGAAGCCGCCGTGGTCGATCACGCCAATGCCGGCGAAGGCGTTGTAGATGCGGTAGATGAAGACCGCCTGGCTGCCCAGCGAGAAGTTCTTGGCGGTGACGTACAGCGTGTTCGGCGCCGGGGTGGCCGGCGCGACGCCGTAGACGATGTGGACGGTGTAGTGGCCGCCCGGCTGGATCGCGGTGTCGAGCGTGTTGACGCCGCTGAACGGCGACTGGCTGCCGGGATCGGGCTGCACTTTGTAGTCCGCCAGGTAACCGAGCCCGCCATTGGGGCCGTTGTAGAGCTGGTAGGAGAAGTTGCGCGCCTTGGGATACTGGCCTTCGATGCGGAACTTGGTACCCACCGGGAAGTACGGCGACAGGAACACCTGGTAATAGCCCGCCGCCAGTTCGATGTAGCCGTAGCGGATGCCGTTCGGGGTGCTTGGGGTGGGAGTGCCGTTGGCGGGGCGCCAGTCGCAGGCGAGGTTGAAACCCTTGCCGGTACCCCCGGCCAGTGCGTCGGGCGCGCCGAGATCGATCGGCAGCGGTGCGCCGTCGGCGTTGATGGAGCCTGCGCCTTGCGCATCATCGGCACCGGCGGCGGCGGAAACCAGGAACAACCCCGAGACCAGAGCAGCAGCCAGACGGCGCATGTTGCGCATCGGTGAACTCCATCCATTATTTTATTGAGGAGCACTTTCCCCTGTCTGGAAAATAAGCCGAGTCGAGCGTCCTTGGCAACTATCCGTCACCGCACTGCAACAATGTG
>JAQGNS010000035.1 GCA_028291705.1 Nevskia sp.
GCTTCACGGGGCAGGCGCTCGATCCAGCTGGCTTCGGCCGGCGGCGTGCTGGCAGCGCGCGCGCGGGGGCCGACCGGCTTGGCGGCTTGTTTCTTGCTTTTTAAAAAATCCAGCACCAGATGCGCGCTCGTAAAGGAGAGGGTCAAGTTTATATGCGGGAGGCCCGGCGGCCACGGAAAAGTATAGCAGCGCCCTCCCGTCGTCCGGCCGGCGGAACCGCCCGTCCCCGCTGGCCCGCTCCCCGCTCAAGAGGGCTTGAATTCCGCCGCTAAACCTTCATCCTTGAGTGGTGTCGAAGTCATAGAGGATCACTACGGAGCGAACCATGAGTACGGAAATCCGCCACTTCGTGTTGACGCAAGGCGGCGAAATCCGCGAATTCTCGTCGGATGAGGCCGCACTGATCGCCGCGGGCGCCAACCGGCTGCCCGAGTATGCCGAGCGCCGCCTGCGCTACCTGCAAGTGTCCTGGGACGACGAAGCCTCCACCGAAATGAAGATCCAGACCGCCGGCGCCGCCATCCGTTTCGACGCGGACGGCCGCATGACCGAGGCGGTGCCCCCGGCCGAGGAAGAGAAGATCTCGCGCTTCGAGCACGATACCTGCGTGCAATGGGCGCTGCGCAAGGTTGCCGTTGCGCCTTTGACCTTCCACTGATCCATGCCGGGGTTGCGCGTCCGCCACCTGGAACGCGCCTCGGCCCTCCCCGCCGCGGTCTGGAACAGCTTTTTCCCCGCGACATACCCCTTCACCCGCCACGAATTCCTCGACGCCCTGGAAACGCATGGCTGCGCCAGCCCGGAAACGGGCTGGACGCCCTGCCACGCGGTACTGGAGGATGAATCCGGCGCGGTCGCCGGCATCGCGCCGCTGTACCTGAAGGCGCACTCCTACGGCGAGTTCGTGTTCGATTTCTCCTGGGCCGAAGCCAGCCAGAGCATCGGCCGGCCGTATTACCCCAAGCTGCTCAACGCGGTGCCTTTCACCCCGGCCACCGGGCCGCGCCTGGGGGCGCGCGACGCGGCGGCGCGAACGGCGCTGGCGACGGCCCTGCCGGAGGTGGCCCGCGCCAACCGGCTGTCTTCGATGCATGCGCTATTTCTGGACGACCAGGATCTCGATGCGCTGGGCGCGGCCGGCTGCCTGGAACGCAACGATGTGCAGTTCCACTGGCGCAACCGCGGCTATGCCGATTTCGGCGCGTTCGTAGCGCGCCTGTCCAGCGACAAGCGCAAGAAGCTGTTGCGCGAACGCCGCCGCGTGGCCGAGGCCGGGCTGCGCTTCGAGGTGCGGGCCGGCGACGAACTCGACGAGGCGGCCTGGGTGCGGGTTTACGGGCTGTATTCGAACACCTACGAGGAGCGCGGCCAGGCCCCCTACCTCACCCTGGATTTTTTTCTCGACTACGGGCAACGCGCGGGGACGCCGGTTAGACTGATCCTGGCTTACGACGGAGAACGGCTGGCAGCCGTGGCGATCACTGTGCAAGGGGGCGATACCCTTTACGGACGGCACTGGGGCGCGGATCAGCGCTACCACAGCCTGCATTTCGAAACCTGCTATTACCAGGGGATCGAGTGGTGCATCCGCGAGGGCCTGCAATGCTTCGACGCCGGGGCGCAGGGGGAGCACAAGCTGGCGCGCGGCTTCGAGCCGGTGCGCACGCGCTCGGCCCACTGGCTGGCCGATCCGCGCCTGCATCAGGCGGTGGCGAAGTCGCTGCGGCGCGAGCGCGAGTGGGTGGGCCAGCGCGGCGACGCCCTGGCCGATCACAGCCCCTACCGGCAGGACGCGCCGCTGGAGATCGCGGCGGAGGCCCCCCTGGCCACGGACGAGTCCTATGGATAACCCGGTCCGCCTGCACTGGCTGGATCCGCGCGATCCGAACCAGCCCTTCCCCTCGCCGCATCGCGCCATGCGCGATCCCAACGGTCTGCTGGCGATTGGCGGCGACCTGTCGCTGCCGCGCATGATCCGCGCCTATTCCTCCGGCATCTTTCCCTGGTACAACCCCAACGAGCCGATCCTGTGGTGGTGTCCGGACCCGCGCGCGGTGATGGCGCCGGAAGATTTCCACGTTTCGCATTCGCTGGCCAAGCGGTTGAAGAAGGACGATTACGCGGTGACCCTGGACAACGCCTTCGCCGAGGTGCTGGAAGCCTGCTCCGGCAGCCGCCGCAGCGGCCAGGGCACCTGGCTGGGGCCGGACATGAAGCGCGCCTACCTGGAGCTGCACCAGCACGGCTTCGCCCACTCGGTGGAAGTGTGGCAAGGCGGCGAACTGGTGGGCGGACTCTACGGCGTGGCGCTGGGCCGGGCCTTCTTCGGCGAGTCGATGTTCAGCCGGGTGCCCGACGCCTCCAAGCTGGCGCTGTATCACCTGAGCCAGCAGCTGCGCACCTGGGCCTACAGCCTGATCGACTGCCAGGTCACCTCGGGACATCTGAAAACGCTGGGCGCGGTGGAGATTCCGCGCGACCGCTTCCTGCTGCGGCTGCGCCAGGCGCTGCAGGACGTGGGCCGCACCGGCACCTGGCGCTTCGACATTCCGGTGCCGGACCAGCGCCGCCACCGGTCGCTGTCGTCTCCTGTTGCAGGAGACGCAGCGTGAAACTCCAGAGCCTGCGTCTGCTGGTGGGCAGCTCGCATAGCTGCGGCTACCTGCCGCAGCGCAGCGCGCGCAGCGCCTTTGTCGATCCGGCCTTTCCGCTGAGCGATGCGCTCTACGGCGTGCTGCTCGACCAGGGGTTCCGTCGCAGCGGCAACTACGCTTACCGGCCGATGTGCCAGTTGTGCCGCTCCTGCCGCTCGGTGCGCATCGCGGTGCAGGAATTCATGCCGGACCGCTCGCAGCGGCGCTGCCTGCGCGCCAATGCGGATCTGAGCCTGCGGGTGGTGTCGCAGCTGGATGAAGAGCATTACGAGCTGTATCGGCGCTACCTCAGCGCCCGCCATGCCGGCGGCGGCATGGACCCGGACGATTCCGAGGCCTTCCGCGAGTTTCTCGGTTGTGCCTGGGGCCGCACCGAGTTCTGGGAGTACCGCCGCGGCCGCGAGCTGCTGGGCCTGTCGGTGGTGGACCGCATTCCGCAGGGTTTCTCGGCTGTGTACACCTTTTTCGACCCGGACCTGCCGGAACGCAGCCTCGGCACCTACGCCATCCTGCGCCAGGTGGAGCAGGCACGCTTGCAGGGCCTGCCCTACGTCTACCTGGGGTACTGGGTCGAAAACAGCGAAAAAATGGACTACAAAAGGCGCTTCCGGCCGCTGGAAGTGCTGTATCCCGGCGGCTGGGCCCGGCTGGAGCGAATTGCCGCAGGGGATGGCTTCGCGGATAATGCCGCCTCCTGAAAGAACCTGGGTTCCGTTTCCCGGCTTATGGCCAAAGAAGATCACATCGAAATGCCCGGCATCGTCGTCGAGACGCTGCCGAACACCACGTTCCGCGTCAAACTCGAAAACGGCCATGTGGTAACCGCCCACATTTCGGGCCGCATGCGCAAGAACTACATCCGTATCCTCACCGGCGACAAGGTGACGGTGCAGCTGACGCCGTACGACCTGAGCAAGGGTCGCATCACCTTCCGCGACAAGTAAGACTCCGCCGCATTTGCGCTTCCGGCTGACTGTCATGCCGGCGCGTGCTGGTGCCTGATGCGATGAAGTGCGTGCTCCGAATTCCTGGATACCGGCTTTCGCCGGGATGACGTCTCAATAGAATTCGACCGCAGCTCAAAAAAACAAAGCCCGCTTGAAGCGGGCTTTGTCGTTTACAGCGCTCAGGTTCAGGCGGGCTCGGCCGCGGCGGCCGGCTTCTCCCGCGCCACCATCTCGAACTCCAGCTTGCCGTCTTCGCCGACGCGGACCGAGACGCGGCCACCGTTGGCGAGCTTGCCGAACAGCAGTTCCTCGGCCAGCGGACGCTTGAGGTTCTCCTGGATGGTGCGGGCCATCGGGCGGGCGCCCATCTTGGCGTCGTAGCCGTGATCGGCCAGCCATTCGCGGGCATCCGGCTCCACGTCCAGCTGCACGTGCTTGGAAGAAAGCTGCTCTTCGAGCTGGATCAGGAACTTGTCGACCACGAGGGCGATCTCGGGCCGGCCCAGCGGAGCGAACGGCACGATGGCATCGAGGCGGTTGCGGAATTCCGGCGAGAACATGCGGCGGATCACCTCGAGGGCATCGGTGGTGTTGTTCTGCTCGGAGAAACCGATGGAGCGGCGCGAGGACTCTTCCGCACCGGCATTGGTGGTCATCACCAGGATGACGTTGCGGAAATCGGCCGCGCGGCCGTTGTTGTCGGTGAGCTTGCCGTGGTCCATCACCTGCAACAGCAGGTTGAAGACGTCCGGGTGGGCCTTCTCGATCTCGTCCAGCAGGACCACCGCGTGCGGGTGCTTGAGCACCGCATCGGTGAGCAGGCCGCCCTGGTCGAAGCCGACATAGCCCGGGGGGGCGCCGATCAGGCGCGACACGGTGTGCCGCTCCATGTACTCGGACATGTCGAAGCGGATCAGCTCGATGCCGAGCTGGTTGGCCAGCTGGCGGGTGACCTCGGTCTTGCCGACACCGGTGGGGCCGGCGAGCAGGAAGTTGCCGATCGGCCGGTCGGGATTGCCGAGGCCAGAGCGCGACAGCTTGATGCAGGAGGACAGGGTCTGGATCGCCGCGTCCTGGCCGAAGATCACCAGCTTGAGGTCGCGCTCCAGGTTGGCCAGCCGGTCGCGGTCGTTGTTGGACACGCTCTTCGGCGGGATGCGCGCGATCTTGGCGATGGTTTCCTCGATGTCGCGCACCTGCACCGTCTTGCGGCGCTTGCCCTCGGGCAGCAGGCGCAGGCGGGCGCCGGCCTCGTCGATGACGTCGATGGCCTTGTCCGGCAGGTGGCGGTCGGTGATGTGGCGCGCCGCCAGCTCCACCGCGGAGCGGATGGCGCCGCTGGTGAAGTGCACCTGGTGGTGCTCCTCGAAGCGCTCGCGCAGGCCCTCGATGATCTTGATGGTGTCCTCGACGCTCGGCTCCGGCACGTCGATCTTCTGGAAGCGGCGGGACAGGGCCCGGTCCTTCTCGAAGATGCCGCGGTATTCCTGGTAGGTGGTGCTGCCGAGGCAGCGCAGCTCGCCGCTGGCCAGCATCGGCTTGAGCAGGTTGGAGGCGTCCATGACGCCGCCGCTGGCGGCGCCGGCGCCGATGATCATGTGGATCTCGTCGATGAACAGGATCGCGCCGGGGGTGCGGGTCAGCTCGGTGATGACGCCCTTGAAGCGCTTCTCGAAGTCGCCGCGGTACTTGGTGCCGGCGATGAGGCTGCCGAGATCGAGGCTGTAGACCACGCCGTTGCGCAGCAGCTCGGGCACGCGGCCCTCGGTGATGAGCCAGGCCAGGCCCTCGGCGATGGCGGTCTTGCCGACGCCGGCCTCGCCCACCAGCAGGGGGTTGTTCTTGCGGCGGCGGCACAGGGTCTGCATCACCCGCTCGAGCTCGGTGGCGCGGCCGATGAGGGGATCGATCTGGCCGCGCAGGGCGCGCTCGTTGAGGTTGACGGCGAACTGTTCCAGAGCGCTCTTGCCGCCGGGCTTGCCGGGCTCTTCCTTCTCCTCGGCCTCGCTGGAGGCTTCCGGGGCGGCCGGCTGGCTGTTCTTGGCGATGCCGTGGGAGATGTAGTTGACGATGTCCAGCCGGCTGACGCCCTGCTCGTTGAGCAGGTAGACGGCGTGGGTGTCTTTCTCGGCGAACAGCGCCACCAGCACGTTCAGGGTCGACACGCGCTTCTTGCCGGAAGCCTGGACGTGGTAAATGGCGCGCTGCAGCACGCGCTGGAAGGACAGCGTGGGCTGCACTTCCTGGTTGCCGGCGGCTTCCTTGTTGGAATGGATGTTCTGCGCGATGTAGTCGCGCAAGGCCTGTTCCAGCTTGTCCAGATCGGCGCCACTGGCCGTCAGGACCTCGCTGACATTGGAATCGGACAGCAGGGCCAGCAGCAGGTGCTCGACGGTCAACAGCTCGTGGCCGTCGCTGCGTGCGGCAAGAAATGCGGCATCCAACGCTTTTTGCAACTCATCGCTGAGCATGTGTGCTCCTAGTCTTCACCGCACCTTTATGGGGCTAGCCTCGGGCTTTTGCAACCTCGGCGCAAGAGCTTTATCGCCCATGTTTATTCCTTGCAATTCCCGCACCAGCACGGCGCGCCACGCCGGGAGCCATGCCGCAGCCCGCGGAACGCCGGAAAAGCGGCTCGCACGGCGAAACAGGGTGGGAAATACAGGGGAAATCGGGGTGCAACGTACCGCCGGGGCCCGCGGCGGCTGAGGGCGCATTCAGGCTTTTTCCATCACCGTCAGGAGGGGATGCTGGTTCTTCCGCGCATAGGCGTTGACCTGGGCCACCTTGGTTTCGGCGATTTCCGCCGGGAAGATGCCGGCGACGCCGCGCCCGGTCTGGTGCACCTGGAGCATGATCTGCACCGACTGCTCGCGCGTGCGGTGAAAGAACAGTTGCAGCACCTCGACCACGAATTCCATCGGCGTGAAGTCGTCGTTGATCATGATGACCTTGTACAAAGGCGGCGACTGCAGGCGCGGCTTGGCCTCCTCGACGACGAGGCCGGTGCCGGTATCGCGTTCGCGCTCGCTCATGTCAACAGTGTAACGATTTGCATTGTCAGCTCAATGGGGCCTGGGACCGTCCGGTTCAAGGCGCGCGCTGCTGCACCGCGACCCGGCTACCGTCGAAATTCTGCCACTAACAGGGCGCCGCGCCAATAAAAAAGCCGCTCCGGGCTTGCGCCCGGAGCGGCCTTGAATCCGCTTCAGAAGATCAGAAGCAGAAGTTGCCGTCGTCGGTATCCGTGCCGTCGACACCGTAGTTGGTGTTCGGGCCGGCGCTGCTGTTGCCGATGATCGGGAAGCGCATGATGCGGCTGTTGGCGCTGTCCGAAACCAGCAGGACGTTGTAGGAAGCATTCACATACAGGCCCTGCGGGCTGAACATGGTGCCGGCGTTGACGCCGCTGGTCGCGGGGTTGTTGCGCTGGTCGGCCACGCTGCCGTTCTGGTCAGGATCGTTCTGCGTGATGTGGGTGAAGTCCTGCTGACCGAACACCACCGTCGCCGCGGTGCCGTTCTTCGGCGTGGTGATGTAGGACTGGAATTCCAGTACGCGGTTGTTGCCGCTGTCGCCGACGAACACGCTGGTGCCGTCGGAGGCTACGCCCCAGGGCGCATTGAAGGCCTGGGTGCCGGCGCCGCCGGCCGGGTTGTAGGAGCCGAACTGGGTGGCGCCCAGCAGGTTGTCCGGCAGCTTGTTCATGTTGTTGGGCACGCCGGCCCAGTACAGCACACGGTTGTTGCCGGTGTCGCTGACCAGCAGGTTGGAACCATCGGTCCAGGCGTCGGACGGCTGACGCATCGCCAGGATATTGGTGGTGCCGTTGAACTGGTCGATGTTCGGAACGTTGGTGGTGAAGCAATAGTCGGTGTTGATCTTGCAGGTGGTCGCCCCCGTAGCATCGGTGGCCACCTGGCCCAGTTCGAAGTCAGCGGGGGTGTTGCTGATGGTCGGAACGGTGTTCCAGATCAGCACGCGGTTGTTGCTCTTGTCCACCACTACCAGCTGGCCCTTGGAGCTGATGATCACGGCAGTCGGATGATCCAGGCCGGTAGCCGACGGGGTCGCATTGGGCTGGTTGGCGGCGGCGTGGAGAAAGTCCGGCTGGCCCAGCACGACGTTCGGAGCAGTCGTGTTGTCCGTCGGCGGCGCGTTCCAGATCAGCACGCGGTTGTTGCCGGCGTCAGCGACGGCCAGGTAGGTGTTGGTCGGGGTGGTGGCGATCCAGACCTTGCTCGGATTGGCGAACTTGATCGGTACGGAACCTTCCGGACCGATGCCGGAACTCTGGTCCGTCATCGAACTCTGGCCGATGACGAAAGTGGCGGCCGCGGTATTGATGCCCGACGGGAGGCCCTTGAAGCCCAGGACGCGATTGTTGGTCGTATCCGCCACATAGACGGTGGCGGTGGGCGCATCGGTGGGGGCGGCGGGATTAGGCCATACGGCGACCGAACCCTGCACACCGCCCAGCGACAAGCCGGAGATGTTGGGGTTGTTCGGGGTGCCCTGGTTGAAATTCGGCTGACCGATCAGGCCGGTGGCCTGCGGGATGTTGTGGCAGTTGTTGTTGCCGCTGCCGCCGCAGGCGGAGATTCCGGCCACGACTGCTGCGGCCATGCCGATACCGAGGGCCGCGGGGCGGCTCAATAGACGGGCGCCTAAGAGCCTGCCGGTGGACTGTTTCATTACTTCAACCCCTTAATCAATGTGCAGTTGTGGTGTGCTAAAAATAAAGCGCCATCAACGCGGCGCCAGCCGGTTGACCGCAAGCGGAGGAATTCGTTCAAAGCAGGTACGGCAGCCATCCATCTTTCCGTGAACTATCGACAGGGACACTATCGGCCGCCGGCTGTCGACCCAACCTCATGGCTGCTGATCATACATGACAGCGCGCAAGGGCTGTAGTACCGGCGTGGAATGTAAATATCCGTTGCGCCACCGGGCCCAAAGCGCCCCTCGCCTTTGGGACTTTACTTGGTCTTGAACACGGTCGCGCCATCCCAGTCCGCCGCGGGCGGATGCAGCCGGTTTTCGGCGATGCGCTCCAGGTACAGCTCGTACAGGGGATGCGGGCGGCCGGAGCGCGACAGGCCGAAAAACTCGCGCTCGGCCTCGTCCCAGCGCTGAGCGCGGTAGGCGCGCAGGGCCTGGCGCAGGCGCGTCAGGTCCTGGCGCAGACCGGCGTCGACGGTGTCCTTGGGGCCTAATGGCTCATAGATCGCCACCGGCTGGTCCTTGCCCTTGACCTTGACCAAGTCGAGCTCGCGGAAGGTCCATTCCGGGGCGCCGGCGCGGGTGGCTTCGCTGCAGATCACCGCCACGCCGTACTCCTTGGTCAGGCCTTCGAGGCGCGAGCCGAGGTTCACCGCATCGCCCAGCACCGTGTAGGCGACTCGGAACTCGGAGCCCATGTTGCCGACCATCATGTGCCCGGAGTTGAGGCCGACACCGATCTGCAGCTTGGGCCAGCCGCGCGCTTCGAATGCGGCGTCCAGCCTGGCCAGCGCCTGCGGAAACTCCATCGCCGCCTGCAGCGCGTGGAAGGCATGGGTGGAATCCTGCAGCGGCGCGCCCCAGAAAGCCATGATGGCGTCGCCCATGTACTTGTCGATGGTGCCGCGATGGCGGAACACCACTTCGGTGAGGACGCCGAGGAACTCGTTCATCAGCTGCGACAGCTCCTGCGGCTTGTCGCGGAATTTTTCGGAGATGGTGGTGAAGCCGCGGATGTCGGAGAACAGCACGGTCATGTCGCGGCTTTCGCCGGACA
>JAQGNS010000432.1 GCA_028291705.1 Nevskia sp.
TTCCTGAACAAGCGGGGGCGCAATAATGAGTTTCGAGAAGTTCGTTCACAGGAACCTGCTGGTGGCGGATTGCGTGGAGCGGATCGCGGCGAGCGGCAAGGCCGATCATCTGTTCGAACATTCCGCCCAGTTCAATCCCAAGGTGCGCGAGTTGCTGGCGGCGCAGGAGCGTTTGCTCAATGCGGCCGAGCGCCTGCTCGAGCATTGCGATTCGGCGGAAGCCTAAAGCGCCTGAAGTTCGCAGGGCAGGCAGGCCGCGAACTGCCGGCTTGATGTAGGCTGTTGGCCATGAGCCCGATCTTGCCGGTGTCGCTCCCATGAGCCTGCGTGGCCACGTGCGCCTGCGCCTGCTGCTGGACGACGACATCGCCTTCGGCCCGGGCAAGGCCGACCTGCTGGAAGCGATCCAGCGGGCAGGCTCCATCTCCGCTGCGGCCAAGGTGCTGGACATGTCCTACCGGCGTGCCTGGATGCTGGTGGAGACGATGAATGGCTGCTTCGAATCGCCGCTGGTCAAGTCGGCTAAGGGCGGCAGCGGCGGCGGCGGCGCCGAGGTCACGCCCGGAGGGCTGGCGCTGCTGAAGGAGTTCCGGCGCATGGAGCGGGAGGTGGCGCAGGTGGTGGATGCGCACCTGCCGGCCTTCGCGCAGCAGGCCCGCAAGCCGCGTCGGCGGGCGGCGGCCAAGTCCTGAGGGTGATGGTGGGCGGTGGGTTCCGGGATGCGATATATTCAGGCAAACATAACGTTTGACTGAACCCTGGACAACCTCATGAAAAAAATTCTGCTGGTGCTGGCCGGCCTGTTCTGCATGGGAGCGGTACATGCAGCCGAGCCTACGACCCTGACCATTGCCGCCGCGGCCGATCTGACCTTGTGCCTCGACGACCTCAACGCGGCTTTCAAGAAGACTCACCCCGACGCGGACCTCAAGTCCACCACCGGTTCCTCCGGCAATTTCCTGGCGCAGATCAAGAACGGCGCGCCGTTCGATGTGTTCCTCTCCGCCGACATGTCCTACCCCAGGGAACTGGTCAAGGGCGGCCTGGCCGACGAGGCTACGCTGACCCTCTACGCCACCGGGCACATCGTGCTGTGGAGCACCAACCCGGCGGTGGATGTGAGCAAGGGTCTCGCCGTGCTGAAGAGCGACAGCGTGAAGAAATTCGCCATCGCCAATCCGGAAGTGGCGCCGTATGGCCGCGCCGCCAAGGCGGCCCTGCAGAGCGCGGGCGTGTGGGAGCAGGTGCAATCCAAGCTGGTCAGCGGCGAGAACATCGCGCAGACCGCGCAGTTCGTGCAGAGCGGCAATGTCGACGCCGGCATCGTCGCGCTGTCCTTCGTGCTGTCGCCGAAAGTGGTCGGCACGGGCAAGTATTACCGCATCGCCGAAGATCAATACCCGGTGCTGGAGCAGGGCGCGGTGGTTACCTCCAAGGGCGCGGCCAATCCCCTGGCCAAGGCCTACATCGAATTCCTGCGCTCGCCCGAGGCACGCGCGGTATTCGACAAGTACGGCTTCCTGCTGCCGGTGAAATCCTGAGACGAAGGCGGCTGCAGCCCCACGATGGTGCGCACCATCGTGGGGCGAATCGGCGCCTGGCGTGCTCTGTTCCGCTCCTGGGGTAGAATCGAAGTCCGCCCCACCGAGCAGAGGACCCGACATGAAATTGATCGTCGCCGTTATCAAACCGTTCAAGCTCGATGATGTGCGCGAGGCACTGTCCGAACTGGGCGTGTCCGGCATCACCGTTACCGAGGTCAAGGGCTTCGGCCGCCAGAAGGGCCACACCGAGTTGTATCGCGGCGCGGAGTACGTGGTCGACTTCCTGCCCAAGATCAAGCTGGAGATCGCCATCGAGGACGAGCGTTCCGAAGCCGCCGTCGATGTGATCAGCAAGGCCGCTCACACCGGCAAGATCGGTGACGGCAAAATTTTCGTCTACACGCTGGACCAGGCCATCCGCATCCGCACCGGGCAAACCGGCAAGGACGCGCTGTAGGCAGTACTGCGGATGTTTCTGTACCGACGCATCTAGCGTAGCGTGCGGGGCCACACCGGGCGGCGCGAATGTCATTCGCGCCGTTTTTTTATGGGCGCAAGGTTACGGCAGTGCTGCGCTGCCTGCGGTGGGCCATCTCCGGTTGACTTGTAAATAATAATCATTATTATTTAGATCAAGCGCTGCGTCCTTCCGGACGTGGCGCTACAAATATTCAATACGCCTAGCCAGCCACCTCGCGGCAGCCAGCAAGGGCAATCGGAACACAACGATTGCTCCGGCCATGCCGGGAGGGAGATTCATGCGGCAGATGAACTTGCTGGGGAAGACGGTTTGCGCGCTGGGGCTCGGCGCGAGCTGCGGCGCCATGGCGCAGGAAGCGGGGGCGCCGGCGGCTGAGCCGGTGCTCGGCACCATCAACGTGGTGAGTACGCGCACGCCGCACACCGAGCGCGAGACGGCGGGCACGGTCACCGTCATCGACCAGCAGCAGATCGAGGAGCAACTGGCGCAGAACATCCAGGACCTGGTGCGCTACGAGCCGGACCTGTCAGTGAGCCGCGATGCCACGCGCTTCGGCGCCAACAGCTTCACCATTCGCGGCATCGGCGGCAACCGCGTGTTGGAACTGGTGGACGGCATTCCGGCTTCCGACGCCTTCACCATCGGCGATTTCTCCGATGCCGGCCGCAACCTGATCGATCCGGAACTGGTGAAGCGGGTGGAGATCCTGCGCGGCTCGGCTTCGGCCTTGTACGGCTCGGATGCGATCGGCGGCGTGGTCAGCTTCACCACCAAGGACCCGCAGGACTATCTCAATGCCGGCAAGCCCTGGCAGGCGCTGGGCAAGGCCGGTTACAACAGCGTCGATAACAGCGCCTCGGAAACCGTGCTCGGCACCTTCGGCTCCCAGGCCAACGCCGGGCTGCTGTTGTTCAACCGCCGCGACGGGCAGGAGCTGGACAACCGCGGCGACAACGGCGCGGCGGATTCCAGCCGCACCAAGCCCAATCCGCAGAACTACCGCGACAACAATTTTCTCGCCAAGGGCGTGTTCAACCGCCAGGACGCGACCTATCGCCTGAATTTCAGCGGCACCCAGGGCGGCACCGATACCAATGTGCTGAGCAGCGTCGGCAGCCGCGACCTCAGCGCCTCTATCGGCTTTCCGCCGGGCTTCTACGTCATCAACACCAAGTCCCAGGACGGCAACGATGCACAGCGTGCGCTGCGCCTGAGCGGTGAGGCCGAGCTGCGCAATGGCGGCTGGTACGACAGCGCCGTGCTGCGGCTTTACGGCAGCGACAGCGTCACCAAGCAGGCCACGGTGGAGGCGCGCGACCAGACCATCGGTGGGCCGGCCACGCCGCTGCTGATCCAGCGCAACTTCAGTTTCAAGCAGGACGTGGTCGGCTTGAACGCCGCGCTGAGCAGCGGCTTCAACACCGGCTTCATCCATCACCTGCTGGCCTACGGCCTGGATCTGAAGGCCACCCGCACCAGTGAACTGCGCGACGGCCTGCAGACCAACCAGCTCACCGGTGTCAGCACCAAGAACGTGTCGCCGGATACCTTCCCGGCGCGCGATTTCCCGGTGAGCCTGACCTGGCAGGGTGGGGCCTACGTGCAGGATGAGATCGCCATCGGCGAGCGCCTGACGCTGATTCCGGCGCTGCGCTACGACTACTACCGCCTCAGTCCCCACGACGACGCCAGCTACCAGCAGGCCAGCGGCGACACCGCCCCGGTCGGCATCACCCACAACGGTGTTTCGCCCAAGCTCGGCTTGACCTACGACATCGCCCGCGCCTGGACCGCCTACGCGCAGTACGCCCATGGCTTCCGCGCGCCGCCGTACGACAACGTCAACGTCGGCTTCACCAATCTCCAGTTCGGCTACACCGCCATTCCGAATCCGCACCTCAAGCCGGAGAAGAGCGACGGTGTGGAGACCGGTCTGCGTTACGAGGACGGCGGCGCCAGCGCCAGCGCCTCGGTGTACTACAGCCGCTACCGCGACTTCATCGAGTCCTTCGTCAGTCTGGGCACCGATCCGAACACGGGCCTGCTGACCTTCCAGTCGCAGAACTTCAGCGCCGTGCGCATCTACGGCGCCGACCTGCGCGGCGCCTACGCCTTCCAGTCGCTGCCCGGCTTCGGTGTGCACGCGGCGCTGGCCTACACCCGCGGCGACAACCTGCAGGACCATGCGCCGCTCAACAGCATCGACCCACCCAAGGCGGTGCTCGGCATCGATTACCGCGATCCGCGCAAGCGCTGGGGCGGGCAGTTCAATGCCACCCTGGTGCAGCACAAGTCGCGCGTCGACGACAGCGGCGGCGCTGGCAGCAGCGGTGAAGAGGGCGGCAGCAGCGCTGCGCTGTTCAAGGCGCCGGGCTACGCCACCTTCGACACCACTGCCTGGTACAGCATCACCCCGGCGCTGCGCCTGAATGCCGGCGTATTCAATTTGACCAACCAGAAGTACTGGAGCTGGAGCACGGTGCAAGGGCAGGCCGAGAGTGATCCGACCATCGACCGCTACACCAGCCCCGGCGTCAACGGCAGCGTCGCGCTGCGCTACAGCTTTTGAGTCTGAGAGCCCCTGAGAGCCATGCCATCCATGGAGGAGATCCGATGAAGCCCCTGCAACTGTCTGCGCTCGCCGGCCTGCTGGCGCTCGCCGCCTGCAACGCCGCGACCACCAAAGAGCAACCGCCCATGCCAGCAGCCAGCGCTTCCGCCGCGGAACTCGGCGCCGAGTTCGAGCACGACCGCCAGGCCATCCTGGCCATGGCGGGCGAGTTCGAGGTGACCTTCCGCTTCGAGGAGACAGTGGCGCTGCAACCCGGCTACAAGCTGCACGAGCCCGATCGTCAGCAAGGCCATGAGCTGGTGATGGTGATCGAGGACACCGGTACCCACATCGCCCTGCAGCACATCCTGGTGGCGAAGAAAGGCGAGGTGATCAAGCACTGGCGGCAGGACTGGGACTACCAGCGCACCGCCCTGTGGAGCTATGCCGGCGACGCCACCTGGGAGCGCCGCCAGCTCGACGCGGCGCGGGTGCGCGGCAGCTGGGCGCAGACCGTGTGGCAGGTGGACGATAGCCCGCGCTATGCCGGCATCGGCAAGTGGGATCACGCCAACGGCATCTCCAGCTGGACCTCGGAGCAGGTGTGGCGGCCGCTGCCGCGGCGCGAGTACACCACGCGCAGCGACTACGACGTGATGCTGGCGGTGAACCGCCACACCATCACGCCCACCGGCTGGGTGCAGGAAGAGGACAACGAGAAGCTCGACCGCAAGGCGGCCGGCGGCGCGCGGCTGCTGGCGGAGGAGATCGGCCTCAACAGCTACCAGCGCATCCAGGGTTACGACTTCAAGCCCGGACGCGACTACCTGGCCCGTACCCAGGACTACTGGCGCGCGGTGCGCGCCGAGTGGGAGCAGTTGCTGCGCGACAACAGCCGCGTCGCGCTGAAGCCGAAGGTGGGCGAGGAGCGCCTGTACGAAACCATGTTCAGGCAGGCCGACGAACTCGGCGGCAAGGCGCAGACCCCGGAGCAGCTGCATGCGGCGGTGGAAAAGACCCTGGCGCCTTACCTGATTCCAGCGCAGCAGGCGCGCGCCGACAGTGCGCCGCTATTGGCACGACAGAACTGAGTTTCGGTATCCACGGAGGGAACATCCCATGCGCTCCATCGCACAACAGCAGGATCGGCGCCAGGCAGGCGCACCCAGCATCGGCGTGATCTTCGATCCGGAGAGCCTGCTGCTGGATCCCGCGCCCGGCATCGAGTACGCCATGCGTTGGGCCATGCGCGATCTCGGTATCGAGGTGCCGCAGCACTGGTTCCGGGATCAGTGGTCGCTGCAGACGCCGTTCTGGGAAACCCTGACCCAGTTGATGGACACCTCCGATCCCGAGCTGATCGACTTCGGCCGCGAGCGCTACTTCGCCCATTTCAACGAGTGCGGCCGTTTCCGCTGCACCGTGCGGCCGGGTGGCCTGCAACTTCTGGCCGCGCTGAGCGCCGACCCGCGCATCGAGCTGCACTACCTGACTCACATCGGCGCCGAGCAGGCGATGCGCCTGCTCGATGCCTACGGCCTCAGCCACATTCCCGCCTGCGTGGTGACGCCGGAAGCGCCGGCCTGTCCGGGCATCCGCCTGTCGTTGCTGAAGCAGCACGTGGAAAGCGGCGCGCGGCCGCGCCTGTCCTGGGTCCTGCTCAGCGACCACCCATGGGAACTGATGGCGGCGCGGCGGTTGCAGCTGCGCGCCATCGGCATCGGTTACGCGCGCTTGTCGCTGGCCTCGTTGTGCGCCTTGCAGCCGGACGCCATCGCCGCCACCCCGGACGAGGTGCCGGCCTGCCTCGCCGATACGCAGCCGGAAATGGAACCGCAGGTGGTGCGCGGCCCGGCCCGCGTGCATTGAAGGGAGTTCCCATGAAACGACAGGACCAGGGCAACAAGGACGACAGCGGGAGCGGCGACAGGGCGCCCGATATCGGCGAGCCGGTATTCCTCGAGGCCCCGCCGCCGCGCCGGCCGCGCGCCGCTACGCCGCATCGAAGTTTCCTGTCGCTGCTGCGGCTGCTGCTCCGCGGCCATCGCATGGAGGCCTGCCACTGATGCTGCGCCTTTACGTCAACGTCCCCACCGGCCGCGCCGAGCCTGGCAAGCCGCTCGGTGCGCGCCAGGTCAACAGCCAGCAGCTGCTCGGCACCACCAAGGAGCTGCTGATCGAGCACAACGGCGAGCTGTATCGCCTGCGCGAGACGCGGGCGCGGAAGCTGATTCTTACCAAGTAGTCCCGCCGCATTTCCACCTCCACTCCGCCATCGCCGGTTCGCGCCGGGAAGGAAAATCATGCCGTTGCCCGCGCTTCCAGGTTTTGTTTCCCCATCGCAGCCGCGAAATCGCCGCGCCGTGAACGCGCTTGTCATGGTCACGCTGGCGGCCGTGCTGATCATGACCGCTGGCCGGGCGGCGGCGGATGGCGATGCCGCTGCCGCGGCGCAGCCTGTTGCGGGCGCCGGCGCACCGACGACCCTGGATGCGGTGACGGTCAAGAGCAACCGCGTGGCGGAGTCGGATTACGGCACTGACCAGGCCAGCAGCGCGACCAAGACCGATACGCCGCTGTTGCAGACGTCGCAGTCGATCCAGGTGGTGACGCAGGAGCTGATCCGCGACCAGGCCGCGATCACGCTGGCGGACGTGTTGCGCAATGTCGCCGGCGTCATGCCCGGCGGCTATTACGGCAACTACGATTATTTCCGCATCCGCGGCTTCGACGCCGCCGGCTTCACCTATCTCGACGGCCTCTCCGTGTCGAAGAACTCGATCATGCTCAACCGTGAGCTGTTCGGGCTGGAGCAGGTCGAGGTGGTGAAGGGACCGGCCTCGACCCTGTATGGCGCGGGCTCCGCCGGCGGCCTGGTGAACATGGTCAGCAAGCGGCCGCAGCGCGCCAATTTCGTCGAGCCGCAGTTCACCGCGGGCTCTTTCCATTATTACGAGCCGGCGCTGGATGCCAACGCGGTGCTCAGTGCCGACCGCAGCGTCTACGGCCGCTTCAACTTCCTCTACCGCAGCCAGGACAGCTTCACCGACTTCGCCAACCAGGATCGCCTCTACATGGCGCCCTCCCTGACCTGGGACATCGGACCGGATACGAAGCTGACGCTGCTCACCAGCTATCAGAAGGACGACGAGAAGGCCGGCTTCCCGCTGCCGGCGGTGGGCACGGTGCTGCCCAATCCCAATGGCCGCATTCCCCTCAGCCGCAATATCGAAGAACCGGGGCAGCCGGGGCACACGGGGCACACGCGGGAGTGGTCCGCCAACGCCGGCTACGAACTGAGCCATCACATCGACGATACCTGGTCTTTGCGCCAGAACCTGCGCTACACCTGGGACCGTTCCGACTGGGACGATGTGCTCTACCCGGGCGGCTTCAGCGATGCCAGCCTGCGCACGCTGGATCGCAACGCCTACTTCCTGTCCAGCCGCACCGGCACCTTCGGCGCGGACAACTCGGCGCTGGCCGACTTCAAGCTGTGGCGGATGCGGCATCGGCTGGTGTTCGGCTTCGACTACTACGACGAGTCCTCGACCTGGGTCGGCAGCTTTGTCGCCGGCGCCACGCCGGGGCTGCCGCTGGACCTGTTCGATCCTCATTACGGCACGGTGCTCCCCGAGCGCCCCGCTGACCTCGGTCCCGTGACCCATACCAGCACGCGCCAGATCGGCTACTACGTGCAGGACCAGGTCGAACTGACGCGGCGGGTGACGCTGACCCTGGGCGCTCGTGAGGACCGCGCCGGCAACGAGGTCACCGGGGTGGGGCAGAACCCGCACAAATTCACGCCGCGCGGTGGCTTGACCTACGAGTTCATCGACGGCGTCGCCGCCTATTTCAATTACAGCGAATCCTTCCTGCCGCAGTCCGGCAGCCTGCCCGGCGATGTGCCGGCCAAGCCTGAAACCGGGCGCAGCCTGGAGACCGGCCTGAAGGGTGATCTCTACGGCGGCCGGCTGCGCTTCACCGCCGCCGCCTACCAGCTCAAGCGGCAGAACGTGGCCACCGGCATTCCCGACGATCCGCAGCATGTCACCCAGAGCGGCGCGCAGCGCAGCCGCGGTTTCGAGCTGGATGCGGCGGTGCGCCCGTTGCGCGGCTGGGACCTGAGTCTGGCCTACAGCTACACCGACAGTGCGGTGCTTAGCGACGAGAGCAGCGATGCCATCGGCCGGCCCCTGCGCGGCGTGCCGCGCAACAACGCCAACATCTGGTCGCGCTACACCCTGCAGGACGGCTTCCTGCGCGGCCTGGGCGCCGGTATGGGCGGCAGCTGGTACACGCGGCAGGCAGGCTGCGATCCGACCCTGCTCGGCGCGGCCTGCGAACTGCCCACCGACAGCCAGGGCAACAGCCTTTACGGCCAGAGCTTCGACCTGCCGTCCTATTTCCTGCTCGACACGGCGCTGTACTACGAGCGCGGCCCGCTGCGCGCCCAGCTCAAGGTCAACAACCTGCTGGATCGCGATTACTACACCGGCTCTTACGATGCGCTCTATGTCTCGCCCGGGACGCCGCGCACCCTGCTCGGCACGCTCAGCTATCGCTGGTAATCGGGATGGCAGGGGAAAGGACATAAAAAAAGCCCCGAACGGAAAGCCGTCCGGGGCTCAGGACCTCAGGGTCGTTGCCTACTTGGTGGTGGCTGAAGCCTCGTTGGAATACGGGCTCAGGCCGGCCGAGTCATAGGCCTTGACCTCGAAGTAGTACTTCTTGTTCTGCGTCAGGCCGGTGACCTCGGCGCCGGGGCTGGTGACATAGCCCAGTGCCGTGCCGCTTTCGCCGTGGGAGCTGGTGCCCATGTAGACGTAGTAGCGGGTGGCGCCGGTGGAGGCGCTCCAGTTCAGGATCACGGCACCTTGGCCTGCATACTTGGTGCCGCTTGCGGTCAGGCCGGTCGGCGCGGCCGGAGCGCCGGTGCCGCCGCTGCTGCTGGAGCTGCTGCCACCACTGCTGCTGGAGGAGCTGGAGCTGGAACTCGAGCTGCTGCTGCCGCTGCTGCTGGAAGAGCTGGAGCTCGAACTGGAGCCGCTACTGCTGCTGCTCGAGCTGCTGCTGCCGCCGGAGCTGCTGCTGGAACTCGAGCTTGAGCTGCTGCTGGAGCTGCTGCCGCCGTTGACCGAGGCGATGACGTCCGCATACAGGTTGGCGCCGTTGTAAGAGCCCCAACCCGTTGCGGTGTCGTACCCTGCCACTGCGCTGAAGTGGTTGTTGGTGCCGCTGGTAACGTCGTGGAAGTCCTTGGCGTAGGACGTGGCGTTCTCGCCCAGTGTGTAGAGGGTCGGATTGGCGAAGCCCGGAGTCTTGCCCAAGCCTTTGGCGATCAAGCTCCAGAATCCGGCGTATTGTGGCGCAGCATCGCTGGTGCCGCCGACGATACCCCAGCCGCCGCCATCGCTGTCGTAGATGTAGAAGCCGGTGGCGGGATCGGCGTCCAGGGCCACGTCCGGAACGTTGCGCTTGGTGGTGGAGAACTGGCCCGATGCCGCGTTGGAGACCACGCCCGTCTGGTACGAGGGGATCGCCCATAGCGTGCTGATGCCGCCGCCGCCGCCTTCGGTCGAGTTGGTATCCCATACCTTCTCGGAGGTGTAACCCTGGGTGGAGGTGGTGGTCAGGTTGGTGCCGCCCACGCCGACGACGTTCGGCTGCGAGGCGGGATCATCCACGGCCAATGTGGTGGTGCCGCCGCAGTCGTACGCGCCGGAATCACCCGACGCTGCGAACAGCGACATGCCTTCGGCCACCATCTTGGCAAAGATCGTGGCCTCGGAATTGGCGCTGCTGGATCCCTCGCTGGACTCGCACAGGCCCCAGGAGGTGCTGACCGCGCTGACCAGATTGTCGTCGGCGATCTGCTGGTAGGTGTCGAGCACGCCGCTGTCCGAGTTCGGGCCGGTGTAGACGTACATCGACGCCGGATTGGCGACCGCCATCACCATTTCGATGTCGAGCATGACCTCGGTCGAACCGCTGGTGTCGGTGGTGCCGCCGTCGATATTCTTCTGCGTGATGGTGGTATTGGTCAGGCTGAACTTGCTGGCGTAGGTGCTTGAATCCGCGTAGTGGGCGCTGGACAGCTCGAAGATCGCCACGGGTGCGCCGACGTTCTGGATGCTGTTCAGGTTGTACGCCGTCTTGATGTCGGCGGGGCCGTAGGAGCCGGAGGGGCTGGTGCCCGCATGCGGCTGCGCCGCCGCAGTCACCTCGGCTTCGGAAACCTGCCGGTGCATCGACACATGCGAGCGCTTCGGGGTGTCGTTCAGCGAGGTGGAGCCGGCGCCGATTCCGTAAAATGCGAAAGGCAAGGCCGGTTCCCGATCCGCAGCAAGGTATTGCTGGCCATCGGCCTGCTGCAACAATTGCATGCGTGAGCCCAGTACCTGGCGGACAGTGGCAGCCGGAGCTTCCACGTTGAGCAAGGTGCGGCTGGCATGTTCTTTCGTGACGGTCAGACCGAACTCCGTTGCCAGAGTCTTCAGCTTGTCGTAGTCCGCCTGTGTGGGCGCGAAGCGCGCATCGTACTGTTCCGAAGTCAGGAACTTGCGAAAGTTCGGATTCCCCGGCGTGTACAGATCCTGCAGAAACTGATCCAGTTCCGCTTGTTTCGGCGATTTCAACGTGAGCGCGAACTTCACCGGCTCCTGCTCGGTGGCCGCGCGTACTACATGGGCGCTGGTGATCGGTGCGGCCTGTGCCGATCCGATCAACGCCGTACCTAGAAACACCCCCGTTGCAAACAATCTGAGCTTGGCATGAGAACTCAGCTGCAACGCTTCCTTGCGACGCTTTGTATGCTGTTTCATGTAGTCCCTCGATAGTTAAGGATTGATCGATGGCCTTACCTGGCCGAACCCTTAACCACTGCCTCCCTGCTCAGGCGACAGAAAAAACGAAAAACAGAGCCCCATTGACGGGATTCCCGTCTCTTCAGTCGTAGTAGATTTCCCCCCAATGCAGCGTGGACAGCGGTGAATGTCCAGCCTTGCCAAAACCATCTACGGGCGAGCCTAGTCTTTTTTTCTTAATGATGTGGTAAGGAATTCGTAAGGAATCGGAAAGGCTAATTTCAGTTAAAAATCCTTATTAATCATTAGCATAATAGAAAAACTCATTTCCCACATTGTGGCACTTGCGGAAATGCTGGCCGACGAACGTAATGAAACGTTGCGCGGGCGGATCACTGTATTAAGAAAAATCCGCTAGTCATTTCGGACTAAGCCATGGCACCGCTCACGGCGTAGGGTAGCTGCAACACAGCTGCACATAATCAGGCCTGCAACAGGCCCACGAAGAGGGGAGTGCTCATGGCTCGAGGGAGTCGTGCGGTTCCATGCGGACCGCGTCGCTGCATGTTGCTGCTTGCTGTTCTCGTCATCGGCGTTCAGGGGGCGGCGCGCGCGGGATCGTTCGAGATCGGCGACATTCACGCCGACTACAAGCTGACGGTCAATTACGGCGTGGCGATGCGCATGAAGGAGCCGTCGAGCGCGCTGACCAACGGGCCGATCGACGATTTCCAGCTCAATCTCGGCGGCGTTCTCAACGGTACCGGCTTCACCCATACCGGACTGCCGACCACCGTCAACCAGGACGACGGCGACCGCAACTTCAAGCAGTTCAGCCTGATCAACAACCGCATCAGCGGCCTGCTGGAAACGCAGTTCAGCTACGAGAACTACGGTGTGGTGCTGAGCGGCGACGGCTTCTACGACCAGGTCTACCACCACCCCAACGACAACAACTCGCCCGACACCATCAACAAGGATGCGCCGACCACGCGGTTCGCGCCTGGTGCGCGCTATTACGATGGCCAGCGTGTGCGCCTGCTCGATGCCTACGCCTACGGTACCTGGTCGGTTACCGACAACATGACGCTGGACGTGCGCGCCGGCCAGCAGCTCGTTGCCTGGGGCGAGAGCCTGTTCTTCTCCGGCATGGCCATTTCGCAGTCCGCCGCGGATGCCACCAAGGCGTTCACGCCGGGTGTGGAGGTGAAGGAAATCCTGTTGCCGGGCAATCAGATCTCGGCCAGTCTCGCCATCGGCGAGAAATGGACGCTGATGTCCTACTACAAGCTGGCCTTCAAGAAGACCGAGATCTTCCCGGTAGGCGATTACTTTTCGTCGACCGACAGCGTAGGGCCGGGCGCTTCGTTTTCCTACGGCGCGGTCAATCCGCTGTTCCTGTCGAGCTGTCCGGGCCTGCTCGGCAACCTGAGCTTTCTGTGCCAGCTCGGCGGCGGCCTCGGCGGCACGCTGATCGGCGCGGTGCCGAACATCCTCATTCCCAAGGGCGACGACCACAAGCCCAGCGACTTCGGCCAGTACGGCGTCGGCATCAAGACCCAGATCACGCCGGGCACCACCCTCGGCATCCATTACCTGCGCTACACCGATCCGAATCCCTCGGTCGACTTCACCACCGGCTACCCGGTGATCGCCACGCGGCCGGTGCTGACCACGCAGATTCTCAACGAGCCCACCGCCACGTCGTATTACCAGACCTGGTACAGCGGCATCCACATGGTCAGCGGCACGTTCTCGACCGTGGTCGGGCCGTTCAATGTCGCCGGCGAGTTGAACTATCGCTCCGGCATGGCCATCCCGGTGCAGTCGATGCAGCTCGGCACCATCGATCCGGAATTCACCCACGGCGATATGGGCCAGGCCCTGCTGTCGGCGATCTACGCCACCAATCCGCACCTGTGGTTCGACAATCTCTCGGCGGTGGGCGAAGTGGGTTATGTCCACGCCTACCACGTCGATCCGGTGCAGACCCGTCCCGGCATCATCGCCGTGGGCAATGGCGACTCGTTGTTCTACGACCGCAACTCCTGGGCGTTCCAGACCTTGTTCATTCCGGGCAAGAGCAACGTGATCAACCGCTGGGACCTGAGCATGCCGGTCAGCGTGGGCATGCTGGTCAAGGGCAATCCGTCCATGCCGGGAGCGTTCGGTGCCTTCGGCGGGGCCGGTGACCTGCGTGTCAGCACCGGTATCTCCATGCAGTACCTGCAGAACCTGCAACTGGCCTTCAGCTACAGCTTCTTCTTCGGCAATGCCGACCAGAACGTGGGGCAGAGCTTCATCAAGCAGAATCCCTACGTCGACCGCGACTACATGACGTTCAGCGCCAAGTATGCGTTTTAGGCAAGGACATTGCGCCGGTACGGCCGGCGCTGCCTTGCTGTCCGCCAGTCGCTACCGTCCGGCGGCCATGGCGGCATGAATCCTTCCTCAGGCACAAGCTCTTTAGGGGGTCCTATAGAATTTAACCCCGAGGGAGGCGTCGATGCTGCAGCAGTTTGCCGATATGGCCAGTGGCTCGGGGTTCCTGCCGCACGGCTATTGCCTGGCTTGGGATCCCCTGCTGCTATGGACCATCGTCGTCGCCCATGCGGTGATCGGCGCGTCCTATTTTTCGATCCCGATTGCGATCTTCTATTTCCTTAAGAGGCAGAAGGACCTGCGGTTCAATGGGCTGTTCCTGATGTTCGGCCTGTTCATCCTGGCTTGCGGCAGCAGCCATTTCACCAGCCTGCTCAACATCTGGTATCCGGTCTATCGCTTTGACGCTGCGGTTCTGGCCGTTACCGCCGGCATTTCCCTGGCTACGGCGCTGCTGCTGTGGCCGCTGATTCCCCGGGTATCGGCCTTCCTGCGGGAACAATGCTTGATGCGGGAAAACCTGCAGGCGGCCAATCGGCGCCTTGGTGAATCGCTGGTGCAACTCGAGCAAAGACGGCTTCAGGCCAGCCAGATCGAGCAGCGCTTCCGTCTCAGCTTCGAGAACGCGTCCATCGGCAAGGCCATCGTGGCCCTGGACGGGCGCTGGATCGACGTCAACAACGCGCTATGCGCGATGCTGGGCTATTCCGAGCAGGAATTCCTCGACACCAGCTTCCAGGACATCACCCATCCCGACGATCTCGAGCGGGACATGACGCAACTGAAGGATCTGCTGGCGGGACGCGGCAACAGTTATCGCATGGAGAAGCGCTATTTCCACAAGCGCGGTCACGAGATTTATTCACAGCTGGATGTAGCGGTGCAACGGGATGAGCAGGGGCAAGCGGTTCACTTCATTTCCCAGATCCAGGATATCACCGCCCGCAAGCGGGTCGAGGCGGAGTTGCGCGACAGCAAGCGCCAGCTGGAAGCGGGATTCGCCAAGCTCGAGCGCCAGAACGAGGAGATCATCGCCCTGGGCGAATTGAGCACCATTCTCCAGTCCTGCCATGGCCTCGATGAGATGATTGCGCCACTGCAGCGTTTTGCACAATTGCTGTTTCCGGGCTTCTCGGGAGCGCTGTACCTGATGCATGCCTCGCGCGATTCTCTGGAACGGGTGGCGCACTTCGGCGAACCGGGGCTGGGCGAACAGGTATTCCATCCCGATGCCTGCTGGGCGTTGCGGCGCGGCCAGCCGCATTGGCTGGGCCAGGATGGACTGTGCTGTACGCATGTCCATGCGGAGGCTGCTGCCGCTCGTGCCGTCCTATGCATTCCGGTGACGGCGCATGGCGAAACCATAGCGATGGCCTTCCTGCAGGCAGAAGCGGCAGGCGTCGAACCGGAGCTTCAGGCGGATCGGCCGCATCTGGAGCAACTGGCCGGGATGCTGGCCGACCGCGTCGGCATCGCCATCGCCAACGTCAGGCTGCGCGAAACATTGCGCCTGCAGTCGATCCGGGACCCGCTCAGCGGCCTGCTCAATCGCCGCTATCTTGAAGAATCCCTGCCGCGCGAACTGGATCTGGCTCGTCGTGAACAGCACGAACTGGCGGTGCTGATGATCGACATTGATCACTTCAAGCGTTTTAACGATACCTACGGCCACGATACCGGCGATCAGGCGCTGCGGCTGATCGGCCAGTTGTTCATCAAGGAGTTCAGGGGCAGCGACATCGCCTGCCGTTTCGGCGGAGAGGAATTCACCATCGTGCTGCCGCGCACCGGCATGGCCCAGGCCAGGTCGCGGGCGCAGGATTTGCTCGAGAAAATCCGCCGGATCGAGATTGTCCATGGAGGGCGGGTGGTTGAAACCCTCACCGCCTCCGTTGGCATCGCCTGTTTTTCCCAGCGGGGCGAAACAGCATCCGAATTGATCGGGGCTGCGGATCAGGCTCTCTATCAGGCCAAGCGCGGTGGACGTGATCGTACCGTAAGCGGCGAAGCGGTCGCGGTTTCGGCAAAAGCCGGGCCCGGTTCGTCACCGGCGAGCGGCGCAAAAAACCATCTGGTCGATCCGGCCGAGGCGTAGCTGGCGCGCGGGTTCAGCCGGCTGCGTAGACCCGCTCGCCGCCGATCCAGGTTTCCCGCACATGGATGCTGTCGTCCATCACCACCAGGTCGGCGCGGCAGCCGGCGGCGAGGCGGCCATGCGTTGCCGCGAGGCCGAGGAAGGTGGCCGGGTAAGTGGAAGCCATGCGCACGGCCTCGGCCAGCGGCAGGTCCAGCATGGCCACCGTGTTGCGTACGGCCGAGGCCATGTCGAGGCAGGAGCCGGCCAGCACGCCGGCCGGCGTCAGGCAGATGCCGTCGCGGCAAGTGACGAGTTCGTCGCCGAGGCGGAAGCTTGGATCGTCGCTGCCGACCGGTGGCATCGCGTCCGTCACCAGCATCATCTGGCCAAGCGCCTTGGCGCGGATCGCCACGCGCAGGGTGGCGGGATGGACGTGGTGGCCGTCGACGATCAGGCCGCACCAGCTGGCGGCATCGTCCAGTGCCGCGCCGACCACGCCAGGTTCGCGGCTCTGCAGCGGCGTCATGGCGTTGAACAGGTGGGTGAAGCCGCGCACGCCGGCGGCCAGGGCCGCGCGCATCTGTTCATGGTTCGCGGTGGTGTGGCCGGCGGCGACGATCACGCCGCGCGTGTTCAACTCGGCGATCACTTGCGGCGTAGTGCGCTCGGGGGCCAGGGTCAGCAGGGTCTTGCCGCGCTGGAGCGAACTGGCCACGTCCACACCTTGCGCGTCGATGGCGCGGATCTTCGCCGGGTCGTGCACGCCGCGGCGTTCCAGGGACAGGAAGGGGCCTTCAAGGTGGATGCCGAGAATACCGGGTACGTCCGCGGCGATTGCGGCATCCACCGCGGCGACGGCGCGGCGCATGATGTCGAGGTCGTCGCTGATCAGCGTCGGCAGCAGGCCGGTGGTGCCGTAGCGGGCATGCGCCGCGGCGATGCGTCGCACGCTGTCGAGCTCCGGCGCGTCGTTGAACAGCACGCCGCCGCCGCCGTTGACCTGGGTGTCGATGAAGCCCGGCAACAGCAGCCGTCCGGCCAGGTCGTGTTGCTGTGCGCCTGCGATGCGCGGATCGTCCGCGGCGACCACGTCGACGATGCGGCCGTCCTCGACCAGCACGGCCCTGCCGGTTTCGATGTGCTCGTCGCCGAGGATGCGGCCGTTGACGAAGGCGCGCAGCATCAGACGGTGCTCGTCACTTTGTTGAGGTGCGGCGGCGCGTCCGGGTTGCGCCCGCGACGTACGGCCAGGGCGTTCACCGCCTTGTAGAAGCTGAGCATCTCCACCAGCGGCGTACAGGCCGGATGGTGCACCGCGCCGACCGGCAGGGCGCCGGGCATGGCCAGGTCGGCGCCGGCCACCCAGACGCGCGCGC
>JAQGNS010000440.1 GCA_028291705.1 Nevskia sp.
CCAGTGCCCGGTCGGCAATGAAGCGGCCGTAGAAGCGGTAGGCGATGACGAATACCGACAGCGCGGCCGCCACCAGCCACAGCGCATTGATGCTTTCGCCGCGATGCAGGGCGACCACGCCGAGGCAGGCTGCCCCGATTAAAGACAATGCAACCCAGCCCAATCTGGCTGCCAGCGGCTTCATGCTCTCCTCCGGATTTTGTCTTGCGAATCAGGGGAGAGAGATTCGGGCCAAAGTGTGAGCCGGGTCAAGTCACCGCACCCGGCGCGGTATCCCTCAGTTCACCAATCAGTACGCAATCTGGGGCCCCTGCCGGCGTCGTACCGGCAGGGGCCCTGCGATATCAGGAAGCGGAAGGCAGCTCGGAGGTCACCAGTGACGGCGGCGCCACGATGACGCCATCCATGATGACTGTTGCGGAGCCGACCTGAACACCGAGCAACTGCAACACACCGTTGAGCAATTGCAGGATGGTGACGTTGAGCAGATCGAGCACCGGTTGCAGCAACCCGACGATGCCATTTACCAGGTTGCTGACGAGTCCGATCAAGGCGCCGATCAGGCCCGAGCCGTTTTCCTTGGTCGAAACTGCAAGGTTCAGCTGCAAGGCCAGGGGCGAACCGATGGTCTGCGGATTTACGGGCGAGGTGTTGGGCGAACTCGGAGCGCCGTCGGCAAGATAGTAGTACGTTGGATCGCCGGGCTGGGCGCCTGTATTGGTTTGCTGGGTAAACCGGGTGATGTCGGAAAGGGGCTGAAACGCGTTGCCCGGCATGCCGGCCGTCAGGTTGGTCAGGCCAAGGTTCACCACCAGATCGCTGGTGCCGAGGTTCAACGGGACGCCGATACAAAGCCCAAGGAGACTCAGCCCCACACAAGCGTGGGAAGCATCCAGCTTCACCTCAGCCACCGGCCAAAGCGTACCCGAGGAGAGCGGCGGCACGATCCCGGCGGTGCCTACTGCGGGCAGGGTGCCGCTGAAAGTCCCAAGGTTGACTGATGCGAGCGCCGTCGTCGCGCTGAGGCTGGCCACAGGACTGGGGGTATTGGCTGTGGGGCATTGCAACTTGTCGAGCCTGGCCGTGGCCTGGGCAACGTTTACATCGACACCGATATTGATCGGATTTGGCGCGATGGTGATATTGATGCCCAAGCCCAGCACGCCGCCCAGCAAGCTCAGCAGGCCATTGAGCAGGCCGTTGATGGCGCTCTTGAGACCGGTGAGTACCTGTCCTGCCTGAATCCTCACGAACAGCGAAATTTCCGCGGTTTCGGCGCATGAGGCATCGCAGCCCTGCCCGGCCCGCACGTAGTCCGCAAATTTCGGAGGTTTGCCGATGTTCAGGAATACGCGCGCAATCGCAACATTGGGGATGTCCAGATTTATCGGCAGAGCAATGGGCTTTACCGAGCCATCGGGACTGGCCGTCGCGGCCTCGCCGAGCGCCAGGATCAGCGTCTGCAGATCGACGAAAGGAACTCCGGCCGCGATGGTATCGACGGTTCCCAACAAATTTCCCAGTGGCACCCCATTGGGATTGGTGCTGGCGGCGGCAAGATTCTTCAACAGGCTGGACACACCGGTGCTCACCGTGCTGCCCAGGGAACTGGCTAGGCCGTTCAGCAGTTTGTTCAGCACCGGCGTCGTGGTATTCAAGGTCAGCGGATTGGACAGGTCCTGTACGCTGACCCCGGCGGCGGTGGCGAGCTGGCCCAGCGAGACGTTGACTTTGGCGACGCCGCTAAAGGCGCTGGCTACATCGAGCGCAATGATATTTTTCTGGCAGGCGGTATCGCCGGGTGCGCACAGCAGCGTTCCAAGGAGCTGGTTCAACAGGCCGGCGTTCAGAGCCGCCACACCCGTTCCAAGATAGAAGCTGCCGCGTGCGCGTTGCTCGGCCGTCGCGGATGCCGTGATCAACGGGGATGCCGCTCCCGGGAAAAAGCTTGCGCCGATGGTAGCCGGCGCGGTGGTGGCGAGATTGACCTGCACCGCCCTGATATGCGAGTCGGTATCCGGCAGCGCCACGAAGTGCCGTGCGCCGTCGGCGGTGACTGTATGTGTTGCACCGGCATCGTCCTTGAACGACTGGCCGTTGATATCGTTGACCCAGCCCACTTCCACCGCGCGCGCGCCATTGATGCCGGTCATGACCGCGGCTGCAGCGGCATTGCTATTGCCGTTGTTTGCCGCAATGGCCGCTTTCACGGCATTCCACAAGGTTGAACCCGAGGAGGTATCGGTGGTGGGAACTCCGCCGCTGCTGCAGCCGCTGCCGATCGCGGCACCCGCAAGTGCGGCCAGCGTCGCCTGCTTCTGCAGATCGCGCTTGGCGTAGTAAAGCCGGCCGACATTGATGGCGAGCAGCATCGAGATGACCATCGCGATCAGCGCAATAGCGGCGAAAACCGCAGCCGCGCCCCGTTGGCGCTGAGGCGTAGTGGACAGACCCGCCCGGCTGCGCGCCCGCAGGACCTGACGAGATGGTTTGTTCTTCATTTCCCGAGCTCCCTTCCAATCCTGTGACGCCGTGCCGCCTGAACGGCCCCGGCGGGGCCGCTCTCAAA
>JAQGNS010000470.1 GCA_028291705.1 Nevskia sp.
CGCGCTGCGCGAACACGCCACCTTCGAAGCCCTGCACGCGGCCGCCTTGCAGCGCGATCCGGGACAATGGCACTGGCGCAAATGGCCGGCCGCCTTGCGCGATCCCGCCAGCGCCGAGGTGGCGCGCTTCGGCCGCGAACAGGCGTCCGAGGTCGGCTATCACCTGTTTCTGCAATGGCTGGCGGACCGCGGCCTGGCGGACGCTCAGATGCAGACGCGCGGCGCGGGCATGCGCATCGGCCTGATCGCCGACCTCGCCATCGGCACCGACAGCGGCGGCAGCCATGTATGGAGCCGGCAGCAGGACGTGCTCAACGGCCTCAGCGTGGGCGCGCCGCCGGACCTGCTCAACACCCGCGGCCAGAACTGGGGACTTACCGCCTTTTCGCCGCGCGGCCTGAAGCGGCACGGCTATGCGCCCTTCATCGAAACGCTGCGCGCGGGCCTGCGCCATGCCGGGGGCCTGCGCATCGATCATGTGCTCGGACTGAGCCGGCTGTGGCTGGTACCGGAAGGCGCCGAATCCACCGCCGGCGCCTACCTGTCGTATCCCCTGCATGACCTCCTGCGGCTGGTGGCGCTGGAGTCCTGGCGCCATCGCGCGGTGATCGTCGGCGAGGACCTGGGCACCATTCCCGACGGCTTCCGCGAGCACCTGGTGCGCAGCGGCGTGCTCGGCATCCAGGTGCTGTGGTTCGAGCGCGACCATGGCTACTTCATCGAGCCGGCACGCTGGTCGCAGAACGCACTCGCCACCACCACCACCCATGATCTGCCGACGGTGGCGGGCTGGTGGAGCGAGCACGATATCGACGGGCTTGCCGCGCGCAAGCAGCTGGCGCCCGGATCGAGCGAGTCCGGCGAACGCGGCCAGCGCGCGCGCGACCGCCGCGCGCTGTGGGGCGCCTTCGGCCATGCTGGTGTGACCGGCGAAGCGATGCCGCCGCACGACCATGCCAACCCGGCGATCGATGCCGCACTGGCCTTCATCGGCCGCACCCCCGCGCCGCTGGCGCTGGCGCCGCTGGAAGACCTGATCGGCTCAGTCGAGCAGCCCAATGTGCCGGGCACGGTGGACGACCATCCGAACTGGCGGCGGCGACTGCCGCGCGATACCGAAACCCTGCTGCAACCGGACGAAGTGGAACGCCGCATCGCCATCCTGCATGCCGCGCGACGGCAGGGCTGAGATGGGCGCCTCGCTGATTCCGCCGCGCGCCACCGCACGCCTGCAACTGCACCGCGGCTTCCCCTTCGACGCCGCGCGGGAGCAGGTGGCCTACTTCGCGCGGCTCGGCATCAGCCATCTCTACGCCTCGCCGATCCTCACCGCCCGCAGCGGCTCGGCGCACGGCTACGACGCGGTGGACTATGGCAGCGTCAACCCGGAACTGGGCGGCGAAGACGGCCTGCGCCGCCTGGTAGCGGAACTGCGCCGCCACGACATGGGCCTGATCGTCGACATCGTGCCCAACCACATGGCGGTGGGCAACCACGACAACGCCTGGTGGCTGGACGTGCTGCAATGGGGCCGCGACAGCCGCTATGCAAACTTCTTCGACATCGACTGGGACGTGCCCGATCCGGCGCTGCACGGCCGCGTGCTCGCGCCCTTCCTCGGCAAGCCCTACGGCGAAGCGCTGAGGGACGGCGAAATCACCCTGTGCCTGGATGCGGCGAGCGCACAGTTGTACGCGGCCTACTACGATCATCATTTCCCGATCGCGCCGGAATACTACGCGGCGCTGCTGCACAGCGGCGGCGAGACGCTGGCGCCGTTCGTGCGGATGTTCCGCGACAGCCTGCGCGGCGGACGCGGCAACCGGGAGCAGGGTTTCGCCGCGGCGCAGCGCGCCCTGGCGGAGGTGATGCAGAAACCCGATGTCGCGCAGGCGCTGCGCGGCATCATCGAGCGTCATTCACCCGGGTCGGCGGAAGGGCGCGCACTGTTGCATCGCCTGCTGGAGCGCCAGCACTACCGCCTGGCCTGGTGGCGCAACGCCACCGACGAGATCAACTGGCGGCGCTTCTTCGACGTGATCGACCTGGCCGGCCTGCGGGTGCAGGAGACGGCGGTGTTCGAGGCGGTGCACGGCACCGTGTTCAGGCTTTACCAGGAAGGACTGATCGACGGTTTCCGCGTAGACCATGTCGACGGCCTGGCCGATCCGCGCGCCTATTGCCGGAAGCTGCGGCGGCGCCTGAAGAAGCTGGCGGCGGAACGTCCGGCGGATGCCCCGGGCGGCGCGCCCTACCTGATCGTCGAGAAGATACTCGCCCCGGGAGAACTGCTGGCCTCGGACTGGCATACCGACGGCACCTCCGGTTACGTCTTCATGAACCAGGTGGGTGCCCTGCTGCATGATCCGCAGGGCGAGGCGCCGTTGCGCGCGCTATGGAGCGAATACAGCGGCGGCAGTTCGAATTTCGCCGACGAGGAACGCCGCGCCCGCCGCCGTATTCCACAGGAACTGCTCGCCGCCGACTTCAACGCCTGCGCCCATGCCCTGCACAGCATCGCCCGCACCGATCCGGTGACACGCGACTGGACCCTGGGCGCGGTAAAGCGGGTACTGGCCGAATTGCTGGTGCACTTCCCGGTGTATCGCACCTATGCCGATGCGCGCGGGCGCAGCGAGGCCGACGCCGGGATCATGCGGCAGGTCATCGCCGCCGCCAAGCGCACCTGCCGTCCCGGCGAAGCGCTGCTGCTCGATCTCGTTGACGGCTGGCTGGGCGGCGTGGCGCCGCGCACGGTGACGCGCCTGGCCGAGCAGCGCGCGCGGCTGCGCGCCATCGCGCACTTCCAGCAACTCACTTCACCGGTCGCCGCCAAGTCGGTGGAGGACACCGCCTTTTACCGGCACGGCACGCTGCTGTCGCGCAACGAGGTAGGCGCCGACCCGGGCCAGTTCGGCATGAGCGTCGAACAGTTTCACGCCGCCTGCATCGAACGCACGGAGCGCTACCCGGCGGCGATGCTCGCCACCGCCACCCACGACCACAAGCGCGGTGAAGACCTGCGCGCGCGGCTGGCGGTGCTGAGCGAGCGCCCCGATCACTGGGCGCAGGCGGTTGCGCGCTGGAGCATGGCGAACCGGGAACTGAAACCGGACATCGGCGGCGTCAAGGGTCCGGATGCCACCGACGAATACATGCTGTACCAGATGCTGGTCGGCGCATGGCCCTTCATCGTGGACCTCAATGACCGCGAGGCGCTCACCGCCCTGGACGAACGGCTGGCCGGCTGGCAGCAGAAAGCGGTGCGCGAGGCCAAGCGGCGTTCGGGCTGGGTGGATCCCAATCTCGCCTACGAGGAAGCCTGCCGGACCTTCCTGCGCCGGCTGCTCGACCCCTCGGTCGGGTCCGCGTTCCTGCGGGACCTGTCGGCGTTCGTGTCCAGCATCGCCGCCGCGGGAGCGCTCAATGGCCTGAGCCAGACCTTGCTGCGCCTGACCACGCCCGGCGTACCCGATCTGTACCAGGGCTGCGACTGGTGGGACCTGAGCCTGGTCGATCCCGACAACCGCCGGCCGGTGGATTTCGCCGCGCGCGCCGCCGCCCTTGCCGCCGCGCCGGCCGACGATGAGCTGCTGCAACAGTGGCGGGACGGACGCATCAAGCAAGCCCTGATCGCCCGGCTGCTGGCCTATCGCGCACGCCAGCCCAGGCTGTTCGCCGAAGGGCGCTACGTGCCGCTCGAAGTCGCGGGCGCGAAGGCGCAACACCTGCTCGCCTTTGTCCGCACGCTGGACGCAGGCCCCGCACTGCTGGTGCTGGCGCCGCGCCTGCCGACCGCCCTGCTGTCCTCGGCGGACAGCCTGGCAATCACGGCGGAGAGCTGGGGCGACACGCGTGTGATGCTTCCCCGCGATCTGCAGGCGGTGGTATTCACCGACCTGCTGGACCGCCGGCAGGCCCACGGCCGCAACATCCACCTGGGCCAGCTTGCGGAAGCGTGGCCGCTAGCCGCCCTGACCCTTAACGACTGAGCACTACAGCCAGGTGCAAAGGCCCAGTTCCAGAGGATGCGACATCGCCGCATGCACCGGCCGGATGCGGATGCGGTAGTGCTGCAAGCCTGACAGGGGCGTGAGTTCCAGACGGTACCGCACGGTTTCGCCGGCGGCGCCCTCCTGCGGAGCGAACGGCAGGGTCTGCTCGACGCGGAAGGCCTCGCCCTCGCCCCGGCCGAGCACGCATTCGACCAGCACGTCCTGTATGCCCAGGCCATTGAGCCGCGCGCCGACCTCGAGCACCAGGCGATCGCCGTGCGGCAGTTTCTGCGCCGGCTCCTGCGCCAGATCCAGGCGCACACCTTTCCAGCAGCCATGCACTACCTTCTTCCACGCCGCCAGTTCGCGCGCCGCCGCGCCGCCGGCTTCACCCAGCTTGCGCGTCTGCCGCACCGCCGGCGCATAAGCCTGGCGCAGGTAGTCCATCACCATGCGCGCGGAGTTGTAGCGCGGGATCAGGGACTTCATCGAGTTCTTGCTGAGCTGCACCCATTCCGGCGCATAGCCTTTGCCGTCGGAACCGTAATACAGCGGGACCACCTGGTGCTCGACGATGTCGAGCAACTGACGCGCCTCCTCCTCGTCGCGATGGAGCGCAGCGGCTTCGGCGGGCAGGTCGCTCCAGTAGGCGGGATCCACCGGCTTGACGGCGAAGCCATTGCTGCCGTCGTAGCCCTCGTCCCACCAGCCGTCCAGCACGGAAACGTTGACCACGCCGTTGATGCCGGCCTTCTCGCCGCTGGTACCGCTGGCTTCCAGCGGGTACTCGGGATTGTTGAGCCAGACATCGCAACCCTGCACCAGGTTGCGCGCCAGCAGCATGTCGTAGCCTTCCAGCACGATCAGGCGGCCGATGAATTCCGGCTTCATGCTGGTCTGGTACAAACGCTGGATGATGGCCTGGCCGGGCTCGTCACGCGGATGGGCCTTGCCGGCGAAGATGATGATGGCCGGCCGCTCGGGATCGTTGAGGATGCGCGCCAGGCGGGCCTCGTCGGTGAGGATCAGCGTGGCGCGCTTGTAGGTGGCGAAGCGGCGGGCAAAGCCGATGACCAGCGTCCTGGAATCGTTGACCGAAACCTGGGCCGCGGCACGGGCGATGACGGCGGCGGGCACGCCGTTGCGCCGCATCTGGCGCTGCATCCGCTCCTCCACGTCGAGCAGCAGGTCGCGCTTGAGCTGCTGCCGGATCGAAGCGAAGCGCTCGTAGGCGATGGAATCGATGCGCGACCAGTAGTCGACGTCCAACAGCTCGTTGCGCCAGCCGCGGAAGCTGTCGTGGAACAACTGGCTCCAGGCGCGGGCCAGGAAGGTGTGCAGGTGCACGCCATTGGTGATGTAGCCGATGGGGTTTTCTTCCGGCGCGAGGTCCGGCCACAGCTCCCGCTCCATGCGGCTCGCCACGCCGCCGTGGATGCGCGAGACGCCGTTGTGGAAGCGGCTGGCACGCAGCGCCAGGGTGGTCATGTTGAATTGTTCGCCCGTCTCTTCTGCGCCGGAGCCCAGGGCCAGTACCTTGTCCTCCTCGCAACCGAGGGCGGGCAACAGCTTCTGCAGGAACCAGCGCATCTGACTGTGGCTGAAGCGGTCGTGACCCGCCGGCACCGGCGTGTGCGTGGTGAAGATGTTGCCGCCGGCAACCAGTTCCAGCGCCGTATCGAAATCGACGCCGGCCACCACCTGTTCGCGAATGCGCTCCAGCGCCATGAAGGCGGCGTGCCCTTCGTTCATGTGGAAGGCGTTCGGCGCATGGCCGAGGGCGCGCAGGGCGCGCACGCCGCCGATGCCGAGCACCATCTCCTGCTGGATGCGCGTATCGGAGTCGCCGCCGTAGAGCTGGCGGGTGATGGCGCGATCCGCCTCGGCATTTTCCGGCACGTCGCTGTCCAGCAGGTACAGCCGGACGTGGCCGATCCAGGCGCGCCAGATCCGCAGCTGCACCGTGCGTTCGGCCACTTCGACGCCGACGCGGATTTCCGCGTTATGGGCGTCGCGGCACAACTGGATCGGCAGGTCGTCGAAGTCGGAGACGTGGGCATGTGCCTGCTGCCGTCCGGCGCCGTCGATGGTCTGGTCGAAGTAGCCCTGCCGGTACAGCAGCCCGACCGCCACGAACGGCAGACCGACGTCGCTGGCCGCCTTGCAGTGGTCGCCGGCCAGGATGCCAAGGCCGCCGGAATAGATCGGCAGCGATTCGTGCAAACCGAATTCGGCGCAGAAATAGGCGATCAGGTCCGAGCCGCGATCGAGCAAGCCGTCGATTTCCGGCCGCGGCCCCAGGGTCATGTAGGAATCGAACGAGGACAGGGCCCGGTTGTAGTCCTCCATGAAGTCGCGGCCTTCGGCGACGCTGTCCAGCCGCGCCTGCGGCACCCGGCGCAGGAACAGCTTGGGGTTGTTGCCGCAGTCGAGCCACAACTGCCGGTCGAGGCGCCAGAACAGGCCGCGGACCTCCCGGTCCCAGGAATAGACCAGATTGTTTGCCAGTTCTTCCAGGCGGCGGAGTTTGTCCGGAATCCTTGGACGCAACTCCAGGCTGAATGTACGTTGGTTCATGCGAGTTCCGTTCGCGGTTGATGCAGGGGCCCAGGTGGGACAGCGAAAGCACCACAAGGTTGTCCGATCCGGGAACAGTGTACCGCCGTTCGGATGCAGCGGGACCCTTTGCGCGGCATCAGGGTCCAAGTCAGGTCGCTCCATTGACCGTAGCCACCGATGGAAAAAACAACTTCCAGCTTCGTCCGGATCCTGCGCTTGTCGATCAACGGCTGGATCGAGGATCGGGCATCCAGCATGGGCGCGGCGGTGGCCTACTGCACCGTGTTCTCGATGGCGCCGCTGCTACTGATCGTCATCGCCATCGGCGGCCTGGTTTTCGGCGAGGGCGCCGCGCGGGGCGCGGTGCTGGATGAAATCGGCGGTCTGATCGGGCACAACGGGGCGGAAGCGGTCCAGGCGATACTGGCCGGTTCACGCGATCAGGGCAGCAGCCTGGTATCAGTGATGCTCGGCGGGGTCATCCTGATCGTCGGCGCCACCACCGTCTTCAACGAGCTGAAGAGCGACCTGGATCGCATTTGGAAAGTGCCGCTGGCGCCGGGCGGCATCTGGACCCTGGTACGCACGCGGCTGCTGTCGTTCGGCCTGGTGATCGGCCTGGGCTTCCTGCTGCTGGTGTCGCTGGTGGTCAGCGCCGGCATTTCCGCTTTCGGACGCCTGATCGGAGAATCCTTCCCGGGAGAGGAAGCCTTGCTGCAAGGCCTCAACTACGTGGTATCCCTGGGCGTCATCACCGTGGTTTTCGCCATGCTCTACAAACTGCTGCCGAGCCCGGCGGTGCAATGGGCCGACATGTGGGTCGGCGCGGCGATGACTTCCGCGCTGTTCAGCTTCGGCAAATTCCTCATCGGCCTGTATATCGGCAAGGCTGCCTTCAGTTCTTCCTTCGGCGCAGCCGGCGCCTTCGCGGTGCTGCTGGTATGGACTTATTACGCGGCGCAGATCTTCCTGTTCGGGGCGGAGTTCACGTACTACCGCGCCAAGCTGGCACGCGAAAAGAATTGACGCTGACCGTCATTACCGCGTCGAAGGCATCATCCGGCCAACGTAACCGCCGCCAGGCGGAGAACCCGCCTGGCGGCGAAGACATCGGAAAGAATCAGACGCCGGCCTTGTACTGGTTGCGCAGGTCGCGGATGCGATCATGATTGCGCAGGGCGCCATCGTGCTGTTTCTGCACCAGCGCCTTGACCTGCGGCGGCAGGTTGGCCTTGACCGCTTTGATATAAGCCGCCTTGGCGTGATCCTGTCCACGCTCTACTTCCTCGAGTACGGCGATGTTACTGTCCTCGACCGTGGACTTGACCTTGACCCAGCCGCGATGGGCCGCGCCGGCGATGCTGCCGCTGTCTCCGGGCTTGCCGCCGAGCGCCGTCACCTGGGCCTGCAGTTCCGCCGCGGCGGACTTGCAGTCGCGGGCGCATTCGCGGAACAGCAGCTGCAGCTTCGGATCCTTGGCAATGCCGGCCGCTTCGGTGAAACCCTTCTCCCCGTCCTCCGAGGTGGTGATCAGGTCGTTGAGGACCTTCATGGCATCGTTGTTCTGGTTTTGCATAACAGTATCTCCATATGATGAATGCAACACAGCGGCTTCCTGCCGCTTCAATTGGGAGGCACGCCGCGAGACACAAGTTCAAACGGGAATCCTGCACGGCAACCCGGGCGCTTTTGCGGCGGCAGCCGGATACAAAGAAGGCCGCGGCGCGATGGATTTGGCGCCGCGACCTGATCGGGCGCTTCGACGTTGCCCAAACGACAGACAACTCCACGACCGATGCAGGGATGAATCCATCGCCTGCATGAATTTGAACCCCGCAGCGCGCAGGAGTTCAAGCGGATGTATGCCTATGCGCTTGAACCAAGCGACGCAGCCGCAACTCCAAGTTGCAGGCGCCAATTCATGGCGTCATGAGGAGAAGGCAAATGGATTTGCTGATCGTGCTGATTCTGGTTTTGTTGTTGTTCGGTGGTGGCGGCGGGATCTACTGGGGGATGGGCGCGGGATGGGGCATCGGCCCGGTGGGCCTGATACTCCTGGTGATCGTCGCCGTCTATCTGCTCAACGGGTATCGAGGACGCCGCGGGCCGCGCTTGTAGGTTTTCCTCGTCACGGGTAGAGCAGCCGGCAGCTGCTCCACCCGTGAATCCGACGATCTGGAGTCCAACGGCCCGGCGGGACGATCAGGCGGGATTCGTATGGATTCGCCATTCGACTGGCCTCTTCCGCTAATCGCGTTCGTAGATTCCCGTCAGGCATCCCTTCGCCATGACATGGCCATGGATGGCTTCGAGCAATTCAGTCCTGCCCGGTGCGTGCCCGAACTGGATCAGTTCGTTCAGTACATAGACCTGGAACACATAGCGGTGCGGCCCATGACCGGGCGGCGGGTCCGGCGGCATCCACGCCGCCTTGAGGGCGGAGTTCTTTCCCAGGAACAGACTGTCGTCGATAGCACCATGGGCATCGAGCGCCGCTTCGGGCATTTCGGTATCGCGGCCAGCGAACCCCGACACGATGGCGTGCACTAGCGGATTTGGCGTGGGACTGTCGGCATCCTCCACCAGAAGCACGGCGGCTTCAGCCCCGGCCGGCACGCCCCACCACTGCAAGGGCGGCGAGATGCCCGCGCCGTCTGCGGTGAACCGCTCGGGCAGGCGGCCACCATCGGCAAAGGCCGGACTCGACACACGAATCAGTTCCGGTACGGGAGACAGTCCCGGACTGTAGAACGCGAGTTGCTCTATGCCAGGCCGCGCCTCACGCAGGGCGCGCCCTAGAAACGAGGGGACTTTCTCCAGCATGGCATCTACCTCCGTTCACTCGGATTCACGGCGAAGCAGGCCACGGATCGACGCGCGCTGCCTCACCTATAGATATGGCAATGC
>JAQGNS010000481.1 GCA_028291705.1 Nevskia sp.
TGGAACGCGGGCTACCGCTTCGGCGTGGCCGGCGCCTGCGACGATCATTTCAAGGAGCTGTGGCTGATCGCCGGCCCGAGCTCGCCCACCACCCAGGTGTTCGCGCCGCGCAAGAGCGAGCTGGGCATCGTCAGCGGCCTGCGCTCCGGGCATACGGCGGTGTATTCCGGCTTCCCGGGCACGCCGATGGTCACGCTCGAGGCGGACTTCCAGCAGGACGGGGTGTTCGAGGCGATCCAGGGCGATGAAGTCGTCGCCGCGCCGGGCACGCACGGCCAGCTGCGCATCACCGTGAACAACGGTTTCGGCACTACGGTATACCTGTACCAGTCGCCGGGCCGCTCCGCCGGGCCGCTGAAGAAATTCCACCCGGGCCTGATTCCCTTCACCAGCACCTACCTGGTGGATGTGGATGCCGGCACCGATCCGACCTGGTATCGGGTGGAAGTGCGCGGCACCGGCCTGCCGTCCGGCATCGATACGTCAAACCTGACGCTGCAATCCCTGGTGCTGTTCAACCAGTTGCGCGCGGTGGCCTCGCCGATCTTCGTTTCGCCCACGCTGGCGACGGCGCAGCCGACGGTGCCGATCCCGGCCGACCAGGGCGTGGACGACGGCGCCAAAGTCATCCTCGGCAGCCAGGGCAATTTCACCGGCTTCCCCGATGCGGCGCACAGCAAGGCCTACACCCACGTGGTGGCGGAGCTGCACCAGGCCGGTGTCAGCCACATCCAGTACCTGCGCATAGGTGCCTCGGGCACTGCCGCGCCGTTCGATCTGGTGCCGGCGTCCTCCGATGCGCGCTTCCCGCGCGTTGCCGCGGCCGGTTCCGATGTGTGGGTGGTGTGGCAGGACGACCGTGCCGGCGAAGTGCCGTACCGCACCGCCATCTATATGCGCCATTCGCCGGACGAGGGCGCGACCTGGGAGCCGGAGATCGCCATCCGCAGTCCCGACCAGGGTCGCGCCGAGCACCCGGTGATCGCAACTACCGGCGGTAAGGTGCTGGTGGCCTGGCAGGAGATCGCCAGCGGCAAGCCCTTCGACGTCTGGGCGCAGATGCTCGGCGGCACCAGCGCGCCGGTCAACCTGAGCGCCGCCGGCAAGTCCTCCAACGCCGCTTCGCCGCTGGATACGCGTTCGGCGCGTTACCCCGCCTCGGTATGGCCGACGGTAGCCGCCGCGAACGGCAGCTTCGCCGTCGCCTGGCAGGACGATCGCGAGGACAAGGACCCGCTGTGGACCGGCGGCACCGGCTACGGCGAGGGCACGGAGCCGGACGACTGGCAGATCTACGCAACCCAGCTGCCGGTTGGCCAGTCGGCGTGGACCACGCCCGCTTCCCTGGGCGCGCACGATCATGCCGACCGTCATCCCACGCTGGCTTATGCCGGCGATGGCAGCCTGGTGGCGGCCTGGGATACCAAGATCCTGCAACCGGCCGGGGTGTTCACCTCGATTCTTTCGGCAAGCCAGGCCACGGCAAGCGCGAGCTGGACCGCGCCGCAAGCGGTGGCGCTCGACGCGAACTCCGGTGCCGAATTCCCGCGCCTGGGCCTCGATGGGGCCGGCAACGTGGTGCTGGTGCGCCAGGACACGCGCTCGGCCGACTGGCGCTGGCGCCTGGTGGCCACGCATCGGCAGGCCGATGGTAGCTGGGCGGCGCCCACGGTGATTCCCGGCATGGGCAACAACCTGTGGCCGGTGCTGTCCGGCGGCACGCTGGTGTTCGTCAGCAGCCGCGACGCGCAACGCCTGCAGCGGGACCGCACGCAGGAGATCTACAGCATGACGGTGCCGGCCGCGCCCTGAGGGCGGAGCCGGACATTGATGGCGCTCCTCTGATTTTTTGCAGAACCGGAAACCAGCTCCAATGCGGATTTCGAAAACCCTTCTCGTACCGGCGCTGTGCCTTCCGGTTCTTGTCGGCTGCGGCAGTTCCGATTCCGTCGGCTCGGCCGGCGCGCCTTCGGCGCCGCAGGCGGAACTGGCCTGCGATGCGTATGCCGGGCCGGCGCTGTCCTCGCTGCAGCAGTTGCGCGGCGGCATCCATGCGCATAGCGCCTATTCCGACGGCGACATCCATTCGCTGCCCTCGGATTACTACCGCATCGCCACGCAGCAGGGCCTGGACTTCTTCGCCGGCACCGAGCATTCGGACACCTACAACCCGAACATCTTCATCAGCACCGGCAGTGATTGCTTCACCACGCCGGACAACCTGCTGACCTGCCTCACGCCGAACGACGACAAGCTGAGGAAGTGGAGCGCCACGGCGGAGCAGGCCGCAGCGGCCACCACCGATACCTTCGCCGCGCTGCGCGGCTTCGAGTGGACCTCCGACCGCTTCGGCCATATCAACGTGCTGTTCTCGGCCGACATCACCAACGCCAAGATCGATGGCGGCTACATCGACATGGGCACCTTCTATTCCTGGCTGCAGCGCGATCCGGGAATCCCGGTGCTGGGCGGCGCCAGCGACGGCATCGCCATCTTCAACCACCCGAACGACAAAAAGCTCAGCGACAGCGATCCCGGCCGCAACTGGAACCTGCTGCAGCACGTGGCGTCGGCGGATACGCAGATGGTCGGCATGGAGTTGTTCAACAGCGGCGCGACCGACGACGATCCCGACGGCGGCCGCCGCGACTACTACGCCGATTGGTACATGACCGCGCTGAACAACGGTTGGCATATCGGCGCCGTGGGCGGCGAAGACATGCACGACACCACCTGGGCGCTGCCCACGCATCCGAAGACGGTGATCCTCGCCGCCGACCACAAGCCGGAGACCCTGCGCAGTGCCATGCTCGACCGGCGCATGTTCGCGCAGGTCTCGCGCGAGGCGGGCGAGGACCTCGCCATCGACATGCAGGCCGAAGGCCATCCGATGGGCGCGCAGCTGAGCTGCGACGCGGGCAAGACGGTGCCGCTGACGGTCAAGGTGAAGACTGTGAGCGGCGCGCTCTTCAACGGCACCCTGCGGCTGTACGACCACGCCAATCCGCAGCTGCTGCTTGCTTCCACCGTCGGGGACCCGATTGCGATCGCCACAGGCGATACGCTGAGCTACCAGTTGCCGGTGAAGGCGGATGGCGAACACTGGTACTTCGTGCGCGTCGACTCCGCGGCGGGGCAGTCCCTGGCGTATACCAGCCCGGTATGGATCAAGCCGCGCACCGCCGCCACTCAGATGGCGATCAAGTAAGTGATCTGGAGCAACTGACTCTTAATCAGCAAGTTCAGTGACTTCCGGGAGCGGTAAAGCGCGGCCTCCGAATCGGTCAATGCTTATTCGATTTTGTATCTTCCGGCGCGATATAGGCTGGAGTTAGGGTATATGCCTCAAGCAAAGCGAAGGGCAGGTACTGACCATGCAGTTCCACACCGCAGTAGCCCACGCCGGGCTCGTCCGGGGTTCCCGGACCGGAACCTATCCGTTTCCGCCGCAAGCGCCGGCGCGGGCTGCGTCGCCCTTCTCGCGCTGCTCCATCCTGCTGGCGCCCGGTTTTCAGGGTGCATTGGCCCTGGACTGGCGGCACCGGCTGCCGGAGTTCAGCACGGTCCGGCAGGCTGAGTGGGAGATTCCCGATCTGGATGTCTGGGCGCAGTCCATATTGAAGGCAGCCCGCCGCCTGCCGCAGCCGGTGGTAGTGGTTGCACAGGGGTTCGCCTGCCTGGCGACCGTGCGCGCCGCGGCGCTCCAGCCTGACGTGATCGCCGGCGCCCTGCTCACCGCGCCCAGCGATCCCGTGCGCCTGGGCTTGCAGGAGAAATTGGCCGACCTGACCCTGGATCTGCCCAGTGTGCTGCTCTCCAACGAGGGTGACCAGGAACTGCCGCCCGAGCGGGCCTGGCAATGGGCGCTGCACTGGAACAGCCAGTTCGCCAGCCTGGGGCAGGGCGCCGTACGTTCCGGACACGCCGGATGGCAACGCAAGCCGGACCTGGGATTCGATCTGCTGGAGCAGCTTTGCCGCCGTGTGGCGGCGCCGGCCGAAGCGGCATAGGGCGCCAGAACGAAAAACGCCGGCCGAGGCCGACGAGATACTTCGTTCTGAAACGTTGGCAAGTCGCTGACCAGCGCTTGCTGAAAATGCTGGTGGGCTGTCCGGGACTCGAACCTGGAACCTACTGATTAAGAGTCAGCTGCTCTACCATTGAGCTAACAGCCCAGCTTGAAACGACAAAACTTTGGGGTGGACGATGGGACTCGAACCCACGACCTCCGGAATCACAATCCGGAGCTCTAACCAACTGAGCTACGCCCACCAAAGACGACCATTTTAACCGATTGGTAACGAAACAGAAAAGCCCCGCGTGCCGAATTCCTGCCCCTGCACCACCCCAAAATGCGAAAACTGGTGCCGAGAAGAGGAATCGAACCTCCGACCTACTGATTACGAATCAGTTGCTCTACCGACTGAGCTATCTCGGCACGGGGCGCGCATTATAGCCAAAGACGGCCCCAAAGAGGCCAGTTCGAGGCCGCATGATCGATTCTCACGGCTTTTTTTGAGCTTTTTCGTCCACGGATCGGCTTGCGGACTCTCGTTTGAAATAAAATAGCGCGGTCCATGCTCCGGAGAGGTGGCAGAGTGGTCTATTGCGGCGGTCTTGAAAACCGCTGACGGTTCATCCCGTCCGGGGGTTCGAATCCCTCCCTCTCCGCCATTCACTACGCCGTCAGGCGCCCGTAGCTCAGTCGGATAGAGCATCGGCCTTCTAAGCCGAAAGTCAAT